>NZ_DATJYB010000324.1:0-65267 GCF_035499775.1 Mycobacterium sp. | reverse complement strand
GCCTTGCGCGGCTCGATCGGGACGGCTGGCTGGCGGCGACGGCGTTCGTCTGGGCCGACGCCGCCGTCGACATGGAAGCCAACCGCGCCGTGCAGGAACTCTACGCCGAGATGATCCGTCGCACGGTGAAAGATCCCGAGACCGCGGCGGCGCTCGTCCCCCACTACCCGATGGGGTGCAAGCGGCCGATCATCGACATCGGCTACTTCGAGACCTTCAATCGGGAGAACGTGACGCTGGTCGACCTGCGCAAGGGGGCGATCACGCGGGTGACGCCGGAGGGGATCGAGACCGAGCAGGGCTTCTTCCCGCTCGATGTGATCGTCTACGCCACCGGGTTCGACGCCATGACCGGGGCGCTGACCCGTATCGATATTCGGGGCCGTGACGCCATGTCGCTCAGCGAGTTCTGGGCCACCGCCGGGCCGCTGTGCTATCTCGGGCTGGCGGTTGCCGGCTTCCCGAACCTGTTCACCATCCAGGGCCCGGGCAGTCCCAGCGCCGCGACGAATTTCGTTGCCGCCCTCGAGCAGCATGTGGAGTGGATCGGCGACTGCATCGCCTATCTGCGTGCCAACGAAATCCGCACCATCGAGGCGCTGGGCCCTGCGCAGCAGGAGTGGATCGACCACGCCACCGCGCTCGTCGCGCCGACGGTGCTGGTCCACCCGAGCTGCAATTCTTGGTACAACGGCGGCAATGTGCCCGGGAAGAAACGGATGTACATGGGTTATACCGGCGGGATCCCCGAATACCGGCGCCGCTGCGATGAAATCGCGGCGGGCGGATACACCGGTTTCAAGCTGAGTTAGCCCGTCTGGAAGGGAGGGTGACATGTCCTGGGTGACACGAACTCCGAGCATCGCGCGGCAGCTGGGCATGGTGGTGCCGCGCACGCTGACCGGTCTCAACGAATCGTCGGGCTGGACGTGGGCGTCGGCCCGCGGCGCGCGCCAGTTCGGCGAGGTCATGCTCGACGAGCTTGTCCTGACCGGCTTTTCGATACTGGGCGGGGACGTGCCCCAGACGGCGCGGCCGCCGAGCGCCTACGCCGCGGCGGCCGAGGAATTGTCGTCGCTGGGCATTGACGGCGCGCATGCCGATCCGGAACCGTTGCGAGTCCACTCGATACGGCGACAGCGCATCGCCGGCCTGTCCTACGAGCGGATGACCTTCGAGCACGATCCGGCGCTGCCGCAAACGCTGGAAGCCGAGCGTCTGGGCGGCCGGGCCCGGGCGGTGGTGCACCTGTGCCGGCACCCTGACGGTCCGCGACCGTGGCTGGTGTGGGTACACGGCGCCGGTCAGGGCGGTGTCGAAGATCTGCTCCTGACTCGGATCGGCCGGATACAGCGCGAGCTGGGGTTCAACGTGGCGCTGCCGATACAGCCCGGACACGGCAGCCGTCGCCGCCACTGGCCGCGCTACCCGGACATGGACCCGCTGGGCAATGTGGCGGGCATGATGCGAGCGGTCTCCGAGGTGCGCGCCGTGGTGCGCTGGGCGCAGCCGAACGCCACTGCCGTTGTGGTAGCCGGGATTTCGATGGGCACGCCGGTAGCCGCGCTGGTTTCGCATCTCGAGCGGTCGATCGACGCGGTGGCGCTGTACACGCCGATCCTGGGGCTCAACGCGATGATCGCGCGACACTTGGGACGCTGGGGGACGTCGCGCAATGCCTACCGGGAGCTGCTGCAGTCCACCGTGGTCTCGCAGCTGACCTCGGTGATCGATCCGCTGAGCGTGGACCCGGCGCCGCCGCCGCACCGCCGGCTGATCGTCGGTGCGTGGCACGATCGGATGGCGATGCGCGAGCCGACGATTGCGCTACAGGAGCGGTGGGGCGGACAGCTCTACTGGTATCCGGGCGGCCATGTCGGCCAGGTGTTCTCGCGGCGCGTGCCGAAGGTCACCGAGCGGTTCCTGCGCGGGGTCGTCGACGAGTCGGAGGTGCGCGGCTGATGGCCACCCGCACCGCGCGCGAGGTGGTCGAGCTCTACAACCTGGTGGTCTGGAACGAACGCGATATCGAGCTGGCCGAGGAGTTGTTCGGGGACAACGTCATTCGACACGAGGTCGGTGAGGCGAATACGCTGACCCACGCTCAGGCGGTCCAGCGAGTAGCGGACATGTGGCAACTCTTCGACTCGCTGCTCTTCGAGCTCAACATCGTCATCGACGGCGACGACGGCGAGCACGTCGCGATCGTGTACGACTCGAGCATGACCACCAAGGACGGCACCGAGACCAACGTCGCCAGCATGGAGGTGTTCCGCGTTGTCGACGGCAAGATCACCGAGGTGTGGAACTGCGGCTACAAACAAGGAGTTTGGAATTGAGTGATCGCACGCTCGACGAATTGGGCTACTACCTGCTGGCCGGGGCCGGGGGAGAGGGCCCCGCGACATTGATGGACGAGGCCCGGCGCGGTGAGGAGTTGGGCTTCGGCACCGCGTTCATCTCCGAACGCTGGAACGTCAAGGAGGCCTCGTCGCTGGTCGGGGCCGCGTGCGCGGTGACCAACCGGATGCAGATCGCCACTGCCGCAACCAATCACAACACTCGCCACCCGCTGATCACCGGATCGTGGGCGACCACCATGCACCGGCTCTCCGGCGGCCGGTTCACGCTGGGCATCGGCCGCGGCATCGCGGCGATCTACGGGGCCTTCGGGATCCCGGCGGTGACGACCGCCCAGATGGAAGACTGGGCGCAGGTCATGCGCCGCCTGTTCCACGGTGAGGTGATCTTCAACCACGACGGCCCGATGGGCAAATACCCGATCCTGTTTCTGGATCGGGACTTCGACGAAGACATTCGATTGGCGCTGGTGGCCTTCGGGCCTAACACGCTGGCGCTCGGCGGCCGGGCGTTCGACGACGTCATCCTGCACACCTACTTCACCCCGGAGACGTTGCGGCGCTGCGTCGAAACCGTCAAGGCTGCCGCGGAGAAAGCCGGCCGCGACCCCGACACCGTGCGGGTGTGGTCGTGCTTCGCCACTGTCGGTGACCACCTGCCCGAACAGCTGCGGCTGAAGAAGACCGTCGCGCGTCTGGCCACCTACCTGCAGGGGTACGGCGATTTGCTGGTCCAGACCAATAACTGGGATCCCGCTGTGCTGCAACGATTCCGGGGGGACGCGGTGGTGACGTCGGTGCCGGGCGGGATCGATCACAAGGCCACACCCGAGCAGATCGAGCACATCGCCACGCTGATTCCCGACGAGTGGCTGGAGCCGTCGGCCACCGGGTCGGCCCGGCAGTGCGTGGATCGTATCCGCAAAGAGTTCGATTACGGCGCCGACGCGGTGATCATGCACGGCGCGACACCCGACGAGCTCGAGCCGATCGTCACCGCGTATCGCGCCGGCGGTTTCTAGGCGCTGCTAGGGGACGCGCGGTTTTCCTTGAGGTAAGCAGAACTGCGGGTCACGAACCATGTCGCGAGCGGGCGCACGAGACGGATGACGGGCACCAGCAGCCCGAAGTCCTTTTTCATGTCTTCCAGTTGCTCGTTGAGTCCTCGCTTCTGGTACTCGAGCAGGCGCTGGCTTTCCTCGGTGTCCACCCAGTCCCCGAAGAAGCGCGGCGGCTTTTGCCGCACGAAGGCGTCGAGCGGAACGGGTCCGATTCCGATGGCACCCATCAGAGCATTGATGAAGTCGCCGTACGTCATTCGGCAGTTTGGGCCGCCGGCGATGAGAAGTGTCTTCCCGATCGATTCCGCACAAGCCGGTGCGCGCGCGAACGCGGTTCCGGCGTCGGCGGGATGGAGGAACTCCAATCGTGCGTCGGGGCTGAACTCGAACATGATGCTCGGATCCTGGGCCTGCAAGTGGATGGGGGTCACCGCCGCAAGCCGCAGGATGCTCCATTGCAGCCCCGATCGTCGGATTGCTTCCTCGCAGGCGATTTTCTGGCGTCCGTATTCGTCGGTCGGAGAAGCGGGTGTGTCGACACGCAGCGGTGGCTCGCGATCCTGGACGTCGCCACACACGCCCAGCGACGACGCGAAGACCAGCCGTTTGGCGGTGGGCGAGGCCTCCATCTGCTCGATCAAGTTGCGCGTGGCATCGAGGTTCACTTTGCGGGCCAGATCGGGCGCCTTTTCGGAGTAGGGAGGGATGATGCCCGCCATGTGGATCACCGAGTCCGCGCCCTCCAGCGCAGAGCCCAGCGATTCCGGTTTTGTGATATCGCCCCAGACGAAGTGCACGCGTTCGTCGAAGCCGGACGCGAGTTTGCGCGCCCGGCGAGAGTCGAGGTCGAAGGCGACGACGTCGTGGCCCTCTTGAAGCAATGCCGTCAAAGCCGCCAGGCCGACGTTTCCCAGCGCACCCGTCAACAAGACTTTCATGTCTTAATCTCTTTCGGTTTCGGTGCGCTTAGTTCCCGCAGGGCGGACAGGAACAGCTCATCCATCTGCGAACTCAAGTCGGCCAGGGTCGGCGCGCTGGCATGGCTGGCGGAGCCGAAGACACGCCCGAGCATATCGGTGGCCGAGGAGCCGACGGAAAGGCAGAGGCAGGCAATACCTTCCATGCGGAGCTCTTCAAGGGCTTTCGCGGCGTCGGCTTCGGCATAGCGGCCTTCGTAGCCGTGGTCGTAGGGAAAGCCATCGGAAAGGACGACCAGCAGCCGATTGGGAGTACCGGCCTGGGTTTTGAGGATTTCGCCTGCGCCTCGGATGCCGGCGCCGAGGCGCGTGTAACCCGATGGCTGGAGCTGGTTTAGCCGGGCTCGCTCCACGGCGCCGAACCGATTTCCAAATCCTTTGATAGAGGGCAGATGCACCGCGTGGCGGCCTTGCGATCGAAAGGCATAGACGGCGACGCGGTCGCCAAGCTCCTCGAGCGTGACAGCCAACGTGGCAGCCGCCCGTCGCTGATGATCGTGTACGGCCAGGCCGTCTGGATCCGTCTCGGTGGCCGATCCCGAGGCATCGAGCAAGACGAGGACGCCGAGATTGCGATCAAGTTTGCGGCGTTCCAGGTAGACGCATTCTGGTGGCGAGTAGCCCGAGCGCAGATCGGCCAAAAGGTTGATGAGCGCCTCGATGTCGAGCTCGTCGCCATCGGGACGGCCGCGCAGAACCTTTGGGCCGAGGCCGACCCGAGACAGGCGGCGGCGGAGCACGTCGTCGTGTGGAACGCCTGCGGCGCCGATGTCAGCGGGGACGGTCACCGGGAAGTCGATGACTCGGCACCAATCCGGCCGATAGCGGTTGTTGTGTTCGTCCCACTCCGGATAGAGCGCGCCGCCCACGCCTGCCGTGGCGCCGGGGTTTTGGTCATCGGTGAAACGGATCCTCGTGGGCGCAGGTCGGGACTGTGTTCCCGTCGCGTGTGCGCGCCGAACGGCGCGAACCTGCATCTCCGCGCCGGCAACGCCGTCCCCGGGGGAACGCGAACTGCCAAGCAATTTGCGGAAATAGTCCGACAGCGTCCGCGAGGCAAAGAGCGGATTCTCAAACAGTTTGAGGACCTTGCTCTCCTTGACCCGCTCCCGGTCGCGGTCGTCGCCGGCATCTGGCAGGTCGACGGGATCGAATTCCAGGCGCAGGTCCTTCTCGGTGGTCTGCGAGCCCGGCCCGTCCGGAGCCGCAAGCAGTCGGGAGGGCCGGATAACCCCGAACCATTCCGGTGGAGCGGCGATTTCCGCTGTGCTCCTGGCCACCTCGAGTGACTTATCGGCGGTCGTGGTGCGCGGTAGGCCATCGGGACACAGCGCGGCCGCCAGTGAGATCTGCCCGGCGATTTCGGCAAGGACGCGATGCCCTTCGAGCGCGAGGTAGCGGCGCGCTATCGAGGGACGTGCCCGCAATGCCTGGACCAATTGCCGATCCAGACTGCCCGCGCCCAACAGACCACTCTGGAGAAGCATCTCGCGGCGTTGTTCGTCGAGAGGCCGGCCCGCCGAGACGAATATGACCTTGCCGTCGGTGTGAGCGGCCTCGCCTGCCGACGCCTCGGCGACGTCGACGGACCTGCCCGCGATATGGGTGGCAAGGAATCGAAACCGGTTAGGGTTCTGCGGATTTGAGGCGGTCACGTCCGGTGCAGCACGGCGTCTGTGAGTTCACTGAGGGCGCGAACGACGTCCGGATCGTCTGTGAGCACCTCGACGACGGCTGACTGGACGGCACTGCGGAGGCTCAGCCCTTCGGCGACAAGGCCGCCGGCGAGGATCAACATCCGGGTCGACGATACTTCGCGCAGTGGTGAACCCGTCAGGTTCCGGATCGCGTCGCCCAGGGTGACCAGAGCGCGGGCGGTCGCGAAGTCGATCCCCGCTTCGTGGGCAACCACTACCGTCTCGATCTCGACGGGCGGGAAATCCAAGGTGATGGCGATGAAGCGCTGGCGGGTCGACTCCTTGATGTTCTTCAGAACGCTTTGGTAGCCGGGATTGTAGGAAATCACCAGCTGGAAGCCCGGTGCCGCCTTCAACGTGGTGGCGAGCCGATCGACCGGGAGCTCACGGCGATGATCGGCGAGCGGATGAATGACCACGGTGGTGTCCTGGCGCGCTTCCACCACTTCGTCCAGGTAGCAGATCGCGCCGTCGCGCACGGCCCGCGTCAGCGGCCCGTCCACCCAGACCGTTTCCCCGCCTTTGAGCAGAAACCGGCCCACCAGGTCCGCCGACGTCATGTCCTCGTGGCCCGCGACGGTGATCAAGTCGCGACCGAGCTCGTGAGCCATGGCCTCCACGAAGCGGGTCTTCCCACATCCCGTGGGACCCTTCAGCAGCACCGGCAGACCGCGGCGGGCCGCCGCCCGAAAGATGTCCATCTCCTCGCCGACCGCTCGGTAGAACGGTGCCTCCGCAACGGAGCCCACGGAGTTAACAGTGGCGGGTGGACCGTTCAACATCACTTCCCGCGATCGAAGGGAACGATCGCCGGAAGCTTGACGCCGTCCGGAAGCACAAGCTTGCCATCGGGATTGACGTAGCCGGAGTTTCTGAGTGGAACCGGGACTGCGGGATCGGGGCAGAGTCGATCGGTTCCGTCTCCGCAGATTCCCATGAGGAAGTAGGAGCGCTTCACGATGTCGGCGGGCCACGGGTCCTGATGCATGGCGAACCATTGCGCCGGAATGTTGTAGAAGACAAAGAAGAACATGCTGCACGCGGCGAAGATGGCCAGGAAGCGCGTGAGTTGCTGCTTGACAAACCCGCCCTGGATTCGTTCCAAGCCGCGTTCCACAAACGTCCGGCCGCGGTCGTCGGTGAAGTAGCGCAAAGCGCACAGCCCCGCTTGCACGCCGCCCCACATCAGCCCCTCGTACACCGGCCACTGGTAATAGGTGCCGGCATTGATGGACAAGGACTTGATCGCACCGGGGTAGATGTACAGCCCCATCGGCATGAGGAACAGGCCCTCCATGACCAAGTCGAAGAAGAACGTCCAGACGATCAAGACCCCGATCAGACCGGCGTTACTGATGTTGGGCCAGCGCGATTTCGTCCGGCGCATCACCCAACAGCCCAGAATCGTGCAGAGCAGTACTCCGTACGAGTAACCCGGCGCATTCATCAACAGCGGTTCGGCCATCATGCGGCCCGGCTCCCCGTATGACACCCAACCCGGAATGTGCTGCACCCATGAGCCCCGGTTGAACATCCAGCTGTTGTACGTGCTCCACGTGCTGAAGTAGTTCAGCAGCGGGTCCTGAAAGAACAACAAGCCGCACGCCACCAGCAGCATGCCGTCCAGCGTGATTCGCCGCTCCCGCCGCCACGGCCGGACGATGAAGTAATAGATGCCGACCGGCAGACCGAGCACGATGACGGCCGTCCAGGTAAGCAGGACCACCTTCATCAGCGTCGGCGGATCGCTGGGCCCCGCGGGCACCCGTTTGAAGTAGGGGCCGGTCATCCATCGGATCCAGACGTAGAGCTGGAAAGCCAGGATGGCACCGCCGGCGATGGCCCAGGCCCGCACGGGCTTGCTCGCCGACTCCGGCCGACCACCGAGGGCGGCGACTCTACTGAGCGATTCGGTTACAGATTCGGTCTTAAAGGGGGAACTCTTGTTGTCCGACAGTCCGCTGCTCATCGATCGAACTCCTTCCGGCATGCGTGAATATACCAACTGGTATCTGAATAACAAGAGTGTTTCTCATTCTCGTGGCAGAATCGTTTGCATGGCTGAGCGGTGGACCCGGGAGCGCCGCGTCGAACGCACGCGTGCGCTTCTCCTGGATGCGGCGGAGCACGTATTCGCCGAAAAGGGCTTCACGCCAGCAACTCTCGATGACATCGCAGACACGGCGGGCTACACGAAAGGCGCGATCTACAAGCACTTCGCCACGAAGGAAGACTTGTTCCTGGCGGTGAGCGATCGGTACTGGCGTCGCTACTTCGACAATTTCGCCGAGGTGATGTCGGGGGCCAACGAGCTGGGAGCGCGCGAACTCGACGACATTGCCCAGCGGTGGCGCCAACTCAGTTCTGACCGCGGGGCCGCGCACGCTGCGCTGGGCCTCGAGTTCACCTTGTATCTGCGGCGCAATCCCGAGGCGCGGGAACGGGTGGCGGCCAAGAGATCAGAGGTGGTCGAGGCGCTGGGGAAATTTATCGCCGAGGGCGTCGACCGGCTCGGCGGAACCCTGCTGATCCCTCCGTTGACGTTCGCGCACATCCTCATTGCCACAAGCGATTCCGTCATGCTGGGCAGCCACCTGGACGACGTCGATCTCTACCGGCCGATTCTGGAAATGTACGTGTCGGTGATCAAGCTGCCCTGAACTCAACCGGTTCGCCGGGGGCGCTTGGCTGGGCCAGGCCTGAGGGCGGTCTTGGGTGCCACGTTGGATATCACCATCTGTAGGAACGGCTCGTAGAGATCGTGACCGTCCAGATGCGCGCTGATGGTGACACCCTCATGGCTGGCGATCAGAACCCGCGCCAAGGCGTCGGCCGGGATCGTCAGTGCGCCGCCGAGGCGCGCGATGTTGCTGGCGATGTAGTCGGCCAGCGACCGGATTGTTTCTTCACGCTTGGCCGCCAGCCGTTCCCGCGCGCCGGGGTTGCGGAGCAAAAAGAGTGAGAACTCGTATCCCAGCGCCGCGCTGTCCGGCCCGGCGATGTTCAGTGCACGCCACCGCTCGGCGAATTGAGCAACGTTGAGATCCTCGAGGCTTTCGAAGCCGCCGATGATGTCTTCGAAACCGTTGAGAAACCGAAGCAGGTGACGCTCGAACGCGGCCAGGAATAGTTCTTCTTTTGTTCCGAAATGCGAGTGGATCGCCCCGCGCGTGTATCCGGCCGCCGCAGCGATGTCTTCCAGTGCCGCGCCGCCGAACCCGCGCTTGGCAAACACTTCCTCGGCGGCGTCCATCAGCACCTCGCGGGTGTGCTCCAGGCGCCGTTGCCGTGTCCATCGTTCCGCCACGGGCTTATCTTCCCAGCTACGGCAAGATCACCGTGCGGCTCACCGGTTCGGCGGCGGCCTGCCGGCTTCGAAGAGCGCGTTGTAAAGAGGCCAGCAGCGCGTCGCGCGTCTCGCGGGGATCGATGAGCTCGTCGAACCCCATGCCCTCGGCCGACCGGAAGGATGCCTGCAACTCCGCGTCGCGTAGCTTGGCGGACATGTCCTCGCCGGCGTGCGTCGCGCGAGTGAGCGCCGCGGCGCTCATCGCCCCCATCGTTGCGCCGGGGTAGGCGAAGGTGGCCGACTGGTGATCGAACCCGAGCAGTGACATGACCATGGAGCCGAAACCGTAGGCCTTGCGTAGCGTGACGTGCAACTTGATCGTCGTGGCGGCGGTCTGGGCCGCGAACATCCGTGCGCCACTGCGAAGTACGCCTTCGCGTTCGGAGCGGCTGCCGGGCAGCATCCCGGGGTTGTCGGCCAAAAAGACGATCGGCAAGTGAAAGGAGTCGGCGACCAAGATGAAATGCGCCGCCTTGTCGGCGGCGGCGGCGTCGATCGACCCGGCTAGCACCTGTGGCTGGTTGGCCACGATCGCGACGGGATGCCCGCCGAGATGCGCTAAGGCGCAGATGATCGCTCTGCCGAACTGCGGCTGTACTTCGAACCAGTCCGGACGGTCGAAGACCACGTCGAGCACCGAACGCATGTCATAGACACGGCGGTTGTCGCGGGAGACGATCTCCAACAACTCCGGCGTCGGACGCGGTTCGGTCAGTGTGCCGGCCGGTTGCGACGGTGGGTAGGACCACGCGCTGGGCGGAAAATACGACAGATAGCGGCGAATATCGTCGAGCGCGGTTTCGTCGTCGTCAGCGACGTTGTGCACCACCCCGCTGAGCGGTGCGACGCCCGCTCCGCCGAGATCCTCCTTCGAGATCTCCTCACCGGTGGACTCTTTGACGACCGGCGGCCCGGCGGTGAAGATCGCACCCTGCTTGCTCATGATCCGGAAATCGCAGACCGGGGCGACGAGGGCGCCGTGCCCGGCCGAGGGGCCGAGCACCGCCGCGACCGTCGGAACCCGGCCCGAGCACTGGGTCTGGGCGAGCAGATCGGTCGGGCTGCGCCCGTAGTGCCCGCCGGTCGGACGAAAACCGGCGCCGTCGAGCAGCATCACCAACGGAACCTTGTCGCGCACCGCCAGCTCGGCGATCCGGTAGCGCTTGGAGTTGCCCCCCGGCCCGATGCTGCCGGCCAATGTCGTGAAGTCCTCGGCGCCCACCAGCACCGGCACCCCGTTGATAAGACCGGAGCCGGTGACGATCGCGTCGGCGGCGATATCGCCGCCGACCATGGTTCCGATTTCACGGAAGGTGCCCGGATCGAGGAGTCGCGCTATGCGCGCACGAGCGTCGAGTTTTCCCTTGCCGCGATGCTTGTCGAGCCGCTCCGGGCCGCCCATGGCCAACGCATGGCGACGGCGACGGTCCAGATCATCGAGCGTCTCCGCCCAGTCCTGGCCTTTAGTCATGGTTCCGTCCTACCTCGCCGAAGGGCGGTCGGTACATACTGAAGTGCTTACTGTAGCCTCTGCGACAAACCAAGCACGATTGGGGCGAGCCGATGGTCCGGTTGACCGAAGACGAAGCGTGGGCAGAAATCGCGGCCGCGCACACCGGAATTCTGACCACGCTGCGCCGCCGACGGAATGCCGATCGCATTGCCGGTATGGTTCGTGGCCGAGGATCGCACGGTCGCGATGAGGACGCCAGCCGGCACCAAGAAGACCGCGCGGGTCCGGCATGACCCCAGGGCCTCGTTTCTGGTCGAATCGGGGGAACGCTGGGTCGACCTGCGGGCCGTCCATCTCACCGGCAGCGTCGAATTCGTCACCGACGAGCCTCGATGGGCCGTATCGAGGAAGGCATCGATGCGAAGTACGCAGCGTTTCGCCCGCCGGCCGGCGGCCTGCCCGAGGCGACGCGGCAGCGCTACGTCACCTCGGTCTATTTGCGGTTCGTGCCCGAGGGCAGGATCCTGACGTGGGACAATTCCCGTATCGCGGCCCAAATCGCGGGGCGGCATGAGTGGTAGCTTCCCATCCATGACGCCGGTGTCCAGCTTGAAGATCGATGGCGGGATCCCCCGTCGGCTCGAACGCGCGGCTGACGGGGCCGCGGCCCTGGAACGAGACGGGTACGACGGGGGCTGGACCGCCGAAACCAGCCACGACCCGTTCCTGCCGCTGCTGCTGGCTGCCGAACACACGTCACGACTGGAGCTAGGTACCAACATCGCGGTGGCGTTCGCGCGCAATCCGATGATCGTCGCCAACATCGGCTGGGACCTGCAGACGTACTCACAGGGCCGGTTCATCCTCGGCCTGGGCACGCAGATCCAGCCGCATATCGAAAAACGATTCAGCATGCCGTGGAGCCACCCGGCACGTCGGATGCGTGAATTCGTCGCTGCGCTGCACGCGATCTGGTCCGCGTGGCAGGACGGCACCAAGCTCCGGTTCGAGGGCGAGTTCTACACCCACAAGATCATGACCCCGATGTTCACCCCCGAGCCGCAACCTCACCGGGCTCCCAAGGTCTTCCTGGCCGCTGTCGGTGAGGCGATGACGGAGATGTGCGGCGAGATCGCCGACGGCCACCTCGGTCACCCGATGATCTCGAAGCGTTACCTCACCGAGGTGACGATGCCGGTGCTGCTGCGCGGTCTGCAATGCTCCGGTCGCGATCGCGGCGACTTCGAGGTGTCGGCCGAAGTGATGGTCGCAACCGGTACGAACGACGACGAACTGGCCACCGCGATTGCCGCCGCGCGCAAGCAGATTGCGTTCTACGGATCGACGCCGGCCTACCGCAAGGTTCTTGACTTGCACGGCTGGGGCGACCTGCACACCGAACTGAACCGTCTCTCCAAGGAAGGTGAGTGGGACACCATGGGCTCGCTCATCGATGACGAGATTCTGGATGCCTTCGCCGTCGTCGGCCCGGTCGACACGATCGCCGCCGGCATCCGAAGTCGTTGCCAGGGCGTGGTCGACCGCGTGCAACCGATCTGCTACGCCGCTTCCCAGGACTGTATTACCGCCGCACTCAAGGAGTTTCGGTTATGAATGACATACGACCATGAGCGCTCCGACGGTGGACGAAGCCGCCAGGTTATTGGCAGATCCATTGGCCTACACCGACGAGCCGCGGTTGCACGCCGCGCTGACTCATTTGCGCGCCAGCGCACCGGTGTCCTGGGTCGACGTGCCGCGCTACCGGCCGTTCTGGGCGATCACCAAACACGCCGACATCATGGACATCGAACGCGAGAACATGCTGTTCACCAACTGGCCGCGCCCGGTGCTGGCGACCATCGAGGGCGACGAGCTGCAGGCCGCCGCGGGCGTGCGCACACTGATCCATTTGGACGATCCGCAGCACCGGCTAGTGCGTGCGATCGGTGCGGATTGGTTCCGGCCCAAGGCGATGCGGGCGCTGAAGATGCGGGTCGACGAGCTGGCCAAGATCTATGTCGACAAGATGATGGCCGTCGGTCCCGAGTGCGACTTCGTGCAGCAGGTCGCGGTCAATTACCCGCTCTACGTGATCATGTCGCTGCTGGGCCTGCCGGAGGCCGACTTCCCGCGCATGCTCAAGCTGACCCAGGAACTGTTCGGCAGCGCTGACAGCGAGTTCAAGCGCGGCACCTCCGACGAGGACCAGTTACCGGCGCTGCTGGACATGTTCCAGTACTTCAACGGGGTGACCGCGTCGCGCCGTGAGCATCCGACCGAGGATCTCGCGTCGGCGATCGCGAATGCCCGTATCGACGGCGAGCCGTTGTCCGATCTCGAGACCGTGTCCTATTACCTGATCGTGGCCACCGCCGGCCATGACACCACCAGTGCCACTATTTCGGGCGGCATGCATGCACTCATCGACAACCCGGACCAGTTGACGCGACTGCGCGACGACTTGACGCTGATGCCGCGGGCCACCGAGGAGATGATCCGCTGGGTCACTCCGGTCAAGCATTTCATGCGCACCGCCGCCCAAGACACCTCCGTGCGCGGAGTACCTATCGCGGCAGGCGAATCCGTGCTGCTGTCGTACGCGTCGGCCAATCGTGACGAGGACGTCTTCGATGACCCGTTCCGCTTCGACGTCGGGCGCGACCCCAACAAACATGTGGCCTTCGGCTACGGCGTGCACTTCTGCATGGGCGCCGCGCTGGCCCGCATGGAGGTGAACAGCTTCTTCTCCGAATTGCTGCCCAGGCTGAAATCCATTGAGTGCAGCGGTGATCCGCAACTCACCGCGACGACGTTCGTCGGCGGCCTGAAGCACCTGCCGGTGCGCTACACGTTGGCGTGACGCGATTATGGGCGCTCGGCGAGCCGAGGCTAAATTGCGGGGGAGATCTGTTTGAGCATCGCATGGCCGTGACCGTCGGCCACGACTTCGGGTTTGTCTTTGTTCCAGAAGCCGTTGACCAGAATGGCAATACCCAGCGGCTCCTGGTTGGGTCCGGGCGGAGTGAAGCCGATCCACGACGACCAGCCGGTCAAACCGTCCTTCCAGACGATCAGCGGCTGCGGCGTTGGCGGTGGCGACGGGGGCGCCATTGTCGCCGTCGCCTCCGAGTCCGCCGGATCCGGGTGGGCGGCCGGATCTGACCGTTGACGCCAGATCGCAAGCATTCGTCGACTGGCACCGCGGCGCTCGAAGTTGGCGAGATGTGCTTCGAACCGGCGATGTCACCGTCACCGGCCCGCAGCTGCTGCGTCGCGCATTTCCGACCTGGAACCTGCATGTGCCCGTCGTCGATCCGGCATTCGGTCGGTTGGTGGGCTGACTCGAGAGCTGCCAACAGGTGCCGGTAGGCAACTGACGTTCCGCGCCAATCGATACACTCTTCGCGTGACGTCAAGGACGATTGTCATCACCGGTGCCAGCGACGGCATCGGCGCCTCGGCGGCCCGCCGGTTACATCAGAGCGGCGACAAGATCGTCGTGATCGGGCGGTCACAAAGCAAGACGGCCGCGGTGGCCGCGGAACTGGACGCGGACCATTTCGTGGTCGATTTCGCCGACCTGTCGCAGGTGCGAGCCCTGGCGCAGAAACTTCGCGCAGACTATCCCCGCATCGACGTGCTGCTCAACAACGCCGGGGGCATGAGTACCGAGATCCAACTGACACCCGACGGCTACGAACAGACCTATCAGGTCAACTACCTGTCGCCGTTTCTGCTCACCACGCAGTTGATGGATCTGCTCGTCGAGTCCAAAGCCACCGTCGTCAACACGACCAGCTCGTCGCACCTGATGGTCCTGCGGGCGACCGTCGCCGACCTGGAGAACACGGCGAGCCGCCGGGCCAGCACCGCCTACGCTCTGTCGAAGCTGGCGATCGTCTTGTTCACCAAGGAATTACATCGGCGATACCACGCCGACGGGCTCGCGGTTGCGACGGTCCACCCCGGCTATGTCAACTCCAATTTCGGCCCGGCGTCGGGATCGCGGTTTTTGGCGTTCATGAAGAAATACACGCCGACAGAACGGTTTACCGCCACCTCGGATGAAGGTGCAGAGCAGCTGGTCTGGCTGGCGTCAAGCACGCCCGGTACGGATTGGACCCCCGGCGAATACTATTCGCGGCACAAGATCGCGCGGGCCAACCGGTTGGCCAGGAATCCTCGGCTCGCCGCTGAGTTGTGGGAGAGCACGCTCGCCAGGATTGGTTAGGGTTCTCGGTTCGACTCGCCGAGCGTGGGTGATATGGACGAAATGTGTTCATAACCAACATGTTCGACGTGTATGGACGCCGATTACGACATGGGAGGTTCCTCGGTTCCGGCGGCGGTTAGCTCGTCGGCGGACAACGGCGCAAGCAACGGCGCCGCCTTGCTTTTGAGCCGCTGCAGCGCTTCTTCGAGCTGAGTATTAGACGGAACGGTCTTGAAAAGCTTTGGCGAATCCGAATGTTGGACAGCCACCAGCATGCCGCCCAGTATTTGAGCGTCTTCCAGGAAGGCTCGGGGGGCTTTCGACTCGATCAGGATCGGCGCGGCGATCATCAGCATGACCATGTACGTCCGAAGTTCCTCAGAGGCGGCGTTGCGATCGTCAGATGTGTTGGAAGCCAAGACCGCACGGGTAGCCCGGATGGCCTGACTCAACAAGATGGCGACATGCGCCGCCGTCGCGCGGAATCGTTGGCGGTTTTGACGGATCCCCAGCGCCTGGTTGATGATCAACACGCTGATCAGCACGACCAGAATCCCCGCGAGAGCATCCGTGGTGAAGGCCCGAGCCGACCACCAGCGTCGAAACGCGCCGTCGCTGAGGTCGAGAATTACGAGCGCCACCGATAGGACCGCCACTGCCATCGTCGCGACGCCGGCCTGCCAGAGCTTTAGCACACTCGAATCCTAGGTCTGGTACGCATCTGAATATGCGGGCTGTGTCCGCGGCGCTCACCCCTGCGGCAGTTGACCCGCCCGCCGAGGGAATGAAACCGGACCATGGTCCGTTTAGTGCGATGAAGGTGGCGGGGAGGCCGTCGCCCCAACAAGAAAGACGGACACATGACTGCAACCGCAACCACCCGACTCGGCGCCGGCACGTGGGCAATCGACCCGGTGCACTCGTCGATCAACTTCTCGGTACGTCATTTGATGGTCAGCAAGGTCCGCGGCAAGTTCGAGAACTTCAGCGGCGCGATCGGGGTCGCTGAGGACGGCACGCCGTCGGTGAATGCCGAGATCGCGATGGGTTCGGTCAACACGGGCAACCCCCAGCGCGACGCCCACCTGAAGTCGGCCGATTTCTTCGAGGTCGAGACGTACCCCACGGCGACCTTCACGTCCGGTGCGGTGGAGCCCGAGGGCGAAGGCTATCTGTTGCACGGCGAATTGTCGCTCAAGGGCGTCACCAAGCCTGTCATCCTCGACCTGGATTTCTACGGTGTCAACCCCGGCATGGGCCACGGTGAGGTCGCCGGCTTCGAAGCGTCAGTCGTGTTGAACCGCAAGGACTTCGGAATTGATCTCGACATGCCGCTGGAAACCGGCGGCGCGGTTGTCGGCGACAAGGTAACACTCACCCTCGAGATCGAGGCGGTCAAGCAGGCCTGACGCCGCGGTGCAATAGACGCGGTCTCTCGAAGGGCAACCTGGTCGGCGCGGGTGAACGACTGGTCGTAGGCACGACTTGATCACCCTCGCCGTTCCGGACGGTCAGTGCACAAGGCGCTGCCCGACCAGTTAGCGTCAACGCCTAAAATTGCGTCGTTACGGCGGGTCCCGGCCGGCCAAAGACTGTGACGAACCAGGGAAAGACTGTGACGAACCAGGGAAGAGGAAGCCTGTGCCAGGTATCCATCACGCCGCGATCTGCACCGCCGACGTCGAACGCTCGATGGAGTTCTGGCGCGACGGCATGGGATTCACTGAACTGTTCGACTACACCTTCACCGGGGATTGGCCAGAACTGTTTGGCGCCAAGACCGATCGACTGCGATCCATCTTTTTAGGCGATCCGCAAACGCCGGATACGGGCATAGTCGAACTAGTCGAGTTAGCGGGTGCCGACCAGGCGCTGCCCTCGCCGGAGGCGCCCCGGCACGGATTCTTCCTGCTGTCGCTGCAACGTGACGTCGAAGAGACACTGTCCGGGCTGGCCGCACTGGGCTTCACCCACGGCGTTCGCCGCATCACGATGCCCGCCCCCGGCGGCAGGACCGTCCCGATGGCCGTGATAGACGCGCCCGACGGCGTACTCGTCGAGTTGATCGGACCTGCGGCATGAGTGCATCGACTGCCTTGGTGACCGGCGGCGGTTCCGGGATCGGGCGTGAAACGGCGGCGTGGCTGCGCGAGGCTGGCCACGACGTCGTCACCTGGGACCTGTCGGGCGGCGATATCGATTGCGACATCAGCGATCCCGACGCCGTGGCCGCCGCGATGGAACAGACCATCCGCGAGCACGGAGTGCCCACGCGAGTCGTGACGAGCGCCGGCGTCGGGTCGTCCGGTCTGCTGCTGAAACTGCCGCCCGCCGAGTGGGAGCGGGTGTTGTCGGTCAATCTCACCGGCACCTGGTTCACGATCCGCGCGGCCGCCCAGGCCATGATCGACGCCGAACTGGAGGGCTCGATCGTGGTGGTCTCGAGCATCAGCGGCACCGTCGCAGATCGGGATATGGGTGCCTACTGCGTGTCGAAGGCCGGCCTGGACATGCTGGTGAAGGTCGCGGCCGTGGAGTGGGGCATTTACGGCATCCGTATCAACGCCGTCGGACCCGGCGTTACCCGAACCCCGATGCTGCCCGATGCCGAGAAGTGGCCCGCCTGGGTCGAGGGTATGTCGAAGCGCACCGCGTTGCGTCGGCTGGGGGAGCCCCGTGACATGGCCGAGGCCATTGTCGGTGTCCTCGAAATGTCCTGGGTGACCGGACAAGTGGTGCATGCCGACGGTGGGCTGTCCCTGCACAGCCCGATCGATGCCTACGGGCAGGTCGAGAAGTTGATGAGGCTGAAGAAACTGAAGGAATTGCACGAACAAAGGCAGAAGGCCAAAGAGTCTTAGTCGATGCCGTAATCGATGACGCCCCTGACGATTTCACCGTTGAGCAGGTCGGCGTAGGCATCGTTGATGTCGTCGAGTCGATAGCGTCTGGTGATCATCTCGTCGAGCAGGAGCTGGCCGGTCTGGTAGAGCCGGGCCAGCCGGGCGATGTCGGCCTTGCCGTTGCACGAGCCGAAGATGGTGCCCGCCAGGGTTTTGTTCATCAGGATGAAGTCCTGCAGGTTGATGTTCACCGAAGCTGTCAACTGTGAGGTCATGCCGGTGAGCACACAAGTCCCGCCCTTACGGGTGAGCGCCACGGCGTCACGGACGTCGTCGGCGGTGATCAGGGACGGCGAGACCACCACCGAGTCGGCCATCACCCCGTAGGTGAGTCCGCGTACCAGGTCCATTGCCTCGTCGACCGATGCGACGCTGTGGGTAGCGCCGAACTGCAGGGCCGACTTCTGCTTGAACTCCACCGGGTCGACGGCGACGATCTGCGCGGCGCCGTTGATCCGGGCGCCCTGGATGGCGCCTGTCCCGATGCCCCCGGCTCCGATGACGACGACGGTGTCGCCGCCGCGCACGCCGGCCCGGTTGGCGGCCGAGCCATAGCCGGTCGGTATCGCGCAGGACAGCAGGGCGCTGGGCACCAGTGGCAGGTCACGATCGATCTTGATCAGTGAATTCACCGATACCACAGTGTGTTTGGCGAATGCGCCAACCTTCGCCAGATGACCCAACGACCGGCCGTCGGCGGTGTGGTGACGGAACGTTCCGTCGGTGGGCATGCCCGGGATCATGGTGCCCATTCCGGTGTCGCAGAGGTACTCCATGCCGGTGGCGCACCAGCGGCACTGGCCGCACACGGCGACGAACGACATCACCACATGGTCGCCGGGAGCGAAGTCGGTGACGCCAGGGCCGACTTCACGCACGATGCCCGAGCCCTCGTGGCCGCCGATCATCGGGAACATGGTCGGCAGCCCCATCGCCTTCATGACCTCGTTGGGTGCCGACATGTCGCCTTTGAGGATGTGATCGTCGGAGTGGCACAACCCGGCGGCCGCCATTTCGACGAGGGCCTCGCCGGCGCGGGGCGGGTCGAGCTCGAAGTCCTCGACCGACCACGGCCCGCCGACGTCGTGCAGGATCGCCGCGCGGCTTTTCATGCGGCCGGGCTGAATGTGACAGGAAGCTTGTTGGGGGATCGGAAGGTGAGCCCGACGATCTTGGACTCCACACCGGTTCCGTCGTCGGCAACGAAACTCAGATCCTTGACGCGGTCGAACAGGCTGCTCAGCATCACCCGCGTCTCCAGCCGGGCCAGGTGCATACCGAGGCACATGTGGATGCCGCCGGCGAAGGCGATGTGGGCTTGCCGGGTGCGGCGGACGTCGAACGTGTTCGCGTCGGTCCAGCGGCTTTCGTCGCGGTTGGCCGAACCCATGCACATGTCGATCTGCGCGTCGGATGGGACTGTCTTGCCACCGATTTCGACTTCTCGCGTTGTGGTCCGCATGACCATGGTCAGTGGGGTTTCGAACCGCAGCCCCTCTTCGATCGCCATCGGTATCAACGACCGGTCCTGGTAGACCATCGCGAGTTGCTCGGGGTGGGTCAGCAGCAAGTACAGCAGGTTGCCCGACGAGCGGTAGGTGGTCTCCAGTCCGGCCGGCAGCAGCAGGCGCAGGAACGCGATGATGGCCTCGTCGGTCAGTTTCTCGCCGTCGATCTCGGCGGCGACCAGGTCCCCGATGATGTCGTCGGTGAGCTTGCGGCGCCGCTGTTCGACCTGGTTGAGGAAGTACCCGTGCAATTCGTTGGCCGCGGTCAGCCCCGCCATGATGTCGGTCGGGATGGAGATGAGGTCGAGGGAGAGCCGCCGGAACAGATCGAGATCCTCCGGGGGGAGCCCGAGCAGCGTGGAGATGATCCGGGTCGGAAACTCGAACGTCACCGCCTTCACCAGATCCGCCTCGCCGTGGTCTTTGATCTCGTCGACGAGCTGATCGCAGACCGGCCCGATGACCGACGGTTCCCAACGTTCCAGCGCGGTGGCCCGGAATGCCTTGGCCACCAGGTTGCGGTGGTCGTGGTGCTCTTTGCCGCCCATCGCCAGGATGGTGTGACCCATCACCAAGCCGATGGTGTTGTCGTACTTGGCCGACGTGAACGTCTTGTCGTCGCGGAACGCCTGAAACAGCTCGTCATAGCCGAACAGGGTCCATTCGTCGCTTGGCCTGAGTTCCTCAGGCATCTGGTCGTGGTCGGCCAGACCGCCATGCCAGACCGGGTCGGTTCGCCGCATGTGCTCGAAGAACGGGTATGGGCTGGTCTCGCCGGTGAAGTCGAGGGTGACGGGCGCGCCCCCGGTGTTGGAATGGTCGGTGCTGAGCGTCATCAGCGCTCCTCTCTGAGCAACCGAGAAAGCCCGTGCACGCGGGCCGGAAGACGGAATATCGCTATCATAATATAAATAGCAACCAAGCCCAACGACTTGTGGTGGTTACCGTAACGGGCACTGTATCTAATCGTGAAGGCGGTGATGCTCCGGTGCTGCAACGGCGATTCGTGTGCACCCTCGACGAGCTGCCGCCCGGCCGGATGAAACTGGTCGATGTGGGGAAGTTCGGTGTCGGCGTGTACAACGTGCGCGGTTCGCTGCATGCGATCGTGAATTACTGCTCGCACGAGGGCGCCCCGCTGTGTCAGGGCCTGATCGGCGGCACCAACGAATCCGCCCCGGAGGAGCCAGACCGGCTCAGGCGGGTGCGTGACGGGCAGATCGTTCGATGCCCTTGGCATAACTGGGAATTCGACGTGACGACGGGCTGTAATGTTGCCGATCCGCGGCGCCGCGTCCGCACCTATCAGGTCGATGTCACCGACGGGGAGGTGTATTTATCCGCATGACCGGCCCGATCATCGACACCAATGTGCAACCGCACTTCCGCTACAACGCCGAGATCCGGCGCTATCTCCCCGCCGCCCACCAGCTGCGGTCGATCCCCGACGTCGAGCAGCAGTGGTACCAGGCACCCGGCGGCGACTACCGGGAAGACCTCTACGGCGAGCACTATCCGGGGTCGGATCCGCAGACCGTGAGCCGACATCTGTTCGACGACGGCGGCGTGAGCTACGCGATCCTGAATCCGCTGACCCGCGGCAACATCGCCGACTACCTGCTCAACAGCAGAATCTGTGCGGCGGTGAACGACTGGCTGCTCGACCGGTGGCTGGAGCCCGACAGCACCAACCGGTTTCGCGGCACCATCCGGGTCAACCCCGAAGACCCCAAGGGCGCGGTCGGCGAGATCGAGCGCCTCGCCGATCACCCGAAGCTGGTGCAGGTCGGCGTTCCAATGCAGTCGCGCGAGCCGTACGGCAAGCCGATGTTCGAACCGATCTGGGAGGCCGCCGCCGCGCACGGGCTGCCGGTCGCGGTGCACATCAACGGCGGCAACGGCGTCGACCATGCGCCCACGTTCGCCGGGCACGCGCACACCTACCCGGGATATGCGGCGTTCATGCCGCTCAACTACTTCGTCCACCTGGCAACACTGATCGTCGAGGGCGTCTTCGGCCGGCACCCCGGCCTCAGGTTCGTCTTCGCCGACGGCGGCTATGACATCCTCACCCCGCTGATGTGGCGGCTGGACACGTTCTGGCTGTCGATGCGGGACCAGACGCCCTGGGTCGACCGCTATCCCAGCGAATACCTGCCCGACCATGTCCGGTTCTGTTCCTCGGCTCTTGACGGACCGGTGGACGCCGGCGACATGCAGCGCTGGATGGAGTTCACCGGCAAGTCCGACCTGCTGATGTACGGGTCGGGCTACCCGCACTGGTCCACCACGTCGCCGCAGACAATGGTCGCGGGCCTTGACGACTTGCAACGGGACAAGGTGTTGTGGCGAAACGCCGGCGAGCTCTACGGGCTGAAGGAGAGTGTGTTATGACCACGATCGAGCGGTCGGAGTCAGCGACCGCACAACAAGACATAGCGGTCGCCATCGTGGACACCGATGTGCACCCGCTGCCCGTCTCGGCCGAGGTGCTCAAGTCCTACGCGCCCGCCGAATGGGTGGACAAGATCTGGCCGACCGGCAATGCGGTCGCCCCGGTGCCGCATTTCTACGACACGCCGGACTCGTACAAGACGATGTCGCTGCGTCTGGACGCCGCGCCGCCCGGCGGCGGGGTGGCGGGCAGCGACCCCGATTTCGCCGCCAAGCAGTTGCTTGTCGATGCCGGTGTCAGCATCGCGTCGCTGGAGCCGATGTGTGACGCGCAGCTGCCGCAGGCCGAGCACGTGCTGAAGTCGACCTACAACGACTGGCTCGCCGACGTATGGCTCGACAAGCACAACGCGCACGGGCGCTGGCGCGGGTCCGTCAGCGTCAGCGCGCAGACACCCGAGCAGGCCGCCCGGGAAATCGAACGGTGGGCCGGACATCCCTATATGGCCCAGGTGCTGATGACGCCGCAGACACGCGGAATCCCGTTCGGCAAGCCACATTTCGACCCGCTCTATGAGGCCGCAGCACGCAACGGTCTGCCTATCGCCACCCATCTGATGGGCCAGACGCCGTTCGAGTTGATCCCGTTGTACCCGGTCGGCAACCCGGCGCACTGGCACGACTTCTTTGCGTCCTGGCCGCTGCTGTACGTGTCTCATCTGATGAGCCTGGTCTTCGACGGCGCATTCGACCGGCATCCCGACCTGCGGGTGGTATTCATCGAGGGCGGCTTCACGTGGGCGATGCCGGTGATGTCGCGGATGGACCGGATCTGGGAAGCCCGTCGCGGCGACTTGCCGCAGGTGCGCCGCCGCCCGTCGGAGTATGTGCGCGAACACGTCCGGTTCACCACCCAGCCGCTCGAGGACGCCGATACCGTGCGGTTCCGCGAATGCCTGGAGATGATGGACCTCGGCGACAATCTGATGTTCTCGACCGACTATCCGCACTGGAGCTACGACTCGCCCACGTACGCGATCAACCGGTTCCCGCCCGACCAGCGCGAGCGGATCATGCGCGGCAATGCGACCGCGCTCTACGGGCTTCCGTCGACCGTCAAGGCCCTGCCCGGAGAACGGCCGGCCGTCGGTGACGCCCTCGATTAACTCCCTGATCAGCGAATACGACGAAAGATGGTCGGCGCTGGATATCGCCGGCGTCGCCGACCTCTGGGAGCGGGAGACACCGCAGCCGATCTACCTCGGCGACGAGTATGCGACACCGCTGATCGGCGTCGACGAACTCGACCGCCACTGGGCCCGGGTGGCCGGCCGCCTCAAGCGGGCGACGGTGTCGTCGCGGCTCTGGTCGGCCGATGCGCTCACCGACGGCTTGGCCCGCTGCGTCCTGTTGAGCAGATGGAGCTTCACCGGACGCGAATCCGAGACCGCGCACACCGGGACCAGTTGGATATCCTGGCTGCTGGTGGCCCGCGGTCTGGGCGGAAACGAGGAGTACCGCATCTTCCACCACATAGAGTCACAGGTCTACCTTGAAGATGGCTTTTCTGCTGACCTGGGAGATAAGAGGGCATGACGCAAACGAATCTCACACGGCCGCAAGGCATTAGCCGTCTCGACCCGGCGCTGCGAGATGCTGCCGCCGGGTCGGGCGTGGTCGAGTTCCTGGCCGAAACCCTGCCCGCCGAGCGCGAGGCCGCCAACCGGGCGGCCGCCGAGCGCGCCGCAGCGGTGGACACCGCCGGCGTCGACGTCGAATCGCGCGCGGTTCTCGGGCCAGACGGGGGGCAGCTGAACCTGCGAATCTATCGGGGCCCCACCGAGTCAGCGGCACCGCTGGTGGTTTATGCGCACGGCGGAGGGTTCGTGACCGGGAACCTGGACACCGACCACGCCGACTGCGTCGAGTTGGCCCGTCAGGCCGGCTGTCTGGTGGTCTCGGTCGACTACCGGCTCGCGCCGGAAGATCCGTGTCCCGCGGCCCTGGACGACGTCGAAACGGCTCTGCGGTACGTCGTCGAGCACAGCGCGGAACTGGACGCGGACGCCGGCCACGTCGCGGTAATGGGTCGCGACGCGGGTGCCGCGCTGGTCGCGTGTCTGGCTCAGCGCATGTTCGACAGCGAAGGTCCCACGATCCTGATGCAGATCCTGCACCAGCCGATGCTCGACTCCGACGCGACGCCGTCGCGGCGGGAATTCCAGCGCACCCCGGGCCTTAACGGCCCGGCGGTGAGCCGGGCGTGGGGCCATTACCTCGGCCACGCCACGGCAAGCGGTCACCACGTGCCCGCGCATCGGGCGAACCTGGAGGGGCTGCCGCCCACCCTCGTCAGCTGTTCGGAGATCGACCCGTGCCGCGACGAAGCTATCGACTATGCGAATCGGTTGCTGCATGCCTACGTCCACACCGAGTTACACGTTGTCGCAGCCACATTCAACGGCTTCGACTCGGCCGTACCGGATTGGGTTGTCTCCCAAGAGAACCGGGCTTTGCACGCGCAGAGTCTGCGCCGCGCGTTCGCTATGTAACGGTCCGCTTGGCCATGGCGCGGATAACCAAAGTGCTTAAACCGGGCTGAACTTGGTGATCATCCAAATGCCGTTCACCCGGGCCACGCTCATCAGCACGCTGCTGGCCTGCATCGCCGGATCGGGGGTTTCCTTGCTTGCGGTGTCTGGTCGACAAAAACCAGAACGACCGCTGAATCGGGCTTTACAGCTCGCGCGCCGCGCACGTCATTATCGACTGGACTCCGGTATCTCTTACGGTATTGGTCATTGCTACCATCAAATCGCCAACGAACTCCGACCAGGACCGATCAGGCGGATGATCCTCCACCCAAACTTTGCCCCCCGCGTACCTGCATCATGACCGCAGTCGACTCTCCTGAAAAGATACTCTTCACCTCCACCACCCAAGCATTTCTGCAAAAAGAGGCGCCGCTTCGCTACGTCCGGGAGCTGCATGCCGCGGGCACCTCGTTCGACCCGGCATGGTGGCGGCGGGCCGCCGAGCTCGGGTGGACGGGTCTGCTCGTTCCCGAGGAGCTCGGTGGCGGCAGCGTCTCGGGCAGCGGTGTCACCGACTTGGCCATGGTCGCCGAACAGCTCGGCAGGACCGTGGCGCCCGGGCCGCTATACCCGGTAAGCACTGTGCTTACCGGACTGGTCGACTGCGCCGATCGGCTGGCCCACGCTGCCACCATCGAAGCGCTGATGTCCGGTGAAATGGTGGGATCGTGGGCGGTTTGTGAACCGGGGCGGGGCTGGGCGCCGCAGCAGCCGTCGGTGACGGCCACCCCGACCGACTCCGGCTACCGTATTCAGGGCACCAAAGACCGCGTCGAGGCAGCCGCCCAGAGTGGCGTGCTGCTGGTGGTGGCGCGCTGTGGTGAGGACGTGCGACAGTTCCTCGTCCCGACCGACGCGCCGGGCGTGCGGATCACGCCTCAGCAGTCGATCGACCTGGTCAAGCATTACGCGCGAGTGGACTTCGACGGTGTGCTGGTGGAGCCGTCCGCGACCGTCGGCGGTGCCGCCGAGACGGCCGCGCTGATCGACCGTCAGAGCCAGATCGCCCAGGTGCTGCAGTGCGCCGAGGTGGTCGGCATCCTGCAAACGGTTTTCGACCTGACCGTCCAATGGGCGCTGGACCGCTATACCTTCGGCCGCCCGCTGGCGTCGTATCAGGCGCTCAAACACGGGTTCGCCGACATGAAGATGTGGCTGGAGGCGTGCCGGGCGACCACGGCAGCAGCGGTTGCCGACGTGGCCGCCCGCTCGTTCGACGCTCGATTGTCGGCCAGCATCGCCAAGTCGTACGTCGGAGAGATGGCGGGGCAGATCGTCCAGGGCTGTGTGCAGATGCACGGTGGCATCGGCGTCACCTGGGAGCACAACCTGCATCTGTACCTGAGGCGAGTTACGTTGTACCGCGCCATGTTCGGCACGCCGGAGGAGCACAACCGCCGGGTGTACGCCTGGCATGCCGCAGCGAAAGCGCAAGTGGTGGAATGACATCCACCGAATCCGTAGCCGAGTTCGCGGCCCGGGCGCGAGCCTGGCTGGCCGACAACATGCCGCGCGTCGACCCGAAGTCCCCGCCGGCCGCCCCCCGCGACGACGAGCGCAGCTGGCAGCGAGCCAGGGAATTGCAAAAGTGGCTCTACGAAGGCGGATTCGCCGGTATCTGCTTTCCCCGCGAGTACGGCGGTCTCGGGCTGGACTACGCGTATCAGCGGGCCTTCGACGAGGAATCGCTGTGCTATGAGATGCCGCTGATCCTGAACACGCCGACGTTCACGATCTGCTGCGCGACGCTGCTTGACACCGGCAGTGAGGAGCAGAAGAAGCAGCACATCGCGGCCGCGCTGCGTGGCGACGAGATACTGGTGCAGCTGCTGTCCGAACCCTCCGGCGGATCAGATCTGGCCGGCGTCATCACCCGCGCCGAACGGCAGGGCGACGGATGGGTGATCAACGGCGCCAAGACGTGGAGCACCAGCGCGTTCGCCGCCGACTATGGGCTGTGCCTGGCCCGCACCAACTGGGATGTGCCCAAACACGACGGCCTGACCATGTTCCTGGTGCCCATCGGGCATCCGGGGATCACATTGCGGCGCATCAGGCAGGTCAACGGGTCGAGCGAGTTCTGCGAGGAGTTCCTCGACGGCGTCGACGTCGGCGAGGACGCCGTGGTCGGTGTGGTGAACCAGGGATGGGCGGTGGCGTCCCGGCAGCTGTATCACGAACGCCGCGCGGTCGGCCAGGGCTCTGAGTTCGCCAGCGGCAGCGGCAGCGAAGGCGGCCACACGACGCCGGTCGACTACGCCGACCTCGCGCACCAGACCGGGCAGGCCGACAGCGATCGGGTGCAGGAGCGGGCCGGCCGGGCGTTGGTGCACCGGGCGGTCGAAGAGCAGCTGATCGGGCACGTCTATCACAGTGTCCGGGACGGCCTGCTGCCGCCGGCCGGCGGAACGCTGATCAGGCTCTTCCACGCCGAGACCGTGAGCCTGGACATGGACACCGCGCTGTCGATCGCGGGAGCGGCCGGCGTCGTCGGGGAAGTGGGTGAGGGCCTGCAGGCCGGGTTCCGATACCTGTCCCGGCAGTCGGTCGCCATCGGTGGCGGCACCACGGAGATGGCCCGTAACGTCATCGGGGAGCGGGTGCTGAACTTCCCGCGGGAATACGTCGCCGACCGTGGGGTGCCGTTCAATCAGGTGCGGCACGGTCAGGCCCGCTGAGCCGGCTACTCCTGATGGTGGCGACCCGCTGCGCCCGGCTACGCCGCGCTGGCGATCGCCACTACTCCTCGGCGAAAACGCCCTCGGTTTCACCGCTGACGACCGGTATCTGTACCAGCGTCAAGACGTGGTGGGCGGTGCTGCCGGGCGGCGCAACCAGGACACAGTCGCCGCCCTGCCGGCGCGCCCGGTCGCGGGCGGCGGCCAGCGCGCTGACGCCCGCCGAACCGAGGTACGTGACTGCGCTCAGGTCGATGGTCAAAGGCGCTATGCCGGAGCGGCTTTCGACGGCTATCTGGCGGTCCAGGGTAGACGCGGTGGTCGAATCGACATCGCCGCTGACGACGATGTGCCCGGCATCCCCGACCAGGGAAACGAATTCCCTGTTGATGGCGCGTTGGTAGGTTGCCCGGCTGACCACGGGGTCGGTGATGAAGTTCGCCGGCCGCGACAGACGGTGCGTCACGGTGGCGGTAGTGCCGTCGTCACCGTGCGTGACGTGGGCGTGCGACACCAGGGCTTCGGCCATCGCGAGTCCGCGCCCGCGACCCTGTTCACCCGCGCGGTGATCCTTCCAGTGGCCGCGGTCGATCACCGATGCGCGCAGGTTGCCGTCACCCCCCAGCGTGGCCTCGACCACGACGCCGTCGGAAACCTCTGTGGCGTAACCGTGTTCGACCGCGTTCTCGACGAACTCGGAGATAGCGTGCACAACATCGGAGATGTCGGAGTAATCGGCACCGATATCGGTCAGCCATTCCCGGAGCCGGGCGCGAACCGCGCGCGCGGTATGGATCGTGGCATCGAGCGTCATGTGCAGCGGCGCGATCGGCGTACGTCGTTGCGCCGCAAGCATGGTGACGTCGTCGCTGTAGCCGGTCGACCGGAGCAGCAATTCGAGTGTCTCCGAGCAGAGACGGTCGATGGGCCGCATCGGGGCATCCATGACGAAGCCCTTGCCGCCACTGACGATGTTCGCGGCCAATTCGGCGAATTCCGCGGTGCTCGCCTGCAGTGGCCGGCCCGGGCGTTCGATCAGGCCGTCGGTGTACAGCAGGATCGACTCACCTATGTCGATCACTTCGGCGCGCATCGGGAAGCCGGCGCCGCTGCCGAGCGGGCCGGCGCCGGACGGTTCCACATACCGTGAGTTTCCGTCGGCGGACACCAGCAACGGCGGCGGGTGCCCGGCCGTGCAGTACTGGAATGCACCGGTGGCGAAATCGAGTGAGCCGATACACAAGGTGGCCGACTTCGATCCCGGCACTTGTTCATGGAAGCGGTCGACGGCCTCGAGGGCCTCCACGATGGTGTGGCCGGCTGCGATCTGCATCCGGATGGCAGTGCGTAATTGCGACATCACCGCGGCGGCTTCGACGCCGTGACCGACGACGTCGCCGACGATGAGCACCAGCCGATCCCCGAGGGGCATCGCATCGAACCAGTCCCCACCTGCGGCGGTGTCCTCCGCGGCGACCAGGTACTCGGCGGCTATGTCGGCACCGGGGACGACGGGCACCGAGGGCGCCAGCAGTGCCTGCTGCATAACGATGGCGGAATCGCGGACGCTGCGGTACTGCTCGGACAGCTCCTCCATCCGCGCCTCGGCGGCAAGCCGTTCCTCTACCCGCTTCGTCACGTCGTCGAAGACGAGCTGCACACCCTCGATCGATCCGTCTTCGCTGCGCCTCGGGGTGACCAGAAAGTCGAAGAAGCGCTCCTCATAGCCCGTGCCGTAGAAATCGACCTGCAGCCGCCACTCGGCCCCGGATTGCGGCTCACCGGTTTGGTACACCCGGTCGAACATGTCGAAAATCTGCTGGCTCTCCAGCTCCGGGTAGACGTCTTTGGCGGGCAGCCCCACCGGGCTGAACTTCGGGCTCAGCGCGCGGTAAAGCGCGTTGGCCGCGACGAAACGGTGGTCTGGCCCTTCCAGCCCGACCACCATCGCGGGGATGCTTTCGAATACGCGCCGCACGTCCTCGGCCGCGCCGACCGCCCTGTCCCAGTCCTTCTCGCCCGCCATTTGTCCCTCCTACGAAGCCGCCAACAGGCCTTGCAGCAGGCGTATGTTCCGACGCAGCAGCTATTTGCCACACGCCTTATCCAGATTATCAATGGGGATCCGGTGCTCGTCGCACCAATTTTCGCGCCGTGACGGCGTGTCTTTTGCCAGTGCCGCGTCCCGACTTCAGGCCACCGCCGCCGACAGGGCGGAGTCGGTGGTCGGATAGACGGGCAGCACGTCGTCGAGCGCACATGCCGCGACGATCCGGGCGACGCCCGGATTGCAGCTGACCAGCCGCAGCGCGATGCCACGGCGCCGGCATCGCTCGGCTTCGTCGGCCAGCACCGCAAACGCGCAACAGCCCATGAAATCAACGCCATTCACGTCGACGACGAACGGACCCGGTGGGCTCGCGACCGCCGCCGCTTCGCTGACCAGCTGGTGCCAGGTGTGCTCGTTGGCGGCGTCGATCTCGCCGCCCGCCCGCACGATCACCACCGGTCCGCTTCGCTGCGTGACTGCCCGCAGTGTGCTGTGCGGATCGCCGAGTTCGGCAATTAAGCGTGTGCTCAACATCACTTGAGCGGTACCTGGTTGGGAGTTCTCTCCCGGAACCAGGTTCATGGTGCTCTTGTATAGCAAGTGCGGCGGGGTCCGTCCATAGGCCCGGCCTCGAAGTCCTACCGGATCAGGCTGAGACCGGCTTCGAGACCTTCATCAGCTTCATCAGGTTGCCGCCCATGATCTTCGCCTGGTCCTCTTCGTCGAAGTCGGAAAGCTCGTCGACGAACGTGATGGGGTCCTTCAGGCCTTCGGGGTGCGGCCAGTCGGACCCGAACATCACCCGGTCGGTGCCCACCATGTTGACGATCTCGGCGAACCGATCCTCCCAGAACGGGGTGATGTAGACGCACCGCTTGAACGCCTCGATCGGGTCCTCGCTGAACGACTGCGGCATCTTCTTGTAGACGCCCTTGAGGCCCTTGAACAGATCCGGCACCCAGTCGGCGCCGTTTTCGATCGACAGGATCCGCAACTCGGGGTTGCGGGACAGCGCGCCATGGCACACCAGCGCACCCATCGCGTCCAGGATCGGCCGATGCCCCATTGCAAAGCTCCGGAATGCGGTCGGCTTGAACGGCAGGAATTCGTCCCCGGGCTCCCACACGTTCGCGAACTCGGAGTAGCCGCTGTCGGACGCGTGCATCGAGACCGGAATCTCGGCGCTGATGCAGGCCTGCCAGAACGGGTCGAACTCCTCGAGGCCGAATGACCGGCTGCCGCGGTAGCCAGGCACCGGGGCCGGCCGGACCAGCACGGTGCGCGCACCGCGCTCCAGGCACCATTCGAGTTCCTCCAGCGCGCGGTCGACGATGGGCAGCGTGATCACCGGGGTGGCGAAGATGCGTTCCTCGTAGTTGAACGTCCACTGCTCGTGCATCCACTGGTTGAGCGCGTGGATGACGTCATGGGTCATCTCCGGGTCGTCTTTCATCCGCTCTTCGACCAGGCTGGCCAGCGTGGGGAACATCAGGGCGTAGTCGATACCGAGCTCGTCCATGACCTCGAGGCGCGCGCCCGGTTCACGGAAGGCGGGAATCGCCTTCATCGGCTCGCCGAGGATTTCGCGGTAGGTCTTGCCCTGCGCGCCGTTACGGAAGTAGTCCTCCTGGGCGCCGGGGCGGGCTACCACCTCGAACGTCGGGTTGGGGATGTACTCGCTGATGTGGCCGCGCACCACGATCTTGGTGCGGCCGCGGACCTGGACGTAGTCGATGACGTTCTTGCGCTTGTCGGGCAGGAACTTGGTGAGCGCTTCCTGGGGTTCGTACATGTGGTTGTCGGCGTCGAACACGGGGAAGGAAAGCTCGCGAGACGGCATGGCGATCTCCTCGGAAAGTCTGGATTCTCAGATTGCGGTAATGACGTTACCACTTCTGCGCAATAACGTGTACGGGGGCTACTGAAGCCCGATCGTCGGCGTCGGCCCGTTGATGATGGCGAAGTTCACGGTTGCCGTAGCTGCCAGTGCGTCCCCATTGACCCCGTCGTCGGCACTGCTGTCGCCGTATATGTCCACCTGCATGACCATCGTGCGCCGGCCGGCCCGCAGCATCCGGGGCACCGCGCGTGCCGACCCCTGCCGGATCGGCCGCAGGTATCGGATGAACAGGTCGGCGGTGGTCATGGTGGTGTCCGGCTGCAGATGGTCCAGACCGAACTGGCCGCCCGCCACGTCGACGAGGGTGGCGATCAAGCCACCCTGAAGGGCGCCGGAGGTGTTGGTCACCTTCGGGCTGACGGGCATCGTCATGGCGAACTCGCCCTCGTGGATGCCCGGGCGCATGCCGATTTGCGCGAACAGCTCGGCCAGCGACGGCGCCGGCACTTCGTCTTCGATATCCCGGATGCCGAGGGCGCGGCTGCAGAAGTCGTAGAGCTGGCCGGCGTCTATCGGTGCGCCGTTCAATTCCGTTCCCAGCCAATGCAATCGCTGCGCGCCCACGATCGTCTGCATGACGATCGCCGCCGCCGCACCGACATCGAGTCCCGGGTTGAACACACCCTCGGTGATGCCCTGTCCGACGATGTCGCGGATGAGCTGATGCATGGGGGAGAGCACGCGGGCGTACTCGCGGGGACGGGTCTCGGCCAGGTGCTGGTTGTAGAGGCCCAGCGCCCGGTTGAGGCTGTCCTGGGTGCTTGACTCCGGCTGCTGGCTGACGCGGTCGATCACCAGCTTGAGCGCCGACGTGCTGTCCAGGCCGGTGGTCTCGTCGCGCCAGATCTGCACCGATTGCGCGATGGTCCTGTCGAACAGCGCTAGCAGCAGTTCGTCTTTGCTGCTGAAGTGCTGGTAGAAGGCGCGCAGCGAGGTCTTGGAGCGGGCGACGACCTCTTGCACGGTGAAGTCGGTTCGCCCGGTTTCGCCGAGTATCGCGACGGCCGTCTTGATGAAGCGGTCGCCGCGGGTTACTTCAGCTTCATCGCCGGGCCCGATCATGAATGTTCTCCCGTCCGCTCATTGCCTTACGAGAATGAGGTTACCGCGCCGCGGCCCGTTCGCGTTGACTCTGCGTCTGTGGCGTGAAAGTGCGAGCAGGCCGCGCGCCAGCGCGGAGTCAACGCCCGGCGAGGTGCTTTGCGTCGCCTCAGCGACCAATCAACGCCTGCAGCGTGAATTCCATTGCGGCCGGGTCGTTCACCCGGATGTGCTCTCCGTCGAAAGCCGCGGCCCGTCGATAGATTTCGCCGTCGAGATGGTAAGCGAGAAAGCGGTCATCGATCGTCGCGTCCGGATCGATGATCCAGTAATTCGCGATGCCCGCCTTCGCGTACTCGTGCAACTTCATGACATGGTCGGTTCCGCGCGAACCCGGCGATACGATTTCGACGACCAGTACGACATCCGCTGCCGGGACGCGGGCAAGACGTCGCTCGAACATGCGATCCGGAATCACCACGATGTCGGGGTCGCGGACGCTCGGCGGGAACGATGCGTTCGTTATCACCTCGATTTCGGGAACCGCTTCGAGCCCGTCGGGTAGGTGATCTTCGAGCAGGCGGGTAAGCCTTCTGGAGATGCGCTGGTGCCATAGCTGCGGACGCGGCGACATGATCAGTGTTCCCTCGCTGAGTTCCCACCGTCGCGTCGGGTCGAGTTCGAGCGCATCCCACTGCTCCAGGCTCAGCAAACCGCGCGGCAGGTGCGCCAGGTCGGACACCGCACGCTCCTTTCGCCATGGAACTCGAATAAACGCAGAGTACGCGCAACGGCGATCAATCGAAGTCTGGCGGACCCCACCGACACTCGATTGCGCATGACCGCTGCGTGGTGTGACCTGCGGCCAACAGGTCTTCCCCTGATGGCCGTTGCGCAGAAAGCTGCGGCAGTTGACGCGATGAAGATTGCGGAGTCGTGGCCAAACATTATCCCTGCGTGCTAAGGCGGCGAGCCTAGCGACCAGATTGAGCGCGCGAAAAGGATTCGGCAGATTCCGTCCTGGGTTACGCCGTCAGCGCAGAATCAACGCCCGGTCCGAAACTGCTTGTCCACCGGAGCGTCTGGAGGCGCCGCTCGGCCCTGACCGACACGTACCATGCCGCCGCCGCAAGGCACGGGATCAGCACGGTGGTCGCCCAATCTTCAAGGTCGAGTCTTTGCCAATCACCTCCTACTGCCCGCACGGCCAACGCCAAGATGTCCAAGCACGACAGGACCAGCCACCAGACTCTCCAGAACCCGACGCATTGGAGTCGGCGCGTGGCGACCCGAATCGCCACATCGCGGACAGACCAATCAGCCGGCACTGGCCCGCGGAAGGCGGCGGCGACAGCCGCCGAGCGCCGCTGGGGATCGAGCCCACGCAGGGCGTAGTTGTAGAACTCGCTGGAGTTACTGGTGAACGCTGCCACGATCAGGCCACCAAGCCCGTAACCGATGGCGAGGCCCACGATCGTGGGCAACACGTGGTGATCGTCGATGCGCGGGGCGTCTGCCAGCGGGTAACCGCCAAGCCGGCTCACGAGCAACCTGACGCTGTCGATTATGGCGTGAATGCCCGCCACAATCGCTACACGCGTCCAAAAGGACTTGATCAAGAACCGAGTCCACATAGTCTTCCTTTCCGGGATGGGCTGCCGAAAGCGTCGCGGCACCCACTCGCCGGATCCTCAAGAAATCCTTGGGGCGAGAGGACTTGAGGCTATCCGCCGCGGGCCGCGATCATCGCCGAGCGGTTCACCTTGGTAGCCGCGGTCCGGGGAATCGCGTCGACGAACTCGACGGTCTTGGGGGCCTTGTACGGGGCCAGCCGGCTCTTGGCGTACTCGATCACCTGCTGCTCGCTGAGCAGCGCGTCGGCGGCGGGCTGCACCACGGCGTGCACCCGGCGGCCCCACTGCTCGTCGGCGATTCCGATGACCACCACGTCGGCGATGCCGGGGTGCCCTGCCAGTGCCGACTCAACCTCTGCCGGAAAGACATTCGCGCCACCGGTGATGATCATGTCGGCCCGGCGGTCGATGATGTAGAGAAAGCCGTCCTCGTCCAAGTGGCCGATGTCGCCGGCGGACCGGAACCCGTCCTCGGTCGACGGCAGCGGCGGCGCCCCACCCAGATAGCGGTAACCGGCGCTCATCGGCGCGCGCAGGTAGACGTCGCCGTCGTCGCCGGGGCCCACCGGGTTCTTCTCGGCGTCCAGAATCCGGATCTCGGTGTCCCGGAAGCCGCGGCCGACGCTGCCCGGGTGAGTCAGCCACTCGTCGCCGCGCAACGCGGTCAGCCCGAGATTCTCGGTCATGCCGTAGGCCGTGACGATCTGCTCGGGGCTGAGCAACTCAAACCAGGTGTGCAGCAACGAGGGTGGCATCACCGCGGCGCCCTGCAGGATGAACACCACGCTGGACAGGTCGCGCTCGCGGATGCCGGGCAGGGCCGCGATGCGCGCCAGCATCGTTGGCGTGGCGGTGAAGTTGGTGATGCGGTACTTCTCGATGGTGTCCACAAACCGTGCGGCGTCGAACTTTTCGAGGATCACCAGATGGTCGCCGCTCAGCAGCATGAGGAAGGTGGCGAAGCCGTTGGTGTGGTACATCGGCGCGGGCACCAGGATGGTCTGCGGCTTGGCCACCGGCGTCCAGTTCGCCAAGAACGGCTCTCCATGCTGTTCCGTCCACAGCGACGGCGCCAGGTTCAGGATCACCTTGGGCACGCCGGTGGACCCGCTGCTGCAGATTCCGTTGGCGGTGGGGGAAATGGCTTCGGGCAGTGGGCTTTCGGACTCGTTCGCAGCGCAGTCGGCCAGCGTCCACCGGTGCTGTTCGTCGACGACGACCGCGGGTTCGATGACCGCCAGCACCCGGTTGCGTTCCCATTCGGGCAGATCCCAGTGCATCGGAATCGGGACCGCGCCGATCTTCCACGAGCCCAGCGTCGCCAGCACCAGGTGTGCTGAGTTCGGAATCGGCAGGGCAACAAGGGAACCCGTCCCGGCGCCGTTGGCGGCCAGCGCCCGGCCCCACTGGTTGGCGCGGGCGTCGAGTTCCCCGAAGGTCAGCGATTGCGTGCTGCCGTCGAGCGCGACGATGGTCACCGCCGTCGCGTCGCGCAGCTGCTGGGCCAGCTCCTGCAGTTTGGTCCCGAACGGGATGCCGTCCTCCAGCGGTTTGGGGGCCACCCCGGCGGCGACGGGTTCGGTACTCACGCTGGCACCGGCCCGCTGAACAGCGTCTCCAGGTAGCCGTCGCGGACGTCGGGGATCAGGCGCAGGCTGAGTGCTTCGGCGCTCAGCGGCAACCGGATCAGCGGCTGGGTGTGCCGGTCGAGCACGCTGACGTCGGACTCGTCGCAGAAGCCCAGGGCGCCGAGCAGCTGGTGCGAGGTGCGCAGTACCTGGCGCGCCGTCTCGGCGGCCTTGAGCCGAAGTACCAGGGCATCGGCGGAACGAATTTGCACCGCTGTGGATTCCGGTCGGCAGAGGGTGTATTTGGCCAGTTCATGCAGTCCGCGTACCGCGACGGAGGCATCGGCGACCGCGAAGCGGACGGCCTGGAAATCCGCCAGCGGCTTGCCGAACTGGATGCGGGCGCCGACGTGTTCGGTGACGATCCGAAGCGCCTGCTGCAATGCGCCCAGAATGCGCCACGACCCCAGCACGAGATGAAGGTTAACGTCCGCGGCCGGCACGGCCCCGTCGGGTGCGCTCAAAGTGGCCGGCACCAGGAACGGTCCCAGCTTGGCGCTGGTTCGGGATCCCGGCTGCGGGCGATACCGGTTGCCGTCCAGGTCCGCGGCGATCCAGTCACCGGGCAGGTCGCCGTGATCGATGCGCGCTGCCGCGGGGTTAACGAGGGTCAGGCGGGCGCCGTCGATCGCCAGCAACTCCTCGACGAGCGGATAAGGCAGCACCGTGGCGCCCGCGGCCTGGCACAGCACCGCTGCGGCCAGCAGGTCGTCGGACCCGGATCGGACGTCGAGCTCGAAGGCGCCCAGCTCGCTCAGCGCGGCGCGTGCCGAGTCCCGAACGCCGTCATCGGTCTCGGCGCGACGTGCGGCCTGCGGGCCGCCCAACCGGTCCAGTCGTTTGGCGGCGACGGCGGCGAAGTCGGCAATGTCTTGTGGCAGTTCGGTTTTCACCGGTGTTCTCCCAATACGTCGCGGGCCACCATCATGCGCTGGACTTCGATGGTGCCCGACGCCACGGTGGCCGCCTGCGCGTAGCGCCAGTGGTCGTCGATCGCCCCGTGCAGCGCCGCGGCGGCGCCGCTGTCCAGCGCCGACGGGCCCAGCACGTCGAAAAGCAGCTCGGCGACCTGCTGATCACAGATGGTGGTGGCGATACGGGCGGCGCTGGCCGCCGCGCCCGCCGACTGGTCGTCCTGCAGCGACACCGCCCGATAGGCCATCAGCCGGGCCACCCGCAGGTCGACGAGCGCCCGAACCCAGCGGGCGCGAATCGATTCCGGCAGTAGGTCCCAGTCCTCGCCGAGCAGGGCCTGCGTCCGGTCCAGCAGCGACTCGCACCGCGCGTAACGCGCGATACCGACACGTTCGAATGCCAGCGCCTCGCGCATCACCCGCCAGCCGTCGCCGGGCTCACCCAGCACATCGCCGGGGGATGCCGGCAGGTCGTCCAGGAACATCTCGTTGAGGTGGTGCGGTCCCAGCATCGACGGGATGCCCCGGACGGTGAAGCCGGGCCGGTCCATCGGAATCAGAAACAGGCTGAGCCGCTTGGATTTCGGAGCGTCCGGATGGGTGCACGCGGCCAGCACGCACCACGACGCCATCCGGGCATACGACGTCCACACCTTCTGGCCGCTGATGCGCCAACCATCACCGTCCGGGACCGCGCGGGTACGCAACGAAGCCAGGTCGGTTCCAGCCTCCGGTTCGGAGAATCCCTGGCACCAAATCACTTCGCCGGACGCGATGCCCGACAGATGCTTGGCCTTCTGCTCGGCGGTCCCGTAACGCATGATCGCCGGGCCCACCCAGTTGATGCCCATGTACTGCGGACCGCGGGGCTCGTAGTTGGCCCACATCTCCTCGCGCAGCACGGTCTGCTGCCAGATCGAACCGCCGCCGCCGCCATGCTCTTTGGGCCACGCCAGGGCCAGCAACCCCTCGGCCGCGAGCAGCTTGCAGAAGGATTCGGTGGTGGCCAGATCGTCCGGGTCGTCGGTGCAGGCGCCCAGGAAGTCGGCGGGAATGTTGTTGGAAATGAGTTCCCGCAGGTGCTTTCGCAGGCCCGCGGCGTCGTCGCCGAGCTCGTAATCCATCGTCGTCAACCCTTCGGCAGCCCGAGCAGCCGCTCGGCGATGATGTTGCGTTGGACTTCGGAGGTGCCGCCGTAGATGGTCGCGGCGAGCGCGTCCTGGCGTTCGAACAACAAGTCCGGGTCACCAGCCGAACGCGGCCCCTGGGCGGCTGCGCTCAACTCCCAAACCCGTTGCAAGGTAACCGATCCGAGGAGCTTCATGATGTCTGCCTCCGGGCTGGGCCGTCCGGCCAGCTCGTTTCCCAACGAGCGGTATCCGGTGGCGCGCAGCGCCTCGGCATCGGCGAGCAGTGTGCCCAGTTCGGTGTAGATGTCGTCGCTGTGCTCGGCCGTAACCGCGCCGCGGACCGCGGCCAGACCACGTTTGATCTCGACCCAGTTCATGATCCAGATCATCTGGCGCTCATGATGCAACGACGACAGCGCGACGTTCCAGCCGTCGTTGCATCGGCCCAAGAGATTGGCCACCGGTACCTCGACGTCGTCGAGGAAGACCTCGCAGAACGTCTCGTCGGAGATCGACGCCATCCGGATGGGCTCGATGCGCACCCCGGGTGACTGCAGGTCGAGGATCAGACAGGAGATGCCCCGGTGTTTCGGCGCGTCCGGGTCGGTGCGGACGTACAGGGTGCACCACCGCGACAGGTGGGCCTGGGTGGTCCAGATCTTGTGGCCGTTGACCCGGAACACGTCACCGTCTCGCTCGGCGCGGGTGCGCAGTCCGGCGAAGTCCGATCCGGCTTCCGGCTCGGACATGCCCAGCGCCCACCATTCGTCGCCGCGGAGCAGCGGAACCAACAGGCGGTCGATCTGCTCGGGTGTGCCGAACTGCCGGATGCCGGGGGCGGCGACGCCGGGACCCTGAATGTTGGGCAGCTTCGGCGCGGACCGCAGCGCGCCTTCGACCCGGATTTCCATGGCGTCGCGCAAGCCCAGCGACCGGCCGCCGTGCTCGCGCGGCCAGGTGGGTTGTAGCCAACCGGCTTCGAAGGCGGCCCGCTGATAGTCCCGCCGCAGCGCGAGATCCCAACGGTATTCCCGATATTGGCGGTAGTAGTCCTTCGGCAGAAACTCGGACAACCAGGTGGCGAACTCCGTGACGATCTCAGTCATGCCGCGCCTCCGGCGAAGCGGCGGCCCACCGCGTGGTAGAGCGAGCGACTGTCTCCCAGCATCGCGGCGCCCTGCCACGCGTGCCGGACGTAGAGGTGGATGTCGTGTTCCCAGGTCTGTCCCAGCGCGCCGTGCACCTGGACCGCGGTGCGCGCACAGTTGGCCGCGGCATCTCCGGCCGCCGCCTTGGCCAGCGCGGCCGCGGTCCACGCTGCGGCGGGTTCGGTGTCGAGACTGGCTGCGGCCGCGTAGACAAGGCTGCGCGCGCGCTCCACGCCGACGTAGTTGTCGGCCAGCGCGTGTTTGATCCCCTGGAAGGCGCCGATCGGCTTGCCGAACTGATGCCGCGCTTTCGCGTGCTCGACGGAGCGGAGCAGCGCGGCGCTTGCCACCCCGACCAAGTCCGCGGCCGCGGCGACCAGCGGTGCGGCCAGCGCGGATTCGACGCTGTCGATGGACGCGACGGCCAGCGGCTCGGTGTCGATTTCGACGTCGGCCAACGGTTGTGCGGGATCAGTGGACTCACCCGCCTGGATGGTCACGCCCTGGGCGCCCTGCCCGCAGCGTGCGATCACGGCCACCGGGCCGTCGTCCGATGTGGCCAGCGTGACGATCAGCTCGGCGCGCGGCAGGTTGGGGACCGCGAGCGCACGCCCGCACAGCCGTCCGCGCTGCAGCGTCATGGCCGGCCCGGGCAGCCGCGCACCCGGGGCATGGACCGCCAGGGTTGCCACCACACCCCCGGCGATCTCGGCGAGCGCCTCATCGAAGGCCGGGCCGCAGGCGCGCAAGACCCCCGCAGCCATGCCCACGCTGCTCAGGAACGGGACGGGAGCGATGGCGGCGCCGCATTCCTCGAGCACCACCGCCAGCTCGACGGGCCCGAAATCGCCCTCCGAATCGGCCGTCGCGAGTTCGGTCCAGCCGAGGTCGACGACCGTCTTCCACAGCGTGCGCCAGTGTTCCGGGTCGGTGATCGCCTGGCGCGCGACGTCTGGCGGACACTCGGCGCGCAGGATGCCGCGCACGGTGTCGCGCAGCGCCAGCTGCTCCGAAGTCAGTCCGACATCCATAAGACCCCTAACATAATAAAAATAGTAAACTAGCGACCCGGACGCAATCGCACCCACGATCTGAGGAGACGTAGGCGGGCACATGGTGGAGTGGTATCTGTTCCTGCCGCAGGTGCGGTTGCCGGTGGCCGACTTAGTGGTGCGCGCGCGCCAAGCCGAAGCCAGCGGTTTTGACGGGTTGGCATTCATCGACCACCTCGAAGCGCCGGGGCAGCCCGGCGAAAACATCTGGGAGGCAATGAGCATTGCGACCTGGGTGGCGGCCAAGACCGAGCGGTTGAAGATCGGGCACCTGGTCCTCTGCGACGCGTTCCGGCATCCCGCCGTGCTCGCCAAGCAGGCTGTCACGCTGTCCGAGGCGTCGGGCGGCAGGTTCGAGCTCGGCCTCGGCGCGGGATCCTGGCCCGCCGAGTTCACCAGATTCGATGTCGGTCAACAGGATCCGGTGGCCCGCGTCGAACAACTCGAACGCCACCTGGAGCTGATCACGCAGTATTGGGGGGACAGCGACAAGAGCCAGGCCCCGCGGCCCACGCATCCGATACCCCTGGTGCTCGGCGGCAGCGGACGCCGGATGATGGAACTCGTTCGCAGATATGCGGATTGGTGGAACCTACAGGCCAACCACCTCGATCGGTTGCCCAAACTGGCCGCGGCGGCGGGAACCGCCCGGATATCGATTCAGCAGATGGTGGGCTTCGCCCGCGCAGGCAGCGATCCGGACACCGTGCGCGAGGTGAGCACCCGGCGCTTCGGTCACCTGGGCCCGGGGCTGGTCTGCGGTACTGCCGCCGAGTTGATCGCGCACTTCAACGGCCTGGCCGCGCAGCGGGTCGAGCGGTTCTACGTGTGGTTCGCCGACTTCGCGGCCCCGGATTCGCTGGCCGAATTCGGGGAGTCGGTGATCAAGGAATTTTCGAGCTCTGCGGGGAATTGAGCGATGCGCGCCGGCGCGCCTCGGTGGGCACGATCGGCGGGCGCGCGAAAGGCCCGCGCCGCACGGCGCTCAGCCTGATCTCCGGGAGGTCGACCGACGGGTCGACGGTGTCCAGCCAGGCCACCGCCTCGGCGACGTCGGACACCTGGATCGCGTACATCTCGAAAGGAACGTCCTGCAGCATCTCGGTTTCCACCGGTCCGGGCGTCACGATGTGCACCGCGATGCCGTCCCGGTCGACCTCGAGTGCCAGTGCGCGCGCGAACGCGTTCATGCCCGCCTTGGTCGCGGAGTAGGCGGTGCGGGCCATCATCGGCTCGTGCGCCGCGGACGACGAGATGAACACCAGCCGCGAACCCGGGCGCATCCGCGGCAACACGGCGGAGGTCACCACGAAGCAGGAGTCCAGGTTGGCCGACATGATCGTTCGCCACTGCTCGAATGTCTGCTTGCGGGCATAGGTACCGCCCAACACCCCGGCCGCGTGAACGACGAGATCGATTGCCTCCAATGTGCTTGGCACAGCGGCGAATCCGGCCGGATCGGACGCGTCAGCGACGATATAGCGCGCGCCGATCTCCTCGGCCGTGGCGCGCAGCGGACCCTCCCGCCGCGCCGTCAGAACCACGTCGTAGCCGAGCTCAGATAGCTTGCGACCGCACGCTTTTCCGATCCCACCGCTGCCGCCGGTGACCAGTGCGGTTCTCAAGAGCGTCAAGGGCGCCGGATATCGCGCGGGCGTGACAACGCCTGCGGCGACAGCGCCGTGATCCGTTGTTCGGGCCGGCCGGACAACACGTAGGTCTGGGTGTCGGCGAGGTGGCGCCCGGCGATGCGACGGGCCCGGTCGACGTCACCCTCGGCGATCGTCTCGGTGAGCTTGACGTGCGTGTTGAGTGCGGCGCGTCGCTTGGTCAGCGACGGGTAGGTGCCACGCGCCGCGCTCTCGTCGGCCCACTGCCGTTCGTGGCTGGTCCACAGCGTCTCCAAGCTGCCGACCACAGCGATGATGGTGTGGTTTCCGCAGCCCTGAACGATGAGATTATGGAATTCCCGGCCGATTTCGGTGAACAGCCGACCGTCGTCAAGGTTCTCGGCCATCGTGTCGTTGACCCGCTTGAGTTCTGGCACCAGGGTGTCCGCGCGGTCCGGCCGCTGAGCTGCCAGCGCGGCACAGGCGGGCTCGAGCTCCTGCAGCGCCATGCCCAGATCGGCGACCGCAACCGACTCGCTCTGCAGCAGCAACCCAAGCATGTAGGCCGCGCTGGTCTTCGCGGGTGCATGCACGACGGCGCCGCCCCGGTTGCCCCGCCGCACCGACACCAGTCCCTCGGTCTCCAAGATCCGCAGCGCTTCGCGCAGCGAGACCAGGCTGACGTTGAACTGCTCGACCAGCACTTCCTGGCGAGGCAGCAGATCGCCGTCGGCGAGTTCGCCGTCGATGATCTGGCGACGCAGTTCGTCGGCTACGATCTCGGCGATCCTTGGCGCCGACAACCGGCGACGGGCGTCAGGGCCGATTCCCAGAGCGGTCATCCGATCCTCGCAGGCTTGACTCGATGCGTGGCGACCCGCCGCACTTGCGATCGCCACCAGGTACTCGACTGGCTTAGCTATCTTAGCAGTAATGGTATAAATAGCCGGGTGAATCGCGGTTCCGACAGCCGGCCGACGCCGCTCGACGATTTGCGCGTGGTCGAGATCAGCGACCGGATCGCCGGCAGTTACTGCGGGAAGCTGTTGATCGACGCCGGTGCGGACGTGCATAAAATCGAACCACCGCAAGGAGATTCGCTGCGCCGGTACTCCGCTACCGGAGCACTGGTGCCAGCGCCGGGCAACGCGCCGTTGTTCAGCTACCTCAACGCGGGCAAACGCAGCCTGACGTGTCGCGCGGATTCCGATCGGTTCCGCGCCGAACTCGCCGCCGCCGACGTCGTCGTGGTCACCGCCGGCCCGTCCCGAGCGGCGTCGCTGGGCATCGATCCGCAGCGGCTGCTGGCCGATTCTCCGAACGCGGTCGTCGTCACCATCTCCGACTTCGGCTGGACGGGTCCGTATGTCGACCGCGCCGCCAGCGAGTTCACCCTGCAAGCCTGGGCCGGCTCGCCCGGTTTTCGCGGCGACCCCGCCGGCCCGCCCATCGCGATCGGCGGTGATCTGGGGGAGTACATGGGCGGCGTGTTCGCCGCGTTCGGCACGCTGGCGGTGCGCCGCCGCGTCGAGCGCGGCGGCCCGGGTGAGCACCTCGACCTGTCCATGCTCGAGGCGATCACCCTGATGCAGAGCAGCGAGTGGCTGCACTCGCAGCTCTTACAGGTACCGCCGATCCGCCGCACTCTCGAAGTGCCCTCGATCGAGCCGGCTAAGGACGGCTACGTCGGGATCACCATGGTCACCGGTCAGCAGTGGCTCGACTTCGCCGCGATGGTCGACTGCCGGCAGTTCGAGGAGATCGAACAGCTGCGGTTTCAGATAGGCCGCTGGGCCTACCGCGATTTCATTCGCGAACAGATCGGCCCGTGGATGGCCGATCGGACCGTCGAGGAGATCGTCGAGCTCGGTCAGCTGTTCCGGTTGCCGATCGCGGCACTGGGCAACGGCTCCACGATCCGCGACATGGACTACACGACCGAGCGTGGGGTGTTCGTCCGCAACCCGGCCGGCTTCCACCAGCCGCGGGCACCGTGGCTGATGTCCAGGTGTGCGCCCGCGCCGCTGCGCGACACGGCGGCCCCGGGCGCGGACAATGACGAATCGCCTTGGCGGAAAAACGAACCCGAAGCAGCACTGGCACCACCGGAGCTGCCCCTGCAGGGTGTTCGCGTCGTCGATCTGACGGCTTTCTGGGCCGGGCCGGCCGCCACCCACCTGCTGGCCGCGTTCGGTGCCGACGTCGTCAAGGTGGAGTCCATACAGCGGCCGGACGGCATCCGCTACTCGGGCGGGATGCGCAAAGACGTCGACGACTGGTGGGAGTACGGCTGGGTGTTCCACGCGATGAACACCAACAAACGTTCCGTCACATTGGATTTGGGCTCCGAAGATGGCCGTGGCCTGTTCAAGACGCTGGTCGCCGGCGCCGACGTGGTGATCGAGAACTTCTCGCCGCGGGTGATGGACCATTTCGGGCTGACCGCTGACGTGTTGCTCGAGGTCAACCCCAAGCTCGTCGTCGCCCGCATGCCGGCGTTCGGACTCGGCGGTCCGTGGCGCGAGCGGGTCGGTTTCGCGCCCACCATGGAGCAGATCGCCGGCCTGGCCTGGGTGACCGGATTACCGGAGGACCCGCCGGTGACGCCGCGTGGGGCCTGCGATCCGCTCGCCGGGGTGCACGCCGCCTTCGCGGTGGTGGCCGCCCTGCACTTCGCCGACCGCACCGGCACCGGCCAGCAGGTCGAGCTGCCGATGATCGAAACGGTGCTGAACATCACCGCGATACAGCCGATCGAGCACGAGGTTTCCGGAGTGACGTTGAGCCGACGGGGCAATCGCGGTCAGGGCCGGGCGATTCAGAACATCTACCGGTGTGCCGGTCCGGAGGATGACTGGATCGCGGTCACGGTCGCCGACGACCCACAGTGGCGCGCTCTGGTCGACCTGATGGGCCGACCGTCCTGGTGCGATGATGGTCTGCTCAGTGTCGCCGGACGGCACGAGCGGGCCGACGAAATCGACGGGCGGCTGCGGGACTGGTTCGCCGGGCAGCCGCTGGAGGCAACGGTGGAGCGGCTGGCCGGCGCGGGCATTCCCGCCGCCCCGGTGGTATCGCCGTCGCTGGCGATCGAGAATCCCCAACTGCGTGATAGGGGATTCTTCGAGCGGCTCGAGCACCCGAGCACAGGAGCCGGCTTGTATCCGTGTCCGCCGTTCGCCCGGCTGTCCGGCCAGCGCAGGTGGCTGAACCGGCCGCCGCCGCGGCTCGGCGAGCACAATGAAGAGGTGCTGCGCGATCGGTGCGGGCTCACCGGCGAAGATTTGGCACGCCTGGCAACCAACGGCGTGATAGGCACCAGGCCGGCGGGCCTGTGAAAAGTAGGCGCCTCAAAAGTGGAGGAAGGAGCAGGTCATGCGCGTGATTGTCGACGCGGACCAGTGTGAGGCCAACGGCTTCTGCGAATCGATCGCCGCGGACATTTTCGAGCTGGGCGACGCCGACTTCGTGCAGATCGCGGAGGGCTCGAAAGAACAAGTGCCGCCGGGCCGGGAGATCGACGTGCGCGCGGCGGTGGAGCAGTGCCCCAAGGCCGCGCTGAAGCTCATCGACTGACCCGGCGCCCCGCGGCGGGCCGGTCGATGTCGGCACCACGCTTTAGAGTCGACGCCGTGACATTGCGAGACATGACCAGATACGCCGCGATGCGGCCCTACTTCGAGGTTGTCGCGGAGGGCCTGAATGGCCTGGTCGGCGGGTCCGATTTTTTCGACATGCATGCGCCGGATGTGGTGGTCGAGTACATCATCACCGTGCCGGGCTACCCGCGCAGAATCGTCGGGCGCGAAGCGCTGGCCGAGCTGTACTCCGATTACGGGGAATCGATCGTTCAGAGCGGCAGCAGCGACGTCCACCGTTACTACGATCCGGAAAAGTCCGTGGTGATTCTCGAATACACCATGCACGGCACCGTGGTGAGTACCGGCGCGCCGTACCTCAACCGGTTCATCTCGGTGATCACGATCAAGGACCGCAAGATCGTGCACTGGCGCGACTACCTGGACCCGCTGGCCGTCCAAGCCGCATTCGGCACGGCCGCGCCCGGAACCGGCTGAGCGGTCTGCTCGCAAAAGCGATTGCGCCACAACGGAAATCAGACAGAGCTACCGTCATTGCCGTCATGCGCAGCCGGCTTCCTCCGGACACCGCCGCCACTCGCGTTGACGTGCAATGCTTAAAATAGTAAAAATAGACCTAGTCGTCGAACCGCGGTGAGTTAAGAGCGGCCAAGTCGCGCTCGGCCGCGCGGGAAACGGAGTTCTCGTGACGCATACGATTTCGGACCCGACCTCAGAGTCGGCAGAAGACCCCTCGGAACGGGAGTTCGGTTCCGGCATAGCGCTGTCGAAGTACCGATTCCCGACGGGCTGGTTCATCGTCGCCTTCGCCTCCGACCTGGCCCCCGGTGCGGTCAAGCGCGCGCACTACTTCGACGAGGAGTTGGTGCTGTTCCGCACCGCCTCGGGCAAGGTGCATGTGCTCGACGCCTACTGCCAGCACCTCGGCGCCAACCTGGCCGTCGGCGGCACCGTGGAAGGCGAAAACATCGCCTGCCCGTGGCACGGCTGGCAATGGCGCGGTGACGGCACCAACGCGCTGATCCCGTACAGCAAGATCGGCTGCAAGAACAACGTCCGCATCCGCACCTACCCGACCGTGGAGTGGTACGGCTTCATCCTGGTCTGGCACGAGCGTCATGGCCGGGCGCCGTACTGGCGACCGCCGGTGCTGCCCGAACTGGAGACCGACGAGTATTACCCGTTGCACCCGCACACCCGGATGCTCAACCGGGTCAAGGTGCACGCGCAGATGATCATCGAGAACGCGGCCGACCCGTACCACGTCCAGTACGTGCACAAGGCCGCCAACCCCGCCAACACCGCGTCGTTCGAGGTCTCGGGCTACCACCTGCACGCCACCGTCGACGCGCATTTCGGCGGCGGCCGGGCGCAGACCTGGTTGACGCCCAACGGGCCAGTGGACGCCAAGATCATCTACGACAACTACTCGCTGGGGCTGGGCGTCGTCCGCTTCCCGAGTGAGCTGGTGGCCACCTGCCAAGTCACCGGACAGACACCGGTCGACGAGGACTACACCGACTACTTCTACACCCAGGCTTCGATTCGCGAGCCCGGCGACACCGGCGACGCACCCACCGGGCGCGCCGCCAAATTCCTGGCGCTGCAGCAAGAGGTCATCAAGCAGGACTTCTTCACCTGGGAGAACATGAAGTACCTGGAGAAGCCGAACCTGGCTCCCGAAGAGGCACATGACTATGCCGCCCTGCGCCGTTGGGCGCACCGCTTCTACCCGGGCACGCAGCCTTCGGCCACCGACTTCGGCTACACCGCCGAGGGCGAGCCCGACCCGGCGGCGGCTCAAGCCTGAGGAAGCGTGATGCCCTCGGTGCGGAGCAAGCCCCTGGGGCCCTCCGATTTCGGCGTCGATCGTTTCACCGTGCCGGCAGTGCTGGATCGGCGCGCCGAGCAGCATCCCGACCGGGTGATGATGTCGATCGCCGGGACCGACGTGACCTTCGAGCAGATGCGGCAGCGGTCCGGCGCGGCGGCCAACCTGCTGAGGGGGCTGGGTGTCGGTCGGGGCGACTGCGTCGCGCTGTTCACCACCACCTGTCCCGAATGGGTTTACTTCTGGCTGGGCGCGGCTCGCATCGGCGCGGTGAGCGCGGCGGTGAATGCCGCCAACAAGGGCGACTTCCTGCTGCACACCCTGCGGTTGTCGAAGGCCAAGGTGATCCTCACCGACGCCGAGCGGCGCCCCCGCATCGACGAGGTTGCCGATCGGTTGGACACACTGACCAGCGTTGTGGTACAAGATGATTCGCTCGCTCAGACTCTGAACGGCCTGGTTGATCACCCGCTGGACCACGTCGGCAACCGGGGTGAGGTGGGCGCGCTGTTCTTCACGTCGGGCACGACCGGTCCGTCTAAAGCGGTCGCCACGAGCTGGCACTACCTGTTCACGGTCGCCGCGACCGCCGCGTCGGCCTGGGAGTTCGCCGCCGGCGAGGTGCTGTGGACCGCGATGCCCCTGTTTCATCTCAGCGCGGCGCCCAGTGTGCTGGCGCCGATGCTGGTTTGCGGGACAACCGTGCTGGCGGGCGCTTTTCATCCCGGCGCCGTCTGGGACGACGTGCGGGCCCACGGTGCCATCGGCTTCGCGGGTGCCGGTGCGATGGTCTCGATGCTGCAGAACCTGCCCGCCGATCCCCGTGACGCGCAGCTGCCGCTGCGGTTCATCTCGGCGGCCCCCATCGACGCGCACTCCTACCGCGACATCGAAAAGCGATACGGCTGTCGCATCGTCACGATGTATGGCATGACCGAGGCTTTTCCTCTCGCCGTCAAAAGCGTTGGGGACGAAGGGGTTCCGGGGACGTCGGGTCGGGCAAACCCGAATTTCGAGGTGCGGATCGTCGACGATGCCGGCGACCCGCTGCCCGCCGGCGCGGTGGGGGAGATCGCCTGCCGGGCCCGTTACCCACAGGTGATGAGCGCAGGTTACGTGAGTCCGGGTGAGACGCCGGGGCTGCGGGTGGAGGCGCACCCGGACTGGTTCCGCACCGGCGACCTGGGGAAGCTGGATGCTGAGCAGAACCTGACGTATGTCGACCGCGTCAAAGATTCACTGCGCAGGCGCGGCGAGAATATCTCCTCGGTCGAAGTGGAAACCGTCGTCATGCGTCATGCGTCGGTGGCCGAGGCGGCAGCGGTCGGAGTGCCCAGTGAGTTAGGTGAGGACGACATTCTGCTGGTGCTGACGCTCCGCCCCGGAGCCGAGCTGGATTGCGCAGAGCTGCTTGACTTCTGCGCTGCCCGGATGCCGTACTTCTGCGTGCCGCGATACGTCGAGACCGTGAATGAACTTCCGAAGAACGGCATCGGAAGAATACGTAAAGATTTATTGCGGAATCGAGGTCTGAATCCGGGTGCCTGGGATCGCGAAAAAAAGGGCTATATTGTCAGTCGGTAGGTTAAGTTGATGTTACGTACCTCGTTTTCTGTTTCCCTCCTAGGGTCTGGAGAGCCATAGATGACCACCATGAGCCATCAGGAACAGCAGATGCTGCAGGCCGCGACCGGCCGCGCTGCCATCCTGGATCTGAACGCCCGGCAGAACCGGGCCTACTCCAACGGTGATCTGCCTCGTTGGATCGCCACGTTCCGCCACTCCGGCGCCAGCTACACCCGCGACGGTGAGTTGTTCGAAGATCTGCGCGCGGCCTTCGACGGTGGAGACGGCCAGCGCTTGGTCACCCTCGATCACGAGATCCGTGTCGACGGGGTGAATGCCAGCCAGCGCTGTGTCGCAGTGCTTTTCGCCGCGGCATACGGCGACACTACGCTGCGGGCCACCGGGACTTTCCGGGATGAGCTGGTCTACGAGCGGGGCGGCTGGTACTTCACCTCGCGCGTACTCGCGTGGGATCAGGTGCCGAGCCGGCATCCGCTCGTCATGTGAGCGGCACCGATACGTGGAACAGGATCCCCGCAACCAGGTCGGCTATCAACTGACCTTCGGTACCTACGAGGATGCCCTGCGGATGGTCGGCGCGGCGAGCGAACCGCGCACCGCGCGGACCGCGGTCAGCGGTGCGCGAATTCAACTGTTCGCCGCGATGGTGCACGACGGCAATCGTTCATATTGGGACGCCGAGTACGCCCGGGAGAAATGGGGAGGCCTGCTGGCTCCGCCGGGCCTATTGATGGGCTGGCTTATCCCTCCGCCATGGGAGCCCGGGGGACGGGCACCGGCGGCCTCGGTTGTGCTGCGGGTGCCGTTGCCGGGCACCACTTTCATCAACGCGGCCAACGACGTTGAGTTCTTGGAGCCCATCGTCGAGGGTGATGTGCTGACCGTCGTCGAAGAGTTGGTATCGGTGTCGCCGGAAAAGCGGACCCGGTTGGGCATCGGGCATTTCGTCGAGACGCTGGAGACCTATCGTCGCCGGGACGGCGTCGTGGTGGCCAAGTGCCGGAATACCTTGTTCCGGTTCACGCCGGGAGCGCCCTCGTGACGGATCTGGACTGGAAGGCGATCGAGGTTCCCGTCGAGCTCCCCGAGGTGGTCGACCAGATCAGCTACCAGCGGGTGGTGGAGAACGCCGGAGCGACTTGGGATTACTTCCCCGGCCATTTCGATCCCGGCTATGCCCAAAGTCAGGGCAACCCCACGATTTACGTCAACACCATGCACCTGGCCGGATTCGCCGACCGCATCGCGACCGACTGGGCCGGCCCCGGCAGCCGCGTGGTGCGCCGCTCCATGCGGTTGGCCGCTTCGGTCTATGCCGGCGACACCATGGTCGGCCGGGGCCGGGCGGTGGCCAAGCGAGAAGACGCCTCGGTCGACCCGCCCCGCTACCTCGTCGACCTCCAGATCGAAATCACCAATCAGCACGGCGTCCTGTGCTGCCCGGTCGAGCTCACCCTGCAGCTGCCCCAATCTCCCTGAGAGCCGGCATCTTTCCGCTGCACACCACCGACTGCAGCTCGACGTACTCGTGCAGACCCTCCGGGCCGAACTCGCGCCCGATGCCGGACTGCTTGAAACCGCCGAACGGGCTGCTGATGTCGAGCATGTACATGTTGATCCCGTAGGTCCCGGTGCGTACGCCGGCGGCGATCTCGAGGCCGCGGGCGGTGTTGGCAGTCCAGACCGAACCGGCCAGGCCGTAGTCGCTGTCGTTGGCGATGCGGACCGCGTCTTCCTCGTCGCGGTAGCGGAGGACGGTCAACACCGGGCCGAAGATCTCCTCCCGGGCGATGCGCATGTCGTTGCCGGCGTCGGCGAACAGCGTGGGCCGCACATACCAGCCGCGCTCGGCGGGATCGTTCGAACCGCCGACGACGATGCGGGCGCCCTGCTCCTGCCCGGAGCGGATGAAGTCCTGGACGCGGCGCTGTTGGCGTTGGGCGACAAGGGGTCCGATGTCGGTCGCCTCGTCGGTGGGATCTCCGACGCGCAGGCCCGACATCAGTTCGGCGAGCGCGTCGACGACCTCGTCGTGACGTCGTTCGCTGACCAGGATGCGGGTCTGGGCGACGCAGGCCTGACCGTTGTTCATCAGCGCCGCGGTCTTCAGACCGGTCATGGTCTTGTCGATGTCGGCGTCGTCGAGGATGATCGCCGCCGACTTGCCGCCCAGTTCCAGGCTCACCCGTTTCAGCTGTTCTCCGCACAGGGCGGCGATGCGGCGCCCGGTGGCGCTGGAACCGGTGAACGCGATCTTGTCCACCCCGGGGTGGCGCACCAGCGCCTCGCCGACATCGGTCCCGCCGGGCAGCACCGAAACCACCCCTTCGGGCAGGCCGACCTGTTCGATCATCTCGGCCAACCACAAAGCGTCCAAAGGTGTTTCGGGTGCCGGCTTGAGGATCACCGGGCAGCCGGCGATCAAAGCGGGGATCAGCTTGGGCATGATCAGGCATTGCGGCACATTCCACGGCACGATCGCGCCGACCACGCCCACCGGCATGCGGCGCAGGTGGGCCTCGCCCAGTACGCCGCGCCGGCGTTCCACCCACGGGAAGTCGCGAGCGACCGCCAGCGCGAGATGGATCATCGACGCCGCGCCGGCCGCCTGGCCCAGCCTGCTGAAACTGCGCGGGGACCCCATCTCCGCGGTGATCAGGTCGGCCATCTCGTCGATGTGGCCGCCGTAGATCGAGGCGAGCTCGGCCACCTTCGCGATCCGCTCTGCGACGTCGAGTCGCGGCCAGGGCCCGTGGTCGAAGGCGTGGCGGGCGGCGGTGACGGCGTCGTCGACGTCCACGGGGCCGGCCATCTGAACGTAGCCGATGGGCTCTTCGGAGTGTGGCGAAATAACCGCGAGTTGCTGGGGGTTGGCGGGTTTGCGCCAATGTCCGCCGATGAACAGTTCGTCATAGCAGCGGTGGCCGGGATTTGCCGTCATCGGGAGTCCACCTCGGGGCAGCCACGGTAATTTCGCTATTGATGCTAACATAGCGAAAAAAGCGAAGGCCGGAGATGAATGACGATTGGCGCAGCTACCCGTTTGAGTTGGTGCCCGGCGACAACCAGTTGGACTTTCCCGCTGCCGAAGGCGAACACCCCGACCAGGAATCCGATACCTGGTTCATCGCCGGCGAACTCGCAGCGCCCGAGGCGGGCCGCTCGTTTGCCTTCCTGACCATCTTCAACAAGAACCGGCCCGGCGGAACGATCGTCGCGGATTTCTACACGCTGGCGCTGTTCGACCTCGACACCGGCGAGTACGGCACCTATACCGACTACGACATGCCGCCGGCCAACATGAAGCCGGGAGCAGTGCCCAAGTTGTCCATGGCCGCTGGGCATCTCGACCTCGAATACCGAAGCGCCGCCGGCACCGCGTCGTGGACCACCCGCCGGGACGGTGACGGCGAATTGTTGCCCTACACCTACCGGATCAGCCTGGTCGGCGAAGACCAGGCCGGAAAGCCGATGCGCCTGGACCTGGCCGCGACGCCGACGCGGGCGCCGACACCGGTGGGCTCATCGGCGTACAACGGCAAGATCGTCTGTTTCGGCCAGGCCGGCACGTACTCGTACTTCCAGACGGGAATGACGATGACCGGGATGCTGAGCTGGGGCGAGCTGACCGAACAGGTCTCCGGCAGCGCCGGTCACGTCGACCGGCAATGGTTTCCGAAGTACGCCGGTGGCGGCGGCGACGGGGGAGCACCGCGGACCAGGTCGCACGAATGGCGAACGATCAATTTCGACAACGGCGTCGACCTGAGCATCTGGCGTCAGTTCGACCGCCTGAATGGTAATGCGCTGCAACCGTTTACCGGTATCACGACAAGCTCGCCCGATCCCGCGGTGGCACCCCAGTGCGCCGAGGATTTCGACGTCGCGGTCAGTAGCTATGTGAAATGGCCGGATTCGGTGCGTCCGCTGGTGCGCCCGCCGGTGCTAGCGAGGTGGATGCCGGATCGCCACCGGATCACCTGTCCCACAATGCAATTGGATATCGTCGGCGAGCCGCTGGTGGCCGCGCCGGCGCACGGTTTGCCGATCGAATACATGGAAGGGCCCTACCGGTATCACGGCACCATGTGGGGCGAGCCGGTGACCGGCTTCGCGTTCAACGAGCGGTCCCTTGCGCTGTACCGGGATTGGGAGCTGCTCGACGTGCTGGCCAACATGGCTCCGGATCTGGAGGCCGTCGTCGACGACGTCAGACGGCTGGTGGCCTCGGGCCGTCGCGGCGAGGCCCGCGAGGTGCTGCAAAAGGCGAGATCGGATCAAGAAGGTGAGCTGGCAACGCTTTTCGACGACCTGATCGCCGTGCTGGCCGACGACGATGCCCGAACCGCACCAGCGCATCACGGCTAGAGGCAGTCACCTCACCTTAGTCGCGAGGCCTCGGTAAGCGCCTGCTCCCAAGTGATGTGGCGATGCTGCAGTCCCGGTTCGTTGCGCCCGAACACCAGTTTCTCGCGGGCGCCCGACTCGAGGTTGGCTTGCAGCGCTTGGACTAGCGCGTAGTCCTCGTCGCGCACCGTGGCGTGCGCATAATCGAAGACGGCCTGGGCTCCGGCGGCAACCGATTCGTCGGACAGATCCAGCGGCGTGGAGTTCTGGTGCACCGTGATCGACCGACCCGGGCGGTCGCCGGGGTAGACCCGGAACAGCTCGCCGTTGGCGATCGTCACCGACAGCACGATGTTGGGGAACAGCGCGTAGATCACCACCATGCTGCGGAACGGCTCCCACTTGTCTTCGGGGACGTCGTCCAGGTCGAGGATGCCGTTGAGCGGGAAGATCAGCCGGTGGTGCGGCCCGAATGCGTCGAACACCGTGCAGTTGCTGCGGGCGATGGTGGCAAACGTCTGCCGGTGCACGGTGGCGAAGTGGTAGTTCTCCGCGAAGGTGTCGACGGCCAGTTTCCAGTTGATCGGGCAGTCGAGCACCTTCTCGCCGAGCGGTGACCACCGTCCGATGCCCCACGAGTCGAGTTCGTCGGCCAGCGGGCCCAGGTGCGCGGCGACGTCCAGGGTGGTGCCGGGATCCAGCGCCACCCAGAGGAACCCGGCGAACTCGGCGGCGGGAAGTTCGGTCAGACCGTCGGATTTCAGGGCCACGTCGGGGAAGCCCTCGCGGCCCGGCAGGCCGATCAACCGTCCGGTGTTGTCGTAGGTCCATGCGTGATACGGACAGCTGAACCGCTTCGCGGTGCCGCACCCGGTCACCACCTGCGACTGGCGGTGCAGGCACACATTGTCGAATGCTTTGACCGCTCCCTCCGATGTCCTGGTCAGCAGGATCGATCGGCCCATCACCGTCTTGGTGCAGTAGCTGCCGGGGCCGGGCAACTCGGAGACGTAGCCGACCAATTGCGGGCTGGCCAGGACCATGGCGCGGTCGCGGTCGTGGCGCTCGAGCGAGGTGTACTCCCGCGCGTCGACGGCGTGTTGCCGGGGCGCCAGGTCGGTCGTCTTGTCGCGGGCCAGCTTGAGGGCGCGTCGGGTCAGGTCGATGAGTTGGTCGTGATCCATGGGCGGGACCTGTCACATCCTTGACGTTAACTTTATAAACTTAGTAGTGATAATACTAATACGACGGGCGGCTTATGCGCTGCCCCCGGGTCCGACGTACTAGCCCTCGGTGCAAACGCGGCGAAGAGCGGCGGAAAAGGTGGCGAAGAAGCGTCGCACTCGCGGCGAGACTGAAGTAGCGGCGTCGAGACTGCAGTCGCGGCGAGACTGAAGTAGCGGCATCGAAACTGCACACAGATCGCAATTTTCGACGATTCGATGCCCTCAGTTCAGTTTCGGCGGCCGCACGCAGTTGCGGCGCCCGCACCGCAGTTGCGGCGCCCGCACGCTTGCCACCGCGACACGGGACGCGGCCCCACCCCGCCAGGAAATCGACGATGCGGCAATGTGATGCACATGTGATGGTTATGACCAGTGTGTCTACTGGTGTTCCTGTCGTACCCTGTGGCATGTGTCGGTGTCGCGGCGTGACGTGCTCAAATTCGCGGCCGCGACGCCGGGTCTACTAGCTCTGGGGGTCGCGGGCGCGTCGTTGGGCGCTGCGCCGGCGTCGGCGGCTTCACTCGGTACCTTGTTGGACTACGCAGCCGGCGTCATCCCGGCCCACGAGATCAGGGCCGCCGGTGCGGTGGGGGCGATCCGTTACGTGTCCGACCGACGTCCGGGCGGCAACTGGATGCTCGGCAAGCCGATGCAAGTGGCCGAGGCGCACGATTTGAGCAGTAGCGGACTGAAGATCGTCTCGTGCTATCAGTACGGCAAGGGAAGCAGCTCGGATTGGCTGGGCGGCGCCGGCGCCGGTACCCAGCACGCCCAGCGCGGAATGCAGTTGCACGCCGCGGCCGGTGGTCCGTCCAGCGCCCCCATCTACGCCTCGATCGACGACAACCCGTCGTATGACCAGTACAAACAGCAGGTGGCGCCGTATCTGCGGGCCTGGGAGTCGGTCGTCGGGCACCAGCGCACCGGGGTGTACGCGAATTCGAAAACGATCGACTGGGCGCTGCATGACGGCCTGGGCTCCTACTTCTGGCAGCACAACTGGGGCTCGCCCAAGGGGTACGCGCATCCGGCCGCGCATCTGCATCAGGTAGAGATCGACAAACGCTCGGTGGGTGGGGTCGGTGTCGACATCAACGAAATCCTCAAGCCCCAATTCGGGCAGTGGACCTAGCCGGCTGGGCCCAAAAGGTGTGAGCCCGCGGTCTGTTCGTGGTCTGGCCGGCCGCACCGGACCGTCCGGCGCAGACTCCAGCAAACACTCGTTCGCTCAATTCCCGGCGTCACAGCCGTCGGCGCATTCGTGAGAGCCCGACAGAACGGGTTTGGAGCGCTCGAGTCTGCTCAAATTTTTAACATAACGATTCCATAACAATACTGCCTTGATCAGCGCAGTTATAGCTACTCGACCGTAACCACCTACATGCAGGACGTTTGTCCGGGACACCCGCGCGCGGACTTGAACCAGGTGTTACCCACGACACGGTTACCCGCGCGTAGAACTCACCAGTAACCAACCACCATGCCCGATATCCGAAAACCCTTATGACACCCTTATGTGAGCCAGTGCTGTCTGCCGGGCCGCTCGTTCCGCGGGCCGGCCCGCTGACAACACACGGGTCAGCGGATCTTCTTGGCGCCGATTCACCGTGGAGTCGACGACGCCAGCCCGCCGATGTTGACCGGCGAACGGAACGAAACGTAAAGACGCGACAGGGAGATATAAAGGTGACGATCTACGAGCACGACCGGGTGTCCGCTGACCGCGACGGGACCGGCCCCCACAGCGCCCATGCTCTGGTCGATCGTCTGGCGGCCGGCGAGCCGTATGCCGTCGCGTTCGGCGGACAGGGCAGCGCCTGGCTGGAGACCCTCGAAGAACTGGTGTCCTCGGCCGGGATCGAATCCGACCTGGCCACGCTGGTCGGCGAGGCGGAGTTGCTGCTGGAGCCGGTCGCCAAAGAGCTGGTCGTGGTGCGGCCGGTCGGCTTCGAGCCGCTGCAGTGGGTACGCGCACTCGCCGCCGAAGAATCCGTCCCGTCCGACAAGCACCTGACCTCGGCCGCGGTGTCGCTGCCCGGCGTGCTGCTCACCCAGATCGCGGCCATCCGCGCCCTGGCCCGCCAGGGCATGGACCTGATCGCCACCCCGCCGGTAGCCGTCGCGGGTCACTCGCAGGGCGTGTTGGCCGTGGAGGCGCTGAAGGCCGCGGGCGCACGCGACGTGGAGCTGTTGGCCCTGGCCCAGCTGCTCGGCGCCGCCGGAACGCTGGTGGCGCGCCGCCGCGGAATCTCGATCCTCGGCGACCGCCCGCCGATGGTCTCGGTGACCAACGCCGACCCGGAGCGCATCGGGCGGCTGCTCGACGAGTTCGCCCAGGACGTTCGCACCGTGCTGCCCCCGGTGCTGTCCATCCGCAACGGCCGGCGTTCGGTCGTCATCACCGGCACCCCCGAGCAGCTCTCGCGCTTCGAGCTCTATTGCAGGCAGATCTCGGAGAAGGAAGAGGCCGACCGCAAGAACAAGATCCGCGGCGGCGACGTCTTCGCGCCCGTCTTCGACCCGGTGCAGGTGGAGGTGGGCTTCCACACCCCGCGGCTGGGCGACGGCATCGACATCGTCGGCGGCTGGGCGGAAAAGGTCGGCATCGACGTCGGGTTCGCTCGAAAGCTGGCGGACTCGATCCTGGTCAGCAAGGTCGACTGGGTGAACGAGATCACCCGAGTGCATCAGGCCGGTGCCCGCTGGATTCTCGACCTGGGCCCCGGCGACATCCTGACGCGGCTGACCGCGCCAGTGGTCCGCGGCCTTGGGGTGGGCATTGTGCCCGCGGCCACGCGCGGCGGCCAGCGCAACCTGTTCACCGTCGGGGCCACGCCCGAGGTCGCCCGCGCCTGGTCGAGTTACGCCCCGACCGTCGTGCGCCTGCCAGACGGCCGCGTCAAGCTCTCGACGAAATTCACCCGCCTGACCGGCCGCTCGCCGATCCTGCTGGCGGGCATGACCCCGACCACCGTTGACGCCAAGATCGTCGCTGCCGCGGCCAATGCCGGGCACTGGGCCGAGCTGGCTGGCGGCGGGCAGGTCACCGAAGAAGTCTTCGCCGCCCGCATCGGGGAGATGGCCGGACTGCTCGAGCCCGGCCGCACCTACGAGTTCAACGCGCTGTTCCTCGACCCTTATCTGTGGAAGCTGCAGGTCGGTGGCAAGCGGCTGGTGCAGAAAGCGCGCCAGTCGGGCGCGGCGATCGACGGTGTGGTGGTCAGCGCCGGTATCCCGGAACTCGAGGAAGCCGTCGAACTGATCGACGAACTCAACGACATCGGCATCAGCCATGTCGTGTTCAAGCCCGGCACCATCGAGCAGATCCGCTCGGTCATCCGCATCGCCACCGAGGTGCCCACCAAGCCGGTGATCATGCACGTCGAGGGCGGGCGTGCGGGTGGTCACCATTCCTGGGAAGACCTCGACGACCTACTGCTGGCGACGTACTCGGAGCTGCGGTCGCGGCCCAACATCACGGTCTGCGTCGGCGGCGGCATCGGCACCCCCGAACGCGCGGCCGAATACCTGTCGGGACGCTGGGCGCAGTCCTACGGCTTCCCGTTGATGCCCATCGACGGCATCTTGGTCGGTACCGCCGCGATGGCGACGCTGGAGTCCACCACATCGCCGTCGGTCAAGCGGATGCTGGTCGACACCCAGGGCACCGAGCACTGGATCAGCGCCGGAAAAGCCCAGGGCGGCATGGCTTCCAGCCGTAGCCAGCTCGGGGCCGACATCCACGAGATCGACAACACCGCCTCGCGTTGCGGTCGCCTGCTCGACGAGGTCGCCGGCGACGCGGAGGCCGTCGCGGAGCGGCGCGACGAGATCATCGCGGCGATGGCCAACACCGCCAAGCCCTATTTCGGCGACGTCGCGGAGATGACCTACCTGCAGTGGCTGCAGCGTTACGTCGAACTGACCATCGGCGAGGGCAATTCGACCGCCGACACCGCTGGGCTCTTGGGGCCGGACAGCCCGTGGCTGGCCGACACCTGGCGCGACCGGTTCGAGCAGATGCTGCAGCGCGCCGAAGCCCGTTTGCACGCAAAGGATTCCGGCCTGATCGAGAGCCTGTTCAACGACTCGGCACTACTCGAGAATCCCGAGCAGGCCATCGCCACCCTGCTGGCGCATTACCCGGACGCCGACACGGTGCAACTGCATCCGGCTGACGTGCCGTTCTTCGTCACGCTGTGCAAGACGCTGGGCAAGCCGGTGAATTTCGTCCCGGTCGTCGACAAGGACGTCCGGCGCTGGTGGCGCAGTGACTCGCTGTGGCAGGCGCACGACGCCCGCTACGACGCCGACCAGGTGTGCATCATCCCCGGCACCGCAGCGGTGGCCGGTATCACCCTGATGGACGAACCCGTTGGCGAGTTGCTGGACCGTTTCGAGCAGGCCGCCATCGACGAGGTGCTCGCACAGGACGGGCAGCCGAAAGAGGTGACGTCGCGCCGGCTGGGCCGAGCGGACGTGACCGGCCCACTGGCCGTCGTGCTGGACGCGCCAGATGTGTTGTGGGCCGGCCGCACCGCCACCAACCCGGTGCACCGCATCGCCGACCCGGGCGAGTGGCAGGTTCATGACGAGGCCGGAAACCTCCGCGCCACACACTCTTCCACCGGCGCGCGGCTGCAGGTGAGCAGGGATGACCAAGTGATCCTCAGTGTTCCCGTGTCGGGCACCTGGATCGACATTCCGTTCACGTTGCCCCCCAACACCGTTGACGGCGGGATGCCGGTGGTTTCCCTCGAAGACGCCAGTACCGCCATGCGCTCGGTGCTGGCGATCGCCGCCGGCGTCGACGGCCCCGAATCCCTGCCCGCGGTCACCGATGGGACGGCCACTGTCACGGTCGACTGGGATCCCGAGCGAGTCGCCGACCACACCGGCGTCACGGCCACCTTCGGGGATCCGCTGGCGCCCAGTCTCACCACCGTGCCCGACGCACTCGTCGGCCTCTGCTGGCCGGCGGTTTTCGCGACGATCGGCTCGGCCGTCACCGAGGCGGGCGTCCCCGTGGTCGAGGGCCTGCTGAGCCTGGTGCACTTGGACCACGCCGCCCGTGTCGTCGGCAAGTTGCCGACCGTCAAGGCTCAATTAACCATCACCGCAACGGCTTCCAAGGCAATCGACACCGACATGGGCCGCGTTGTGCCGGTGTCGGTGACGGTTGCCGACGGCGCAGACGGCCAAGTGATCGCCTCGCTGGACGAGCGGTTCGCGATCCTGGGTCGCACCGGCCCTGCCGAACTCACCGACCCGGTCCGCGCCGGTGGCGCGGTATCGGAGAACGCGACCGACACACCGCGTCGCCGTCGCCGCGACGTCAGGCTCACCGCACCGGTCGACATGCGTCCGTTCGCGGTGGTGTCCGGCGACCACAACCCGATTCACACCGACCGGGCGGCCGCGCTGCTGGCCGGCCTGGAATCGCCGATCGTGCACGGCATGTGGCTGTCGGCCGCGGCGCAGCACGCGGTGACCGCCACCGACGGCCAAGCACGCCCGCCGGCGCGACTGGTCGGTTGGACGGCGCGATTCCTGGGCATGGTGCGGCCCGGCGACGAGGTCGACTTCCGCGTCGAGCGTGTCGGAATCGACCGGGGTGCAGAGGTTTTGGAAGTAGCCGCGCGCATCGGATCTGACCTGGTGATGTCGGCGACGGCGCGGCTTGCCGCGCCCAAGACGGTCTACGCCTTCCCCGGCCAGGGCATCCAGCACAAGGGCATGGGCATGGATGTCCGGGCCCGCTCCAAGGCGGCCCGCAAGGTATGGGACACCGCGGACAGGTTCACCCGCGACACGCTGGGCTTCTCAGTGCTGCACGTGGTCCGCGACAACCCGACCAGCATCATCGCCAGCGGTGTGCATTACCACCACCCCGACGGGGTGTTGTACCTGACGCAGTTCACCCAGGTGGCGATGGCGACGGTGGCGGCTGCTCAGGTCGCCGAGATGCGCGAGCAGGGCGCCTTCGTCGAAGGTGCCATCGCCTGCGGCCACTCCGTCGGCGAGTACACGGCGCTGGCCTGCGTGACGGGCATCTACGAGCTGGAAGCCTTGCTGGAAACGGTGTTTCACCGCGGGTCGAAGATGCACGACATCGTGCCACGCGACGAGTTGGGCCGCTCCAACTTCCGGTTGGCGGCGATCAGGCCGTCGCAGATCGACCTGGACGACGCCGACGTCACCGCTTTCGTCGCCGAAATCGCCGAGCGCACCGGGGAATTTCTAGAGATCGTGAACTTCAACCTGCGCGGTTCCCAGTACGCGATCGCCGGTACGGTGCGCGGGCTGGAGGCGCTGGAGGAAGAGGTGGAGCGCCGCCGCGAGATCACCGGTGGCAAGCGTTCGTTCATTCTGGTGCCCGGTATCGACGTCCCGTTCCACTCCCGGGTGTTGCGGGTCGGCGTGGCCGAATTCCGGCGTTCACTGGACCGGGTCATGCCACGCGATCAACACCACGAATTGATCATCGGGCGCTACATCCCCAACCTGGTGCCGCGGCCGTTCACGCTGGATCGCGACTTCATCCAGGAAATCCGGGATTTGGTGCCCGCCGAGCCGCTCGACGAGATTCTCGCCGACTACGACACCTGGCGCCGCGAGCGCGAGAGCGAGATGGCGCGCACCGTCTTGATCGAGCTGTTGGCTTGGCAGTTCGCCAGCCCGGTGCGCTGGATCGAGACGCAGGATCTGCTGTTCATCGAGGAGGCCGCCGGCGGCCTGGGTGTGGAGCGGTTCGTCGAGATCGGCGTGAAGTCGGCGCCGACGGTGGCGGGACTGGCCACGAACACGCTCAAGCTTCCTGAATACGCCCACAGCACAGTGGAAGTGCTCAACGCCGAGCGTGACGCCGCGGTGCTGTTCGCCACCGACACCGACCCCGAGCCGGAGGACGAGGTTGAGGCGGCTGGGGGGTCCGACGCTGTCGCGTCGGACGGCGCGCCCAACCCCGATGTCGCACCAGCCGTCGCTGCGGCTCCCGCCGCAGCTCCGTCCGGTGCTCCGCGTCCTGACGACATCGGATTCGATGCCGCTGATGCCACATTGGCGCTGATCGCGCTTTCGGCCAAGATGCGCATCGACCAGATCGAGGTGCTCGACTCGATCGAGTCCATCACCGACGGCGCGTCGTCGCGGCGCAACCAGCTGCTGGTGGACCTGGGCTCCGAGTTGAACCTGGGTGCCATCGACGGTGCCGCAGAGGCCGACCTGGCCGGGCTGCGGTCGCAGGTGACTAAGCTGGCGCGCACCTACAAGCCCTATGGCCCAGTGCTTTCCGACGCGATCAACGACCAGCTGCGGACCATTCTCGGGCCGTCGGGCAAGCGGCCCGGCGCCATCGCCGAGCGGGTCACCAAGACCTGGGAGCTCGGCGACGGTTGGGCCAAGCACGTCACGGTTGAGGTCGCGCTGGGTACCCGCGAGGGCACCAGCGTCCGTGGGGGTGCGCTGGGGCACCTGCACGAGGGTGCGCTGGCCGACGCCGCCTCCGTCGACAAGGTCATTGATGCCGCGGTCACGTCGGTGGGCGCACGCCACGGTATCCCGGTGGCGTTGCCGTCGGCGGGTGGTGGCGGCGGAGCGACCGTGGACGCGGCCGCGTTGAGCGAGTTCACCGATCAGATCACCGGCCCCGACGGGGTGCTCGCCTCGGCGGCCCGCCTGGTTCTGGGTCAGCTGGGCCTGGACGACCCGGTCAGTGCGTTGCCGGCGGCCACCGATGCCGAGCTCATCGACCTGGTCACCACCGAATTGGGCGCGGACTGGCCACGTTTGGTGGCACCGGTGTTCGACGGCAAGAAGGCCGTCGTCTTCGACGACCGCTGGGCCAGCGCCCGGGAGGACCTGGTCAAGCTGTGGCTCACCGACGAGGGTGACATCGACGCCGACTGGATGCGACTGTCCGAACGGTTCGAGGGCGCCGGTCACGTCGTTGCCACGCAAGCCACCTGGTGGCAGGGCAAGTCGCTGGCCGCGGGCCGCCAGATTCATGGTTCGCTGTACGGGCGGATCGCCGCCGGCGCCGAGAACCCGGACCCCGGTCCCTATAGCAAGGAAGTCGCTGTGGTGACCGGTGCCTCGAAGGGTTCGATCGCCGCCTCGGTGGCCGCACGACTGCTCGACGGCGGTGCCACCGTCATCGCGACGACGTCGAAGCTGGACGGCGAACGGCTGGCCTTCTACCGCACCCTGTACCGGGACCACGCTCGTTACGGCGCGGCGCTGTGGGTGGTGGCGGCCAACATGGCGTCCTACTCCGACATCGACGCCCTTGTCGACTGGGTCGGCAACGAACAGTCTGAAAGCCTTGGGCCGCAGTCGATTCACATCAAGGACGCGCAGACACCGACGCTGCTGTTCCCGTTCGCCGCGCCGCGGGTCGTCGGCGATCTCTCCGAGGCCGGGTCGCGCTCCGAGATGGAGATGAAGGTTCTGCTGTGGGCCGCGCAGCGGCTGATCGGCGGTCTGTCCAAGATCGGCGCCGAGCGCGACATCGCATCGCGGCTGCACGTGGTGCTGCCGGGCTCGCCCAACCGCGGGATGTTCGGCGGTGACGGCGCGTACGGCGAGGCCAAGTCGGCCCTGGACGCTGTGGTGAGCCGTTGGCACGCCGAGTCCTCCTGGGCGGCCCGGGTCAGCCTGGCGCACGCACTGATCGGCTGGACCCGCGGCACCGGATTGATGGGCCACAACGACGCCATCGTCACTGCCGTGGAAGAGGCTGGTGTCACCACCTACTCGACCGACGAGATGGCCGCCATGCTGCTGGGCCTGTGCGACGTGGAGTCCAAGGTCGCCGCTGCCAACAAACCGATCAAGGCCGACCTGACCGGCGGGCTGGGTGAGGCCGACCTCGACATGGCCGAACTGGCCGCCAAAGCGCGCGAGGATCAGGCGGCGAAGGCCTCAGAAAACCCAGAGGACACCGCGGCCGAAGGAACCATCGCGGCCCTGCCCTCCCCGCCGCGGGGATTCACGCCGGCACCACCTCCGCATTGGGACGACCTCGACGTCGACCCAGCGGATCTGGTGGTGATCGTCGGTGGCGCCGAAATCGGCCCGTACGGTTCGTCGCGCACCCGGTTCGAGATGGAGGTCGATAACGAACTGTCGGCGGCCGGCGTACTGGAGCTGGCCTGGACCACCGGGCTGATCCGCTGGGAGGACGATCCGCAACCGGGTTGGTACGACGTGGAATCCGGCGATCTCGTCGACGAGGCCGAGCTGGTCGAGCGTTACCACGATGCCGTGGTGGAACGAGTGGGCGTTCGCGAATTCGTTGACGACGGCTCGATCAACCCCAACGAGGGGTCGCCGCTGCTGGTATCGGTATTCCTGGACAAGGACTTTGCATTCGTCGTCTCGTCGGAGGCTGACGCCCGCGCCTTCGCCGAGTTCGATCCGGAGCACACCGTCATCCGTCCGATGCCCGACTCGACCGACTGGCAGGTCATCCGCAAGGCAGGCACAGAGATTCGGGTGCCGCGGAAGAACAAGCTGTCGCGGCTCGTCGGTGGCCAGGTCCCGACCGGGTTCGACCCCACGGTGTGGGGTATCGGGCCGGATATGGCGAGTTCCATTGACCGGCTGGCGGTGTGGAACATCGTGGCGACCGTCGACGCGTTCCTGACTGCCGGTTTCAGCCCGGCCGAGGTGATGCGCTACGTGCACCCGAGTTTGGTGGCCAACACGATGGGCACCGGCATGGGTGGTGGTACCTCGATGCAGACGATGTACCACGGAAACCTGTTGGGCCGTAACAAGCCGAACGACATCTTCCAGGAAGTGCTGCCGAATATCGTTGCCGCGCATGTGGTTCAGTCCTACATCGGCAGCTACGGCGCGATGATCCACCCGGTCGCCGCGTGCGCGACGGCCGCGGTATCGATGGAGGAGGGTCTCGACAAGATCCGGCTGGGCAAGGCCGAGCTGGTGGTGACCGGCGGCATCGACGACCTGACGCTGGAAGGCATCATCGGCTTCGGTGACATGGCGGCCACCGCCGACACCAGCATCATGCGCGGCCGCGGCATCGACGACTCGAAGTTCTCCCGGCCCAACGACCGGCGGCGGCTGGGCTTCGTCGAAGCTCAGGGCGGCGGCACCATCGTGCTGGCGCGCGGTGACCTGGCGCTGAAGATGGGACTGCCGGTACTTGCGGTGGTGGCCTTCGCGCAGTCGTTCGGTGACGGTGTGCACACCTCGATCCCGGCCCCGGGGCTGGGTGCGCTGGGCGCCGGGCGCGGCGGCAAGGACTCGCCGCTGGCCCGGTCGCTGGCCAAGCTGGGCGTCGGCGCCGACGACATCGCGGTGATCTCCAAGCACGACACGTCGACGCTGGCCAACGACCCCAACGAGACCGAGTTGCACGAGCGGCTGGCCGACTCGCTGGGCCGCTCCGCGGGCGCGCCGCTGTTCGTGGTGTCGCAGAAGAGCCTGACCGGTCACGCCAAGGGCGGCGCGGCGGTCTTCCAGACCATGGGGCTGTGCCAAATGCTGCGCGACGGGGTGATCCCGCCCAACCGCAGCCTGGACTGCGTCGACGACGAACTGGCCGGTTCTGCGCACTTCGTCTGGGTGCGTGACACGCTGCGCCTCGGCGAGAAGTTCCCGCTGAAGGCCGGAATGCTGACCAGCCTCGGGTTCGGCCATGTGTCCGGCCTGGTCGCGCTGGTGCACCCGCAGGCGTTCATCGCCGCGCTGGACGCCGATCAGCGCGCGGACTACCAGCGCCGCGCCGACGCCCGGCTGTTGGCCGGTCAGCGCCGGTTGGCCTCGGCCATTGCCGGTGGTGAGCCGATGTACCAGCGGCCACCGGACCGTCGCTTCGACCACAGCGCGCCGGAGAAGCGGCAGGAGGCGTCGATGCTGCTGAATTCGGCCGCTCGGTTGGGTGAAGGCGACGCGTACGAGGTCCCTGCCGGATGATTTCGGTCATCCATTAACCTGGCGATCCATGGGCATTGTCGGAGTGGGGATCGACCTCGTCTCCATTCCTGATTTCGCCGAGCAGGTCGACCAGCCGGGAACCATGTTCTCGGAGACGTTCACCCCGGGTGAGCGCCGCGACGCCTCCGACAAGAGTTCGTCGGCGGCGCGTCACCTGGCGGCGCGCTGGGCTGCCAAGGAGGCGGTGATCAAAGCCTGGTCCGGTTCGCGGTTCGCCCAGCGTCCGGTGTTGCCGGAGGACATCCACCGCGACATCGAGGTGGTCACCGACATGTGGGGCCGGCCGCGGGTCCGGCTGACCGGCGAGATCGCCAAGCATCTGGCCGACGTGACGATCCATGTGTCGCTGACCCACGAAGGGGACACCGCGGCCGCGGTCGCCATCCTCGAGACGTAGGCCGAGAAGACGTAAAAG
>NZ_DATJYB010000323.1:0-11703 GCF_035499775.1 Mycobacterium sp. | reverse complement strand
CTGCCCGAGTTGGTGCGGCGGCTGTGCTGGGACTGGGAGGTCATCTCGGCGAACTCCCGCGATCCGGTCGAGGCCGTCGACGAGCATTTGCGCCTCGGCCAGGCGCGGGCGTGGCAGCGAGAACTCGTGGTCCCAGTGCTGGCCGCGGCGATGACGCAAGCCGCATAGGGCGTGTTCGATAGATTGCTCACCCAGTGCTAGGGCCCCCAAAATGCTTGCCATACGCCCGATACGGCTGGCGTTGTGCCTACGCTTCCCGGCTGGTGGTGAGCGTGACCCAGCGGACGCCCGAGACGTCGTCGCGACTGAAGTGAGGGCATCGAGACTGAAGTGAGGGCTGGTTTCCGCGGGTCGGCATAGCCCTGAGTACAGTCTCGACGCGACCCCGGCCGCCACGGCCGCGATCGCAACTAGTCCAGACGCTCGCTGATCTCAGGTTCGGCCGCGTTGGCACCCAGCGCGGCGACCCACCCGGTGATCCGGCGCGCCACGTCCTGGTCCGTCAGCCCCAGTTCGGTCAACACTTCACCGCGCGATGCGTGGTCGAAGAATTCCTGCGGCAGCCCGACGTCGCGGCACGGCACGTCGATCTCCGCGCGCCGCAGGGCGGCGGACACCGCGGCGCCGACGCCGCCGCTGACCCCGTTGTCCTCCATCGTGACCAGCAGTTTGTGCTGGACCGCCAGGTCGCGAACGGTGTCGGAGACCGGCAACACCCAGCGCGGGTCGATCACCGTCACGCCGATCCCCTGGTTGTGTAGCCGCTTGGCCACCGCCAACGCCATCGACGCGAACGCCCCGACCGCTACCAGCAGCACGTCATGGTTCAACCCATCGGCAGGCACCGCGAGCACATCCACGGTCCCGCGCCGCTCTATGGCCGAAATATCTTCGCCCACATCGCCTTTGGGGAACCGCAGCGCGGTTGGACCGTCGCTGACGTCGAGCGCCTCACCGAGTTCCTCGCGCAACCGGGTGGCGTCGCGGGGTGCGGCCACCCGCATGCCGGGCACGATGCCCAGCATCGACAGGTCCCACATGCCGTTGTGGCTGGGGCCGTCGTTGCCGGTGATCCCCGCCCGGTCCAGCACGATCGTGACGGGCAGCCGGTGCAGCGCCACATCCATCATCATCTGGTCGAAGGCGCGGTTGAGGAACGTCGAGTAGATCGCCACCACCGGGTGCAGCCCGCCCATGGCCAGCCCGGCCGCCGACGTGATCGCGTGCTGCTCGGCGATCCCGACGTCGAACAACCGGTCCGGGAACCGCTTTCCGAATGCCGTCAGCCCGGTGGGGCCGGGCATGGCCGCGGTGATGGCCACGATGTCGCGGCGCTTCTTCCCGTACTCGATGAGCGCGTCGGCGAAGGTCGCCGTCCAGCCCGGGCCCGCCACCTTGGTCGCTTGCCCGGTCGCGGGGTCGATCGGGACGGTGGAGTGCATCTGCTCGGCCTCGTCGGCTTCGGCGGGCGGGTAGCCCATCCCCTTGCGGGTGACGACGTGCACGATCACCGGGCGCCCGAAGCCGCGGGCTTTGCGCAGCGCGACCTCCACAGCGCGTTCGTCGTGGCCGTCCACCGGGCCGACGTACTTCACCCCCAGATCGGTGAACATCAGCTGGGGTGACAGCGAGTCCTTGATGCCGGCCTTGACGCTGTGCAGGAGGTGGTAGAAGGACTCACCGACGAGCGGCATCGCGCGCACCGCGTCGCGGCCACGCTCCAGCGCCTGCTCGTAGGCCGGCTGCAGCCGCAGCGTGGCCAGGTGGTCGGCGACACCGCCGATTGTGGGCGCGTAGCTGCGGCCGTTGTCGTTGACGACGATGATCACCGGACGCCGCGAAGCGGCGATGTTGTTCAGCGCCTCCCAGCACATGCCGCCGGTGAGCGCGCCATCCCCGACCACCGCGACCACGTGCCGGTTGCGGTGCCCGGTCAACTCGAACGCCTTGGCCAGGCCGTCGGCATAGGACAGCGCCGCGCTGGCATGGCTGGACTCCACCCAGTCGTGCTCGCTCTCGGCGCGCGACGGATACCCCGACAGGCCGCCCTTTTTGCGCAGACTCTCGAACTCCGGGCAGCGGCCGGTCAGCATCTTGTGCACGTAAGCCTGGTGGCCCGTGTCGAAGATGATCGGGTCGTGCGGTGAGTCGAAGACCCGGTGCAGCGCCAGCGTGAGCTCGACGACACCGAGGTTCGGCCCCAAGTGCCCCCCGGTGGCGGCGACCTTGTGGATCAGGAATTCGCGAATCTCGGAAGCCAGATCGCGCAACTGCCGCTGGGAAAGGTGCTGCAGATCGGCGGGGCCGCGGATCTGTTCCAGCATCTGGCCAGTCTACGCAGCGAGCGCAAGAGCGTCCGGTTTGACGAGCTCCGACATCGCTTGTTTGGTAGCGTCACGTTGCGGTGAGCCGGGAAGCCTGGTCGGCAGTCATGTCACTGCGACCCCGGAGTACACCATGGCCCCAACTGTCGACCAGAACATCGTCGCGGTTCAGACGTAATGTCACGTTATGCGCGCCGAGCAGTTCGCCGAAGACTTCCCCGTCGTCACGATCGATTCCAATGCTCTGGACGCCGCCCGCACCCTCGCCGAGCACCGGCTGCCCGGGCTCCTGGTCACCGACACGTCCGGCAAACCGTACGCGGTGCTGCCTGCATCTCAGGTGGTGCGCTTCATTGTGCCCCGCTACGTCCAGGACGATCCCTCATTGGCCGGCGTGCTCAACGAATCGATGGCCGACCGGGCGGCCGACAAGTTGCGCGGCAAGACCGTCCGCGACGTCTTGCCGGACCACTTGGTCGACGTTCCGCCGGTCAATGCCGACGACACCATCATCGAGGTGGCCGCGACGATGGCTCGGTTGCGCAGCCCGCTCCTCGCGGTGGTCGACGGCGGACGGTTGCTCGGGGTGATCACGGCTTCGCGCCTGCTGGCCGCTGCCCTGAAGACGTGATCGCGTAGCGATTCGATGAGTGTCGTTGCGATCACCGTCTTCGTGGTCGCCTACGCGTTAATCTCGCATGACCGGGTCAACAAGACCGCGGTGGCCTTGGCCGGCGCGGCGGTCGTGGTCACCCTGCCGATCATCAGCTCCGACGACGTCTTCTACTCCCACGAAACCGGAATCGATTGGGACGTAATCTTTCTGCTGCTGGGCATGATGATCATCGTCAGCGTGCTACGGCAGACCGGCGTCTTCGAATACACCGCGATCTGGGCCGCCAAACGCGCCCGCGGCTCGCCGCTGCGCATCATGGTGCTGCTGGTCGTGGTCACCGCGGTCGCCTCGGCGCTGCTGGACAACGTCACCACGGTGCTACTGATCGCGCCGGTCACGCTGCTGGTGTGTGACCGGCTGGACATCGGTCCGGCGCCGTTTCTGATGGCCGAGGTCTTCGCCTCCAATATCGGCGGCGCTGCGACCTTGGTCGGCGACCCACCCAACATCATCATCGCCAGCAAGGGCGGCCTGTCCTTCAACGACTTCCTGCTCCACCTGGCGCCGATCGTGATCATCGTGACGGCCGTCCTGATCGCCATGCTGCCGCGCCTTTTTCCCGGCGCGTTCACGGTTGACGACGAACGGGTCGCCGACGTGATGGCGCTGGAGGAGAAAGAGGCCATCCGCGACCGCGGACTGCTGATCAAGTGCGGCGTCGTACTGGTTGCGGTGTTTGTCGCCTTTATCGCCCAGCGGCCCCTGCACCTGGAGCCATCCCTGGCGGCGCTGCTGGGCGCCGCGATCCTGATCGTTGTCTCCCGGCAGAAGCAATCCGAGTACCTGTCCAGCGTCGAGTGGGACACACTGCTGTTCTTCGCCGGCTTGTTCGTCATGGTCGGCGCCCTGGTGAAGACCGGGGTCGTCAGGCAGCTGGCGCACCTGACTGCCACGGTGACCGGTGGCAACGCACTGCTGGCCACGATGGTGATCCTCACGGCGTCTTTCCTGATCAGCGGCTTCGTCAACAACGTTCCCTACGCGGCGACGATGGCGCCGATCGTCGCCGATCTGGCGCCGTCGCTGGCGGGCCACGCCGATCCGGGAGTGCTCTGGTGGGCCCTTGCCCTCGGCGCCGATCTGGGCGGCAACCTCACCGCTGTGGGGGCCAGCGCCAACGTCGTCATCCTGGGCATCGCCAAGCATGCGGACAACCCGGTCTCCTTTTGGGAATTCACCCGCAAGGGCGCCGTGGTTACGTCGATGTCGCTGATACTGAGCGCGGTCTATCTGTGGTTGCGCTATTTCGTTTTGAGCTGACTGGACATTCGGAGGAGCACCGATGAGCGCCATCATCGCGGTCACGGTGTTCGTGGTGACCTACGGGCTGATCGCCAGCGACCGGGTCAACAAGACCCTGGCCGCGCTGGTGGGCGCAGCGATCGTGGTTACCCTGCCGGTCATCGACTCCGACGACGTCTTCTACTCACACAAGACGGGAATCGATTGGGACGTAATCTTTTTGCTGCTGGGCATGATGATCATCGTCAGCGTGCTGCGGCAGACCGGCGTCTTCGAGTACGTCGCGATCTGGGCCACCAAACGGGCCCGCGGCTCCCCGATGCGCATCATGATCCTGCTGGTACTCGTGATGGCGTTAGCGTCAGCTCTGCTGGACAACGTCACCACCGTGTTGTTGGTCGCACCCGTCACGTTATTGGTGTGCGACCGGCTGGCGATAAATGCGGCGCCGTTTTTGATGGCAGAAGTGTTCGCGTCCAACATCGGCGGCGCCGCGACGTTGGTCGGCGACCCACCCAACATCATCGTCGGCAGCCGGGCGGGATTGACGTTCAACGACTTCGTGGTGCACCTGGCGCCGATCGTGTTGATTGTCATCGTCGTCTTCGTCGCCATGTTGCCCCGCCTTTTCGGCCCGATCACCGTCGAGCCCGAGCGAGTCGCCGACGTGATGTCGCTGGACGAGCGCGAAGCAATCCGCGATCGCGGCCTGCTCATCAAGTGCGGCGTCGTTCTGCTCCTCGTGTTCGCAGCGTTCATCGCCCATCCCCTGCTGCATCTCCAGCCGTCTCTGATCGCACTGCTGGGCGCCGGGATGCTCATCGTGATGTCGCGGCTGCCCCGCTCGGACTACCTGTCCAGCGTCGAATGGGACACCCTGCTGTTCTTCGCCGGGCTGTTCATCATGGTCGGCGCGCTGGTGAAGACCGGCGTCATCGCGAAGCTGGGGCGCGCGGCGACCGAGTTGACCGGCGGCAACGAGTTGGTCACCGTGCTGCTGATCCTGGGCGTCGCGGCACCGGTGTCCGGGATCATCGACAACATCCCCTACGTCGCCACGATGGCACCGATCGTCGCCGAACTCGTCAAGGTCATGCCGGGCCAGGTCAACCACGACGCGCTGTGGTGGGCGCTGGCACTGGGCGCCGACTTCGGCGGCAACCTGACCGCCGTCGGAGCCAGCGCGAACGTCGTCATGCTTGGAATCGCCAAGCGCGAAGGCAGCCCCATCTCCTTCTGGGAATTCACCCGCAAAGGCATTGTGGTCACCACGGTTTCGGTCATCCTCGCCGGGATCTACATGTGGCTGCGGTATTTCGTGTTGGCCTGAGGTCTTACCCGGGCTGACCGCGCGGCCGGAACCGAGCATCTTCATGAACGACAGCTGCGACGTGGCCATCGCGACGCACACGATCGACATGATCAGCGCAGCCGCCGCGACGACAGGTCCGACGCGTTGCAGCCCGTCCGCCGTCGAGAATGAAACTGGTTGTGCTGCTGACATTTTGATCAGCCCCGCCATTAATCGTTGAAATGCCGCTCGTGGTCCCAGGACTCAAGCCCCAACTGCAGGTTGTGCACGCCGACCGCAGACAACGCGAGTGTCACCAATATGACGACACTCTGGAAGATGCTCACAGCCGGTCCATTTCGCGGGCCATCCGGGCCTTCTCGAGGTAACTGCTGCGCTGCGGGTAGTGCCGTTTCGGTGGCGGAAGCCGGAATGCGCCGCCGAAACCCCGGATTGCGTCGATAAATCGGCGGGAGGTGGACACGGGCCGCGGCGACGTAGCCACTGCGGTGCTGAACATGACCTCCTGCTCGGTGATCAAAACGGGCTCAGGAGAAGGCCCGTGGTCGACCAAGGTTGGTTCGGTATCTTGGACGACATCGGGTGTTGTCGCGGATGTCGTTGGTGATTCAAACATTTCGCCTCCTCGCCGTGTTGGCTTGCCACCGTCGGTGGCGATGTGCTGATAGGCATCGAGTGTCGTCGGCCGGCAAGGCGGTGAGCCAGAGAGCACACACCAAAATTGGCGGGGATGTAGACACCAGTGTCGACAGTGGTGCGCACCTGCCGCCTTGCCCCGAGCGCCGCGTCCCGGACCGTCTGGCATCCGGCGATCCCGTTGGTGCAGGCACCACCGTGGGCACACCAACAGAAACCGTGGTGTCGGCAGGCTGCCCCGGACCTCGACCTTCTCCGACCATAGAAGCGTCGAGCAGAAGGGAACGATCATGAAATCCACGATGCTGTTGAGCACATTCACTCCGGGTCGCAACCCGCGGGCAGACATGGGCTGCCGAGCGTGCGACGAGCGACTGGTCACCCTCGCCGAGATCAAGGCACTCAGGGCTGATGGCGCCACCTCTCAGCTGACCGACAAACGGTCGAGCCGGAGGACGTAATGACTCTGGCGATGGCCCGAAATTGGCCAGTTGTGCAACGGGAAAGCGAAAGTACGGCCGTCCAGGCCGCACTTGTCGACAAACCCGGCATCTGCGGCATCGTGATCATCGGCGATGCGGGGGTCGGAAAGACGACGTTGGCCCGGGTAGTGACGCAGGCACTGCCCACCCCGGTGCGCTGGGTTGCCGGAACGGAGTCGGCACGGAGCATCCCGCTGGGCGTGTTCGCACCGCTGGTTGGCGCGGCGACACCACCAGACCCGATCAGCTGCTTGGCCACCGCCCGCGAAGCCCTGCTCGCCGGGGATCATTCGGTCATCGGTGTCGACGATGCCCACTTGCTGGACCAGTTGTCGGCCACCCTGCTCCATCAACTGGCGCTCGACGGATCCATGCGCATCGTCGCCACGGTGCGTTCCGGCGAATCGGCGCCTGACGCGATCACGTCCTTGTGGAAGGACGGGTATCTGCAGCGGCTTTATCTCGCTCCGTTCAACAAAGAGCAGTCCGTGCGGCTCATCGAGCAAGCCTTGGGCGGCCGTGTCGAGGGTCTGAGCGCGGATTTGATGTGGGACGCATCGGGCGGCAACGCCCTGTTCTTGCGGCATCTGGTAGAGGGCGCGCTCGAGGCCGGCACGCTGCGGCAGGTGCGCGGAATCTGGCAGCTGCGTGGCCGCATGGCGGTTACCTCAGAGCTGGCCTCGCTGCTGTACGGCCGGGTCGATCAGCTGCCCGAACCGGTGCTCCGCGTGCTGCAGGTGCTGGCGTGCTGCGAACCGCTCGACCTCGACACGCTGTCCAAGATCGCCGGCGACGACGCCGTCGAGGCGGCCGAGACACGGGGGCTGATCCGGGTCACCAAGGACCACGGCATCAATGTCCGGTTCAACCACCCGCTCTTCCGTGAGGTCCTTCGCCGGCGTTTCGGGACGGCGGCGTCGCGGCGGTTGAGTGCTGAGCTGGTCCGCGCCTTGAAGGAGCGGCGGCCGACCACGCCCGCCGAGCGGATGCGGTTGGCGGAGCTGACCATCGACAGTGATCAAGGCGCCGACGTCCCGCTGCTGGTGGCCGCCGCCCGAGATGCGGTAGCACTGACCGACATCACCGTGGGTGAGCGTTTGGCGCGTGCCGCGGTAAGTCGAGGCGGCGGGCTGGAGGCCAGCGAATTGCTCGCTCGATCGCTGTCGTGGCAGGGCAATGGCGTCGAAGCCGAGGAGGCGCTACGGCCGTTTCACCCCGATGCGCTCAACGACCCCGATCTGGTCCGGTGCGGTATAGCGAGGATCGCGAACCTGCAATGGTCGATGGGCGACACCGAACGTGCCGCCGAGGTGCTGAAGATGTTGCGGGCCCGGGTGAGCGACCCGGCGCTGCGGCTGCTGGTCGACGGCATCGCTTCGGCGATGCTGTGCTTCGAGAACCAGCTGGACCAGGCCGTCGCCCTGTCCCAGCACGTACTCTCTGACGAAACCGCCTGTGCCGCCGCGGTTGAATGGGCGGTCTTGGGCGGCGCGTTGGCGCTCGCGTTGCAGGGACGGGGAGACGAAGCTGCGGCAATGGCCAAGCGCGGGCACGCGATCGAGAACAGAGTCGACGGACTGCTGAGGTATCTGACCGCGTTCGGCGAGGTTCGCGCACTCGCGCTGGTCGGCGAGTTTGCCGCTGCTGCCAAGCAATCCGCTGGATTTGTGCAGATCTCGTCGGCCGGGCAGTACCTGGCGTGGAGCATGGCCAACGTGCTGGCGGGCACCGTCGACCTAGCCCGCGGCCATTTCGCCGACACTGTTGCCCGGATGGAGCAGACCGTCGCGGCGTTGACATCCGAATCGGCCGCGTCGTGGAGCTTCCCGGCACGGCTGCTGCTCGCGCAGTCGTATTGTGTGCTGGGCCAGGTGGGGCCGGGCGCCAAGATGGTGGCCGAGCTGCGGACCCGGTTCGGCCGGCACGTTGCGGTGTTCGGGCCACAGTTGCGCATCGCTGAGGCCTGGCTGGCCGCGGCCGAGGGAAACGTCAGCTCCGCAATCGATTCGGCGCTTGACGCCGCGGGGCGCGCCGAAGAGTCCGGCCAACGGGCGATCGAAATGCTGGCGCTGCACGACGCGGTCCGGTTCGGTGACCAATCCTGCTTGGGCCGCCTGGTCGACGTCGCGACAGCTGTCGGTGGGCGGCTGGCGGGGGTCATCGCCGCCCACGCCGCCGCACTGCGCGACCGCGATGCCGGGGCGATTTTTGCCGCCGCGCACCAATTCGAGGAGATCGGTGCGCTGTTGTCGGCAGCCGACGCCGCCGCGCAGGCAGCGTTCGCGTTCCAGGCGTGCGACGACCGGCGGCGTGCGGTGGAGGCCGCCGCAGTCGCCCACCGCCTGGCTGCCGAATGCGGCGGCATCCGCACTCCCGCACTGGAAGTCGCGGCGCACCCGCTGCCGTTGACGATGCGGGAACGCGAAATCGCGAATCTGGTCGCGGCGGGGCTCAGCAACAAGGAGATCGCCGACCGGCTGGTGGTGTCGGTACGCACAGTCGAGGGCCACCTCTACCGCGCCTGCATCAAACTCGACATCTCCGATCGCGAACAACTGGCCGCAACCATCCGCGGCAACCGGGTCGCGACTCGCTGAACTGCAGGCCGGCCTGCCGACCCGCAGAAAATGCGGCTGACTCCCGCTGAGCTGCGGTCTTGCTGCTGTGGGATACTTGCATTCAATTAGGTAGTGCACTACTCAGGCGCACCGGCGCCAATACCGGGATAATTGCAGAGGTCAACCCTGACGGTTTCGAGCAGCAAATCGTGAATGAGTAATCGTGAACGGCCGGGGAAGGATGGCATTGAGGTGAGTGGTCCGATTTCGGTCCTCATTGCCGAGGATTCCCTGCTGGTCCGAGACAGCGTTCAGCGGGCATTGTCGATCGACCCCGATGTGACTGTCGTCGGCGCCGCCGAGGATTACGACTCCACCATCGAACTCGTCGAAAAGCATCACCCGACGTTGCTGCTCACCGACGTGCGGATGCCGCCGACGTCGACCGACGAGGGCATTCGCCTGGCCCGATGGATGCGGACGGCGCACCCGGATACCGGGGTGATCGTGTTGTCGCAATACGCCGATCCCAGCTATGCGGCGGGGTTGCTGGACGGCGGCACGGCCGGCCGCGGGTATCTATTGAAGGAACGCATTTCGCATTTCGACCAGCTCAGCCAGGCGGTGCACCAAGTCGCAGCCGGTGGCACGGTGCTCGATCCGCTGGTGGTGGAGGCGCTGCTGGCCCAGCCGCGTTCCGCCGCAACGCTCAGCCGATTGACGCCCAGGGAACGCGAGGTGCTCGCCGAATTGGCGACCGGGCACAGCAATCGCACAGTGGCGGAACGGCTGGTGTTATCTCAGCGGGCGGTGGAGAAGCACATCAATTCCATCTTCGCCAAGCTCGGTCTGACCGTCGACGACCAAGTTGATCGACGGGTCAAGGCGGTGCTGATGTTTCTCGATGACGTCTCCGCCTGACAGTGGTGTGTACACCATGGTGTGCAGCGAACGAGCCCTGAAAAATGCACTAGGTGAGGGATGAACGGGTACCGGTCTGGGTCGTCGATGACCAGGCCAGTTTCCGGCTCGCTACTGCCGCCACGGTGGCCGCGACGGAAGACTTCGTCATGGCCGGCGAATGCGAAACCGGGGAATCCGCAATCGAACTCCTTCGGGACGGCGGTGCCGGGATCGTGTTGATGGATATCCACATGCCCGGAATGGGTGGCATCGAAGCCGCCCGGCGAATTCACGCCGCGCACCCGGATCTGATGGTCCTGCTGATGTCGACCTATGACCTCGAGGACCTTCCCACGGGAGCCGCCGAGTGTGGCGCCGCGGCCTACTTTCACAAAGAAAACCTGCACCCAGATCTGCTGACCCGGTTATGGCGAGCAGCCCACTGACGCCCAAGGCGGCGACCCCGTCGGTGCCCTACTGGCGGGTGCCGAAGGTTCTCCTGCTGGCAGCGGTCCGCTCTTCGTCGGTGTTAGGTCACGACCTGATCAACCGGTTCATGGCGGAGCGATTTCAGCTGTTCCTCGCTGGTTACATCGCCTTTTTCGTGGGTGCCGGAGTGGTGCTGCCGGGGTGGGAGTACCTCTTTCTGACGCGATCCCCCTGGTTGCTGGTCCTGGTCGCGATCTGCGGCGCGCACAGTGTCGTGCTGGGGGTCGCGCTGCACCTGGCGCGGCGCGGTAGACACGAGCAATCGATCACGCTGGCGTGTATCAGCAACTTGGCCGCCATTATGCTCGTCACGTTCGTCGCACCGAACCTGCTGCCGGCGACAGTGCTCGCGGCCCTGGTGCCGGTCGTTTTCGCCGAGCCCTACGTCCGCTGGCGGCGAGGGCTGGTTCTCGCCGTGGTTACCACCGGCTGCGTACTGACCATGGCTTTGGTCGCGCGCTTTGAGCACGTCGCCGCGTCGGCCGCCCAACCGCCGCACTGGATCGAGACGGCATTTATCGTCATCGCACTGCCGGTCAATGCCTTACACCTGCTGGTGATCGTGTGGAACAACGCCGCGGCGCTGCGGGTCTCGGAGAACCTGGTCGCCGAGCGGGCCGCCCAACTCGAGGCCTCCCGCAGCCGGCTGATCACCGCCGCCGACGAGGAGCGGCGCCGGCTGGAACGCGACCTGCACGACGGCGCCCAACAACACCTCGTCGCGCTGGCGGTGCTCGTCCAGCTGGCCCGCACCGCCGGACCCGACCGATTTCAGCCGCTGCTCACCGAGGCGAGCGGGCTGGTGGAGACCGCGATCGCCGAGATCCGCAGACTGGCCCACGGCCTTTACCCGCCGCTGCTCATCAACGGCGGCCTGGACCGCGCCCTGCCGGCGGTCGCCGCCAACACCCCCATCCCCGTGCAGCTGGACCTGCAGGGCCTGGGCCGCTACCCCGCCTCGACCGAGGCCGCCCTGTATTTCTACTGCAGCGAAGCACTGCAGAACGCCGCCAAACACGGCGGCCCCGACACCACGGCCACCATCACCGCCCGCGCCGACGACCAGACGCTGACCCTCACC
>NZ_DATJYB010000322.1:0-9415 GCF_035499775.1 Mycobacterium sp. | reverse complement strand
TGTTCATCTGCGCGGCGGCAGGCTTGTCGATCGGCACCGACGCGCTAGGTGCCGCCGGAACCGTGGCCTCCGCCGCACTGTTCGTCGGCGTCTCCGCGTCGTCGGTCGCGATTCCGATCCTGGCCTACGCGGTCGCCGGCGGGCGCGCCGACCCTCCGCTGGAGCGAGTCAAGAACTGGATGGAAAAGCACAACGCCGCCCTGGTCGCCGCGATTCTGGTGCTGATCGGATTATTGGTGCTGTACAAGGGAATTCACCACCTATAGCGGGCTTCGCCACTCACGCGCTGTTGACCAGGATCGCGTACTGGGCGGCTGCGCGCTGTTTGGCGTCCTTTTCCTCGTTGCTCCAAACCGTGGCGACGTAGCGCCCGAACGAGACCACACATTGGAAGCGACCGTTCGCGTTGTCGGCCCAGATTTTTTGCTTCAGTTCGTAGCAGCGCGCATCAGGGAGTCCGACTGGCGGCGCCACGTCGTGGTCGATGTATTCCTCCCGGGCCGCCTCGACCAGCTTGGGCAACAGCGCCTGTGCCGCCTTGTCGTCTCGAGCCCGCAATAGTTGACTGTCAGCGCTGAACGCGCACCGGTCGACCCCGGCCTGGGCGGACAGTCCGTCCTTTAGAGCTTGGCCGTCTACACACGGAGTGGTCGTGAGCGGTCCCATGCTCCCGAAGCCCACGGATATCTTCGGTTGTTCTCCCGCGACGAAAGTTCGACTGAGCATGTTGTCCGGGTCGCGCGGGATCGACGTAAGGCTGGCTTCGGCGAACGGAATCAGCTTGGCGATGAGCGGCTTCGACAGATCGATGGCGCGCTTGATCCGCTGCACCAGATAGTCCAGGACGGGCTTGCTGTCGCTGCGAACGCCGATGGATAGGACCACACGGCCGATGGCCACGGTCGCCGCAACCGAGGGGGAATCCGGCCGATAGTGCGCCTTTGCCTGCGGGTAGCCCGGGATCTGCGCCACCTTGTTCTCCGGGTTGACCGCGAAGTCGACAGCGTCCATCTCTGCGGCGGCCCGCGCCGCAGAATCGTCGTTGGGGAAGCTGGTCAACAGGACCCTGACCAGGTCGCCGTTCGGATTGCGGGTGAAGTCGAAGAGGCCCTTGTCGAGGCCCTCGAGCAGATAGCCCGCGATCATCCCGTATTTGTCCAACACCGGTTGCACGAGTGGGGTTCCGGTGCCGGAGATCGACGTGGCAGCCGTCTTTGTGTCCGCAATCGGATTCCCGTAGATGTGATCCAGGATGGGGTCGACGTCATAGGGGTCGGCGATGCCCTCGGCGAGACGAAACGCCTCGAGGAATACGCCTTCCTCTTTGCTCGTGACGCCCGTCAGCGGACGTGGCTGCGTCCCGTAACGTCCCACGTCCAGTTTGCTGATATCGGGACCTTTCGCTCCCGCGGGCTTGTTGCCGGTGAGCTTCCAGATCCCGACGCCGGCAGCCAGCGCGACGACGAGTGCCACCGAGGCCGCGATCGCAATCCAGTGGCCCTTGCGACGCGTCGGCGCGGGTTGCGGCCACGGCTGCACTGGTGGTGGACCGGTCGGCGGGCCGACGGGGCCGGTGGGCGGCCCGTACGCCGTCGGTGCAGCAGGGGCCGGTGCCCAGTTCGCGGGCGCTGGCGGCGGCGTGGTGGGGCCGGCCTGCGTCCGCGGAACACTAATCGGCAACGTGAAGGCGGCAGTCGCGGAGCCCAACTGCCCGATGGCCTGCTCGGCCGCTTGCGCGAACTCACCGCTGGTCGCATACCGCTCTTCGGGCTTTTTGGCCATGCCCCGCGAGATCACGTCGTCCAGTACCGGAGGCAGCCCGAAGCGCACGCTGGCGCGCGGGGGCGGCTGCGTCAGGTGGGATGCGACCAGGGTCGCGCGGTCCCCGGTAAACGGCGGCGATCCGGTGAGCGCTTCGAACAACACGCACGCCAGCGAGTAAGTGTCCGCACGGGCGGTCACCTGGGTTTCATCGCCGTTGAACCGCTCGGGGGCCATATAGGTCCATGTTCCGAGGGTGTCGCCGACCTGGGTCAGTTTCTGCTCGGTGGCGGCGTTGGCGATCCCGAAGTCCACCAGGTAGGCGAAGTCGTCGGCGGTGATCAGGATGTTTCCCGGTTTCACGTCGCGGTGCAGCACCCCGGCGGCGTGGGCGGCATCCAGTGCCGAGGCGACCTGGCGCACTACCGACACCGCTTTGGCCGGCGGCAGCGGCCCCGATTGCTTCAGCATGGTGTCCAGGTCGGTGCCGTCGACCAAGCGCATGTCGACGTAGAGCTGCCCGTCGATCTCGCCAGTGGAGTGGATCGACACCACATGAGGGTCGTGGAGCCGTCCGGCGATCCGGGCTTCGCGCTGGAGCCGCCGTCGGTAGTCCGGATCCTGCGCGTAGGTCCCCGAAATCAGCTTCAGGGCGACGACCCGGTCCATGACGGTGTCCTGGGCCTCATACACCGTTCCCATGCCGCCGCTGCCAATCAACCGCTTGAGCAGGTAGGGCCCGAACTGCGTCCCGATCTGCACGTCTGTTTCAGTCATCGCTGCTCCCTGTCGCCGGGCATCCAGGCATCAGCGACGCACCGGCGAACCAGCCGGCCGACGTCGATATGCCGTGGGCAACGGTATGTCCGAAATCGGTGCACCGAACCAGTAGTGGACTACTTCATTTCGGATGCCGAGGTACGCGCAAATTGCACTCCGGCCGTGTCCGGCTTAGAACTGTCGACTTCACCGATCGATGCGTTCGGCTCGGCAGGCCGCTTCCACGGCGGCTTAGAATCGTGGTTCGTGGGCCTGGACGACCGGCAAGCGTTGCGGGTGTTGCACGACGCCTTCAAGCAGGATGAGTCAGCCGTCCCCAACGAGGTCGTCCATCGCTTCTACACGCACTGGTTTGCCCTCGACGTCTCGGTGCGCGACCTGTTCCCGCCCGAAATGGCAAGCCAGCGGGCCGCTTTCGCCCAGGCCCTGCACTGGGTCTACGGCGAGCTGGTGGCCCAGCGCGCCGACGAGCCGGTAGCGTTTCTGGCCCAGCTCGGCCGGGATCACCGCAAGTACGGGGTGCTGCCGCGCCATTACGAAACGATGCGCCAGGCGCTGCATGCGACGCTGCGCACCCATCTGGGCGAGGCCTGGACCGCTGCCGTCGAAGATGCGGCCGTTCAGTCGCTCAACCTGATCACCGGGGTGATGAGCGGCGCCGCCGACGCCGAGGAGGGACCCGCCTGGTGGGACGGCACGGTCGTCGAGCACTGTCGGGTGTCGCGCGACCTGGCTGTCGTTCGGCTGCGTCTGGACCGCCCTATGCACTATCACCCGGGCCAGTACGTCAATGTCCAGATTCCGCAATGCCCACGCCGCTGGCGATTTCTCAGCCCGGCGATTCCGGTCGACCCCAATGGCGGCATCGAGTTTCACGTCCGCCTGGTTCCCGGCGGCTTGGTCAGCACCGCGATCGTCAACGAAACGCGGCCCGGCGACCGGTGGCGGATATCCAGTCCGCACGGCGCCATGCGGGTCGACCGCGACGGCGGGGACGTGCTGATGGTGGCCGGCAGCACCGGTCTGGCGCCGCTGCGGGCACTGATCATGGACCTCAGCCGTTACGCGGTGAATCCACGGGTACACCTGTTCTTCGGCGCCCGCTACCAGTGCGAGCTCTACGACCTGCGCACGCTGTGGGAGGTCGCGTCGCACAATCCGTGGCTGTCGGTCTCGCCGGTGTCGGAGTACCGCCGCGACCCGGCCTGGGCCGCCGAATACCCCGACGTCACGCCGCCGCGCGGCCTGCACGTACACCAAACCGGTCGGCTACCCGAAGTGGTGACCAAATACGGCGGCTGGGGCGACCGGCAGATCCTGATCTGCGGCGGACCGGCCATGGTCCGCGCCACCAAGGCCGCTCTGATCGCCAAAGGAGCTGCGCCGCAACGTATTCAGCATGATCCGCTGTCGCGCTAGCACGACACAACCGCGTTGAACTAGGCTGACCGCCGTGCATGTCGTCACGCTGCGTGACCCGTCGTCGTCGGTGGCCGCCCAGTTCGTGCCCGAAGCCGGCATGATCGGCACGTCGCTGACCGACGACGGGGTGGAACTACTCGGCCAGCGCCGCGGTCTGGACGCCTACCTCACCGCTGGCAAGACGATGGGGATCCCGATCCTCTACCCGTGGGCAAATCGGTTGGGCTCCAACGAATATACGGTCGACGGCGAGTTCGTCATCGTGGATCCGACGGCCGCTGGGGTCCGCACCGACCCAAACGGGCTGCCGATCCACGGCCTGCTCGCCGCCTACCCGGGCTGGCGAGTCATGAGCGAGTCGGCCAACGAGCTGATCGCCGAGTTGGACTTCGGCGCCGACCAGGCGCTGCTGGCCAGCTTCCCGTTCCCCCACCTGCTGGTGGTGCGCGTCGCGCTTGCCGACCGGACGTTGAGCGTGGACACCACCGTGGCGGCCACCACCGACAAGGCCGTGCCGCTGTGCTTCGGCTTCCACCCCTATCTGCAGTTGCCCGGCGTGGCCCGCGGCGACTGGATCATCGACACTCCGCCGCTGCGGCACTTGGCCCTCGACGAGCGAGGACTGCCCACCGGCGAGACCGCCGCCCAGCCGGCCACATCGGATCGGTTGGGTCACAAGGCCTTTGACGACGCCTACGATCAGGTCGCCGACGGCGCGGCGTTCGCGGTGTCCGGCGGCGGCCGCCGCATCGAGGTGCGGTTCGAACAGGGGTATCCGGCTACGCAGATCTTCGCGCCGGCCGGCGAAGATTTGGTGTGTTTCGAGCCGATGACCGCGCCGACGGATGCGTTGTGCCGCGGCGGTTACCGGTGCGCGCACCCCGGCGAACCTGCGCTCGTCCGGTTCTCGATCCGCGTCTAGCGGCGCGATTCTTGTGAAGATCCGGCGGCGAGGGGCCCCAAAATGCCGGGGAGAGGGGCGTTTTCCTGTACATATGGGCGCGCTCGCGGCCGCGAGTCAGCGGCGCGGCTGCCAGACCACCAGCGCCGTGCTCTTGGGCACCACCGCGACCTCGCGGCGCTGGTTGGCACGCAACACCGCCACCTCGTCGGCCATTTCCTTCAGCCGCGACTGCAGCGCTTCGACTTGATTGGTCAGCTCGATGATGCGTTTGATGCCGGCCAGGTTGACGCCTTCGTCCTGCGAGAGTCGCTGCACCTCGCGCAGCAGATCGACATCGTGCTGGGAATAGCGGCGCCCGCCACCGGACGTGCGCTGCGGGATGACCAGACCGAGCCGGTCATAGGTGCGCAACGTCTGCGCGTGCATGCCGGCGAGCTCGGCGGCTACCGAGATCAAAAACGTCCGGGCTTCTTCTCTCTTGGAGTTCTTGGCCATCAGCGATTACCCGACCATCCGGCGCGTGGGTCGAAACCACTGGACCGCTCGGCGGCCGCATAGGCCTGCAGCGCCTCCTCGGCGGCGCCCTCCAGGTTCGGCGGGACGGAAACCTTCACGGTGACAAGCAAGTCCCCGCTACCGCCGCTGCGCTTGGGCACACCGCGTCCACGCACCCGCAGGATGCGGCCGTCGGCGGTACCCTTGGGCACCCGGACGCCGACGGTGCCATCCAACGTCGGCACTGAAAGCGTTGAGCCCAAAGCCAATTCGGTGAAGCTGACCGGAATGGTCACGGTGAGGTCGTTACCGTCGCGACCGAACACGTTGTCCGGCCGCACATGCACCGTCACATACAGGTCACCCGACGGGGCACCGCGCAACCCGGCCTCGCCCTGCCCGGCCAGCCGAATCCGCTGGCCGTCCTCGACACCCGGCGGGATCCGCACATTGATGGTGCGGGTACGGGTGGTGACACCGGTGCCATTGCACTCCTCGCAGGGGTGCTCGATGATCGAGCCGCTACCCCGGCACTCGGTGCACGGTTCGGAGAAACCGAACGCGCCCTGATTGCGGCTGATCACACCGGCGCCGTTGCAGTTTGGGCACACCTTCGGGCTGGTGCCCGGCCGCGCGCCGCTGCCGTGGCAGTTGGTGCACGGCGCCGGGCTGGTCAGCCGCAACGGCATGGCCACGCCCTTGGCGGCCTCGAAGAAGCTCAGCTCGGTCTCGGTCTCCAGGTCGTTGCCCCGTCGCGGCCGGCTGGGACGGGCACTGGCGCCGCGTCCGAAGAGACCGCCGAACAGGTCGCCGATGTTGGCGCCGCCGGACCGACCGGCAGCGTCGAATAAATCGCCGAGGTTGAACTCGGCGCCGTCACCGCCGAAACCGCCCGTGAAGCCGCCGGTGTCGAACCGCCGGCCACCGAAGCCCCCGCCGGCGAACAGCCGACGGGTCTCGTCGTACTCCTTGCGCTTGGCCTCATCGGACAACACGCTGTAGGCCTCAGAAACCGCCTTGAACCGTTCTGCTCCGGCGGGGTTCTTGTCCGGATGCAGATCGGAGGCCAGTTTGCGGTAGGCCGTCTTGATGTCTTTCTGACTGGCGTCGGAGGAGACGCCGAGCTCCTTGTAGAAGTCCTTCTCGACCCATTCACGCTGGGCCATATCGCGTCACCCCCTCCCGCCTTCCTCGATGGTTGTCACTAATCTTCCGCTGATTCTGATTCTGTGCCCTGCTGGACCGGGGTGTCCGGGTTATCGCCCGTGTCGACCGCCTCTGTTTCGACTTCACCGGGGATGTCGCCGGGCACCGTGTCGACGACGCCCACCAGAGCGTGGCGCAGGACCTGGTCGCCCAGTTTGTAGCCCTGCCGCATGACAGTGCCGATCACCGGCTTGGAGCCCGGACCGCCGTCGCCTTCATGCTGCACCGCTTCGTGGAGCGCCGGATCGAAATCCTCGCCCTCGGCGCCGAACGCCGTCAGGCCGAAACCGCTCAGCGCGCCCGCCAGTTTGTCGGCGACCGACTTCAGCGGACCCGAATCCAGATCGCCGTGCTTGCGGGCCCGTTCCAGATCGTCGAGCACACCCAGCAATTGGCTGACGACGGCGGCCTTGGCCCGATCCGCCGCCGCCTGCTGGTCGCGCAGCGCCCGCTTGCGGTAGTTGGCGAAATCGGCCTGCACACGTTGCAGATCACCGAGCAGTTCGGCTGCCTTGCCGGCCTCCTCGGGCGATTCGCCCGCGAATGCCGCCGATGGCGCCCCTCCCGGCACCCCTTCTGATTGGGGGCCGGAAGGGACGTGCCGAACTTCGCCCGTTTCGGGGTCGATCCGTCGTTTGTCGGTGACCGTTACCTGTTCTGGATTTCCCTCGGTCACTTGGACTCCCGATCGTCGTCGACCACCTCCGCGTCCACGACATCGTCAGCTGAGCTGCCACCGTGACCACCGGCGCCGGGCGGGGGGCCCGAAGCGTCAGACGCGGCGTTCTGCGCGGCTTGGGTGGCTTCGTAGATCGCCTGTCCCAGCGCCTGCGACTCCTGGCCCAGCTTCTCCATCGCCGTCTTGATCGCCGAGATGTCCGATCCACCGAGCGCCGACTTCGCGTCGGCCACCGCGGCCTCGACCTTGCTCAGCGTCTCCTCGGGCACCGGGCTACCTTCGGCCTCACGCTGCTCCTTGACGAATTTCTCCGTCTGGTAGACCAGCGTCTCGGCCTGGTTGCGGACGTCCGCCTCCTCGCGACGCTTGCGGTCCTCCTCGGCGTGCGCCTCGGCATCCTTGATCATCCGGTCGATCTCCTCCTTGGACAGGCCGGAGCCCTCCTGGATCTTGATCGTGTTCTCCTTGCCGGTGCCCTTATCCTTGGCCGTGACGTGCACGATGCCGTTGGCGTCGATGTCAAATGTGACCTCGATCTGCGGGACGCCGCGCGGAGCCGGCGGGATGCCGGTCAGCTCGAAGGAGCCGAGCAGCTTGTTGTGCGAGGCGATTTCGCGCTCACCCTGGTAGACCTGGATCTGCACCGACGGCTGGTTGTCGTCCGCGGTGGTGAAGGTCTCCGACCGCTTGGTCGGGATCGTGGTGTTGCGCTCGATGAGCTTGGTCATCACGCCACCCTTGGTCTCGATACCCAGGCTCAGCGGCGTAACGTCAAGCAGCAGAACGTCTTTCACCTCACCCTTCAACACACCTGCCTGAAGAGCCGCTCCCACCGCGACAACTTCATCGGGGTTGACGCCCTTGTTGGGCTCCTTGCCGCCGGTCATCTCCTTGACCAGGTCGGACACCGCGGGCATACGCGTCGAACCGCCGACCAGCACCACGTGGTCGATGTCGGACACCGAGATGCCGGCGTCCTTGATCACGGACTGGAACGGCTGGCGGGTGCGGTCCAAAAGGTCCTGAGTGATCTTCTGGAACTCGGCCCGGGTCAGCTGCTCGTCGAGGAACAGCGGGTTCTTGTCCGCGTCCACGGTGATGTAAGGCAGGTTGATCGAGGTGCTCTGGCTCGAGCTCAGCTCGATCTTGGCCTTCTCGGCGGCCTCACGCAGCCGCTGCATGGCCATCTTGTCCTTGGTCAGGTCGATGCCACTGGTGCCCTTGAACTTGTCGACCAGCCACTGCACGACGCGCTCGTCCCAGTCGTCACCACCGAGGTGGTTGTCGCCACTGGTGGCGCGAACCTCGACCACACCCTCGCCGATCTCGAGCAGCGAGACGTCGAAGGTGCCGCCGCCCAGGTCGAAGACCAGGATGGTCTGTTCCTTCTCGCCCTTGTCCAGGCCGTAGGCCAGCGCCGCCGCGGTCGGCTCGTTGACGATGCGCAGCACGTTGAGGCCGGCGATCTGGCCGGACTCCTTGGTGGCCTGCCGCTGGGCGTCGTTGAAGTACGCGGGCACGGTGATGACCGCGTCGGTGATGTCCTCACCGAGGTAGGCCTCGGCGTCCCTCTTCAGCTTCTGAAGAATGCGGGCGCTGATCTCCTGCGCGGTGTATTTCTTGCCGTCGATCTCGATGGACCAATCGGTGCCCATGTGCCGCTTGACCGAGCGAACTGTGCGGTCGACGTTGGTCACCGCCTGGTTCTTTGCCGGCTGGCCGACGAGCACTTCGCCGTTGCGCGCGAACGCGACAACCGAGGGTGTGGTCCGCGACCCTTCCGAGTTGGCGACGACCACGGGGTCGCCACCCTCGAGAACTGAGACGACGGAGTTGGTGGTCCCGAGGTCGATACCGACCGCACGAGCCATAGTGATTCCTCCTGAGTTGGTAGGGCTTCTTCTTTCCTGCACTATGATGAGTGAACCCCGCTCAAGACTGCCCCTTCTGGAGCCTGGCTGTCAACCCAGACTTGAGCCTGAGTCACTCAACTTGTTGACCATCTTAACGGCAGGCGTTCGGACTTTGTTCCCGGGGTGGGTGAGCGTCTCGCGATGTCGGGTGTGAATCGGCGCCGCTGAGCGGTCCTACTTCAGTCGCCCAGGCGGTAAGCCGTGCCGACAGCGTCACACTCACCACCCTAGATAACAGAGCAATCGCTCTGTTAT
>NZ_DATJYB010000321.1:0-4738 GCF_035499775.1 Mycobacterium sp. | reverse complement strand
GTGATCCAGAACGACGTGTCCAACCGCGTCAGCGACATGACTATCGTCGCGCCCATCACGTCCACGGTGCGCTTCCCGCTCAGTCCCGTTCACGTTCTGCTGGCAGCCGATGAGAACACCGGCCTCTCGGTCACGTCAGTGGCGCTGCTTAACCAGATCCGCGCGATTGATCGAATGCGCCTCGTCAAACGGCTGGGCTCCATCGACGCCCAAATCCTCGATCAGGTCGACGAAGCAATCCGCATCAGCTTGGGCCTTGTCGAATTCTGAGCAATCACAACGAACCGTACTGAGGCAAACCGTTTGCCCGTAGATACACGTTAACTGCGGTGACGGCACTTCGCAATTCCCAGATCAGTTCTCGCACGATGAACGATCCCAAGCCATCCATACTCTTGCCGGCGACGAGCACGTTGTAGGCCGATGCATGCACCAATTTCGACAGTACCGGATTCCAGAGAGCAAATACCTCCCCGTGCCCGACTTCCCCTGCAACTTGGGCAACATTCAGGTGCTTCATGCCGCGAAGCTGTTCCACAGATAGGTCGACTTTGTCCCTCACGAGCACACGTTCAAGCTCTGGCAAAAGCGGTGCTGCCATCGTTTCGATGACCGAATGCCACTGAACATCGAGGTTCCGAAGCACCCTGTCAAAGAGCTTATAGACCTCAAGGGAGTCGACATACGCGTCCTGATGGAATCGTTTGGCGTTAGGCATCGAGATTGAGATGTACTTGGCCCAAACGTCCAACTCGAGCGCGTTGCGGCAGAGCCAGGCGAGTGTAGAGATACTCGCAGCCCGAACGGCCGGAGCAACCTCCGCCTGAACGCGCCAAACCTCGTGCAGGATACCGACCGGGACCTGTACGATCCAGTAGTCCACGCCGGCGCAGTTGTTGAGATCCCTTGCGAAAAGAAGAAGGCGATTAAGATCAGCGTGTAGTGCCGCCACCTCCGACTGCACTATTCGTTGAGCATCGCTCATGTTACTAGACGTAAACTGCACAGAACCACCGTGCTGAGGTGCGAACTGCCGTCCTACGCCTCGCCCTCCAGCCGTTCCGTACTCCCCAAATGCTTGTAATACCCCAGATCCGCCTTCGTCATCAGCTTCGTCGCAAACAGTATCTGGCCGGCGTGCATCCCGAAATGCTCCACCACGTGGTAGATCGCTTCCAGCACCGTGACGTCGTAGTTCTGCGGCCGGATCCGCTCCGTCAGCCGCGCCGCCGGCACCCCGAGGATCACCGAACAAGCATCGTCTACCACGCGATACAGGCGCGCGGCCAGCTCATCCGGCTCCACGCCGCCCTGCGCCGCAAACTCAGCACTCCGCTCCCGCGCATCCGGCCGCCCCGCCACACCCGACCCAATCCACTGCGTCACATTCCCGCACAAATGCAGCACCAGATTCCCCACCGCATTCTCATTCGCCGACCCCCGCGTCCAAACCTGCTCCGGCGTGAGCTTGGCCAGGCAGTCGTCAATCTTCCCGCAGTACTCCTGCAACCTCTCCGCGGAAACGCGCAGGAACTCAGTTTCAGCACCAGCCACTACAGCACCTCTTCCGACCAACCCTCCAGCACTTGTTTCACCCGCGCGGTGAACTGATCCGCCAGCGCGCCGTCGATGATGCGATGGTCGAACGTCAGCGCCAGATACGCCATCGAGCGGATCGCGATCGCGTCATCCTCGGTCACCACCGGCTCCTTCGTCACCGCGCCGCACCCCAGAATTGCCACCTGCGGCTGGTTGATCACCGGCGTCGCGAAGATCGACCCGAAGCTGCCGAAATTCGTGATCGAGAACGTGCCGCCCTGCACCTCGTCGGGCTTCAGCTGCCGCGACCGCGCGCGCGTCGAAAGGTCCACGATCGCGCGCTGCAGGCCGAGCACGGTCTTCTCGTCGGCGTTGCGGATCACCGGCACGATGAGACCGTTCTCCAGCGCCACCGCGATCCCGATGTTGATGTCGTTGTGGTAGATGATGTTCGTCCCTTCCACCGACCCGTTCACGATGGGGAACGCCCGCAGCGCCTCGGCCGCGGCCCGCGTCACGAACGGCAGGAAGGTCAGCGAGAACCCGTAGCGCGACTGCACCTCGGCCTTGTTCCGGGCGCGCATCTTCACCACGCGTGTCATGTCCACCTTGTGGACCGTGGTGACGTGCGCCGACGTCCGCTTGCTGAACACCATGTGCTCGGCAATCTTGGCGCGCATGTTGCTCATGGCCTCCACGCGCGTCCGAGCCCCTTCGGCCCGAGGCAGCGGAGCCACCACCTGCGGAGCGGGAGCAGCGATGGGAACCGGAGCAGGAGCCGGTGGCGTCGGAGGCAGGGGAGCCACGGATTGCGCCATGGTCCGCGCGCCCTGCGCCGACATGTACGCTTCCAGATCCTGCTTGGTGATGCGTCCGCCCGCGCCCGACCCCTTTACCTGCTTCAGGTCGATGTTGTACTCCCGCGCCATCCGGCGAACAAGCGGTGAAAGCGGTCCCGCTTCAGCCACCGGTTCCGGAGCCGGTTGGGGAGGCGGCGGGGGAGGCGCGGCTGCGGCCGGTGCCGATATTTCGGCACCTTGCCGCTCGGTCGGCACTGATGCCGATGCTTCGGCACTTCCAGTGTCACTAATACGACCTACAACCGTACTGATCGCCACGGTTTTGCCCTCTTCCACCAGCACCTCGGAGAGCACACCAGCGGCCGGCGACGGGATCTCGGTGTCCACCTTGTCGGTAGAGATCTCGAACAAAGGTTCATCGCGCTCAACACGATCCCCCTTTTTCTTCAACCATCGCGTTAAGGTTCCCTCGACAATGCTCTCGCCCATCTGGGGCATCACGACGTCAACCATGTGTCATCTCCTCAACAAGTTGGACAGCGAACTGCCGGCGGAACTGCCGCACCAGCTCCTCGACCACTTCCCCGCGGCTTGCGGTCACCCCGAGACGCTCCATAGATGTCACAGGTTTGGTGAGACCGCAGGGCACAATGTATTGAAAATAGGATAGATCTGTTGTGTGGTTCAGCGCGAATCCGTGCGAGGTTACCCAGCGGCTCAGGTGCACCCCGATGGCGGCGATCTTCGCCCCGTCCACCCACACTCCGGTGGCCCCGGCGACGCGCCCGGCCCGGATACAAAACGAACCCAATCCGTCGATGAGCGCCTGCTCCACCGCCCGGACGTAGGCGACGACGTCGCGCTTCCACTCGCGCAGGTCGAAAATGGGGTAGCCGACGATCTGGCCGGGCCCGTGGTACGTGATATCTCCCCCTCTATCTGTGGGAAAGAAAGAGATTCCGGCTCGCTCCAGGATCTCCGGCCGGGCCAGCAGGTTCTGCATGTGGCCGTTGCGGCCGAGCGTGATGACGTGCTGGTGTTCGACGATCAGAAGCTGATCCGGAATCTCGCCGGCTTTGCGGCGAGCCTCGAGATCCTTCTGCAGGGCAAAGGCTTCGGCGTAGCCGAGCCGGCCCAGATCGCGAACCACGAAATCAGACATTAATCGCCTGGCCATAGACGGCGTTGAAGGCCTCGCCCATCGCTTCGTAGAGCGTCGGGTGGGCGTGGATGGTGGAGATCATCGAATCGACGGTGGCCTCCGCGGACATCGCCGTAACTGCTTCAGAAACCAGCTCGAAGGCTTCGGGTCCGATGATGTGGACTCCCAGAATCTCGCCGAACTTCTCATCGGAGACGATTTTCACGAAGCCGTCGTGATGGCCGAGGATGGTCGCCTTGCTGTTGGCCATGAACGGAAACTTGCCCACCTTGACCTTGTAGCCCGCGGCCTTGGCCTGGGCCTCGGTGAGTCCGACCGAGCCGATGCCGGGCTCGGTGTAGGTGGCTCCGGGGATGCGGTTTTTGTTGATCGGGTTCGTCGGCTTGCCCGCGATGTGGGCCACCGCGACCATGCCTTCCATTGTCGCGACGTGCGCGAGCTGCGGGGTTCCGGCCACTACATCGCCGATCGCGTAGACGCCGGGTTCGCCGGTCTGCTGGAACTGGTTGACCTTGATGAAGCCGCGGTCGAGCTCGACCTTCGTGCCTTCGAGGCCGATGTTCTCGGTGTTCGGCTTGCGGCCAACCGCGATCAGAAGCTTCTCGGCTTCGATGGTCTCCTTCTTCCCGTTGGCCAGCACGGCGGTGAAGGTGACGCCGGCGTCGGTCCGCTTGATGTCCTCAGCTTTGGCTCCGGTTTCGACCCGGATGCCGGTCTTCTTGAAGACTCGCTCGAGTTCCTTCGAGACCTCTTCGTCTTCCACCGGCACGATGCGGGGGAGCATTTCGAGGAGGATGACCTTCGTCCCGAAGCGATTGAAAATAGAGGCGAATTCAACTCCGACCGCGCCCGCTCCGATGACCGCCAGGGTCTTCGGGATGACGGGCATGTCGAGGATTTCGATGTTGGTCAAGATCGCGTCGTCGGCTTTCAGGCCGGGCAGAAGCCGGGCTTCGGAGCCGGTGGCGATGATGACGGTCTTCGCTTCGAGGAGCTGGTCGCCGACCTGGACTTTGCCGCGGCCTTTCAGGAGGCCGTAGCCCTTGATGACGTCAACCTTGTTCTTCTTCATGAGGAACTCGACGCCTTTGGCGTGTTTGTTGACGATGCCGGACTTGCGCTCGAGGACTTTGGGGTAGTTGATGCGCGGGTTTTCGCAGTCGATGCCCTCGTCGGCGGAGTGGACGAAGCGCTGCCAGACGTCGGCCGTGTGGAGGAGCGCTTTGGTGGGGATGCA
>NZ_DATJYB010000320.1:0-10865 GCF_035499775.1 Mycobacterium sp. | reverse complement strand
GCCAGAGTCACCATGACGGGCGCACAGGTGATGGTGCCGCCCATCATCTCGATCTTGGACAACAGACCGCCGGGGCCCTCGATGCGTTCCATCACACGGGCCACCGCGACGCTGAATGACATGTAGAAGGCGGTCATGGTGATGCAGATGCTCAACGCAATCAACAGCGGAAGCCTGAACTCCACGAAGTGCGCCTTGACCTCGTCCGGTGTCGCGCTGGGCGGGAACGGCGGCATGTTCCGGGCGACAATCCCCCAGAGGACGAAGACCGCGAACAGAAAGACGGGACCCGTCCACGCCAGGATCTTCCACGTCCGGTAGTCGGTCGGGTATGGCGACAAATCTCGCCCGGGGTTATAGGTGGTGGGTTCGGCATGTGTTGCCATGGATTCGCTCCCTCAACAACGTTGTACTAGGCGCATCGACGACGCACGACCGCCACCGCGCTTCTCCGGCATCACCATCGTGGCCGACTCAGCCAGCGTGCGCTTCACCCGAATGAGCAGTATTTGCTCACCTTTTCGGGGCATTTCGCGCAGGCTCACTTCCGGCACGGCATCTCAGAGGCCGGTCCCGTGGACTTCGTGTCCGGGCTTTTCGGCGGCGAGGCCCGCGGTATGCGCCGACGAACCCCTCGGGGTAGGGTTGGCGCATATTGCCATTTGGTCAGGCCATTAGTATAATTAGGCCCAACCATCAGTCAATCCCATCATTCGAGCGGAGCGCCAATGCAGGATCCGGGACGGCTCACCTCCCAGAAGTACGGGCTGTGGTGCAACTGGATCTTTGTTCTGCTCACCGCGGTTGGCTGGCTGGGCATCGCGCACTTCTTCCTCCCCGCGCGTGCGGACCTCGGGCTCGAGGCCACCAAGGTCTGGTTCTCCCAGACGCACCGCTGGGGTGTGATATTCGGTTGCACGCTGTTCTATATCGCCGCGGGGCTGCTTACTCCCGGCTCGATCGCATTCGGCATCATGCTGGCGAAAATCGAGGGCCGGTGGCCGCTGTGGTCGCTTACCACTGCGGTCTGCGGAGTCTTCATCTCGTTGATCGTCTTCTTCAATGCGTGCGCATGGATCGTGTCGGCGTACCGACAGGAGAGCGGCCCCGACGTCAGCCAGGCCTTCAGCGATTGGGCATGGTTCGCCTTCCTGCTCGGCTGGATTTATCTCGCCATCGAGATGTTTGCTTCCGGCGTCGTGGAACTGATGGATCACCGGCCCGAGCCGATGATCCCGCGCTGGCTCACCTGGCTGACGTTTGCCGGAGCAGCGACACTGCTTTTCGCAGCGGGCCCGGCGTTTTTCAAGAGCGGGCCGTTCGCCTATCACGGGTTACTGGCCTTCTATCTGCCGGTAGTGATCTGGGGTGCGTACATCGTCTTGACGACGAGGTACATGCTCAAGGAGCTGCGTCGTTCGCCCGAGCCGACACCGATTCCCGCGGCCGCATCCGTTGCTGATGCCGGCTAACCGGCGGCCATTTCAGAACACAGGCAGGAGAAACGCAGATGCACCTGGAGCTTTCCAGCGAACAGGAGCTGTTCGCCACTTCGTTGCGTGAGTGGCTGGGCGACCGCGCCGGGTCGGCTTTGGTTCGCGGTTGGCTGGACGCCGGCGATCTGGGCGCGTTCGAACGGCTCTTCGTCGGCGAAGGTTGGGCCGGGGTCGGGTTCGCCGAGGAGCTCGGCGGCCAGGGTGGCGGGATGCTGGAATTAGCGCTCACCGCACGGGAGTTGGGGCGCGCTGCGGTGCCGTCGGCCCGCTGGCTGCAATCGGCGATCGTCGTCTCGGCGCTCGCCGACGAGGCGGCGTTGGCGCGCGCGGCATCCGAGTCCGGTGAGGTGACCGCATTGGCGGTGCGGGCGGACCGTATCCCGGCGCCGGTGACGTCGGTGCACAGCCACGCCGGCCGCCTGAGCGGGCGGATACCGTGCGTACTGGGCGCCGCCGGGTCGCGGCGGTTCCTGGTGCCCGTGGCCGACGGGGAGGCCACGTCGCTGTGGCTGGTGGACACCGCCGACGCGGGGGTCGGGGTGCACCCCCGTCCGCTGCTGGATCGTTCGCGCGATGTCGCCGACGTCGTCCTCGATGACGCGCCGGCACGCCGGCTCGACATCCCCGATATCGAAGCCACAACGATGCTCGGCGAAATAGCCTCCAGAGCAGCGGTTCTCGTCGCCGCCGATGCACTGGGCGCCTCCGAGCGAATGCTGCAACTGGCCGTCGACTACAGCAAGCAGCGCCAGCAGTTCGGCCGGCCGATCGGCTCGTTTCAGGCGGTCAAACACGCTGCGGCGCAGATGCTGGTCACCGTTGAGTCCTCGATGTCTATCGTCTGCTACGCCGCGCAGTCGGTCGAGGAGGGTCTGCCGGAGCGAGCGATCCATGCAGCCGTGGCGAAGGCACAGGTCACCCGAGGCAGTGCCGAAATCGCCGACAGTGCACTGACATTGCACGGCGCCGTGGGCTATACGTGGGAACACGACCTGCAGCTGTTCTACAAGCGCGCCAAACTCGACCGAGTGCTGTTCGGTACACCGGCAACCTGGAACGAGCGCATCGCAGCCACTTTGCCGCTGCTGCCGGCCACCGCATGACCGTGTGGACGTGACCGGCGACTCAATAAGCGACCTTCCTTTTTGGTCAGGCCATTAGTATCATTAGCACACATACCGGTGCCCAACAGCGAAGCGGAGAGCGGCGTGGACTTCGAATTGAACGAGGATCAGCAGACGATCCGGGCGGCCGTCGCGGAACTGGCGGGCAAGTTCGACGACCACTACTGGATGACCAAAGACCAGCAGCACGAGTTCCCCACCGAGTTCTATGAGGCGTTCGCCGAGGGCGGCTGGCTCGGCATCACCACGCCGGAGGAATACGGCGGCCACGGGTTCGGCATCACCGAGGCATCGATCCTGTTGGAGGAAGTCGCGGCCAGCGGCGCCGGGATGAATGGCGCCAGCTCGATGCACCTTTCGATATTCGGAATGCATCCGGTGATCGTGCACGGCTCCGAGGAGCTCAAGGCCCGCACGCTGCCCCGCATCGTCACCGGCGACCTGCACGTGTGCTTCGGTGTCACCGAGCCGGGCGCCGGGTTGGACACCACGAAGATCACCACCTTCGCCCGGCGCAACGGCGATCACTACGTGGTCAACGGCCGCAAGGTATGGATCTCCAAGGCGCTGGAATCGGAGAAGGTGCTGCTGCTGACCCGCACCACGAAGTTCGAGGACGTCACGCGCAAAACCGATGGCCTCACTCTCTTTTTGACCGACCTGGACCGCACCAAGGTCGACATTCGCCCGATCCCCAAGATGGGCCGGAACGCCGTGTCGTCCAACGAACTGTTCATCGACGGTCTCGAGATTCCCGTCGAGGACCGCGTCGGCGAGGAAGGTCAGGGCTTCCGCTACATCCTCGACGGTCTGAATCCGGAGCGTTGCCTAGTCGCGGCCGAAGCGCTGGGCATCGGGCGGGCGGCACTGCGCGCGGCGGTTCGCTACGGCAACGAGCGCGAGGTGTTCGGCCGGCCGATCGGAATGAACCAAGGACTTCAGTTTCCACTTGCCGACTCGCTGGCCCGCCTGGACGCGGCGGAGTTGATGCTGCGCAAAGCCACCTGGCTCTACGACAATGGCAAACCTTGTGCACGCGAGGCCAATACGGCCAAGTACCTCTGCGCAGACGCCGCGTTCGACGCAGCCGACCGCGCAGTCCAAACGCACGGCGGCATGGGGTACTCCGAGGAGTACCACGTCGCCCGCTATTTCCGGGAAGCCCGGCTGACGCGCATCGCGCCGATCAGCCAGGAGATGGTGCTCAACTACCTGGGAGAGCACGTGCTTGGACTGCCGAGGAGCTACTGATGACCCTGCAGCGCGACGTGTTCCGGCTCGACGGGCGCTCGGCACTGGTGACCGGTGCGGGCAGCGGCCTCGGCGAGGCAATCGCTCGTGCCTTCTCCGCGGCCGGTGCTGCCGTCTTGGTCACCGACATCGACAAGGACGCCGCGGTGGCCACCGCGGAATCGATCACCGCCGCCGGCGGCACCGCGCAGCCGTTCGTCCTCGACGTGCGCGACTCGGCCGCGGCGACCGAAGCCGCCACAGCGGCCGCCGAACTCGGCGGCGGCGCATTGCACATCCTGGTCAACAACGCCGGCGCCATCGCGCCGGCCATGTTCGGCGACCTGTCAGAAGCGAACTTCCGCCGCATCGTCGACATCCACCTGGTAGGCAGCTTCGTGTGCAGCCAGGCGGCGCTGCACCACCTGCCGGACGATGGCACCGGCCGCATCATCAATGTCACCTCCGCGGCCGGCCTCACCGGGACGATCGGTCAGGCGAACTACGGTGCGGCCAAAGCCGGCATCATCGGGCTCACAAAGTCGCTGGCGCGCGAACTGGCGCGCCAGGCCATCAACGTCAACGCGGTCGCGCCGCTCGCCGCCACCGCCATGACCGCAAACATCCGCAGCAACGACAAGCTGGCTGCCAAGACGCTGGCACGAATCCCCCTGGGGCGCTGGGCTTTCCCGGACGAAATCGCGCCGACATTCGTCTTTCTGGCCTCGGACGCCGCGTCCTACATCACCGGCCAGGTGCTGCCGGTCGACGGCGGAACGGTGATCTGATGCGCCACAACGTGACCGGGCCGTTCGCCTCGACGGGCCGCGGGGTCTACATCGCCGAGGCGGTGCGCACCCCGGTGGGTAAATCGCATCCCGAACGCGGCTGGTACCGCGACACGCACCCCAACGCGATGCTGGCCGCGTGTTACGCGGATCTGATCGGACGCACCGGAATCGAGCCCGCACTGGTCGAAGATCTGGTGATCGGCTGCACCGCCCCGTTCGGTGAACAATCGCGCAATATCGCCCGCAACGCCTGGCTGCAGGCCGGCTATCCGCCCGAGGCACCCGCGACGACGCTGGACCGGCGTTGCGGTTCGGCGCAGACCGCGGTGGAAATGGGTGCAGCGTTGGTGGCCTCGGGCACGCACGACGTCGTCATCGCAGGCGGGGTGGAGCACATGGGCCACGTCCCGATCGACTCCCCCGGCAAGATTTCCGAACTGTATGGCGATCCGTGGCCGGCCGAGTTGCGCGACCGCTACAGCTTTGTGCACCAAGGTGAGAGCGCCGAGTTGATCGCCGACCGGTGGCAGTTGGGCCGCGAGGAGATGGATGCCTTTGCGGCGCAGTCACATCAGAACGCTGCCAAGGCCATTGCTGACGGCCGGTTCGTCGCCGAGATGGTGCCGATGACACTCGACGGCCAGGTCCGCGTTGCCGACCAATGCGTGCGCCCGGAGACCACGGTGGACGCGCTGGCCAAGCTGAAGCCGGTGTTTCGCAAGGAGGGCGGGCGCATCACCGCCGGGTCGTCGTCGCCGATCAGCGACGGCGCGGCCGCCGTGCTGCTGTGCTCTGCCGAGGCCGCGCATCGGCTGGGATTGCGGCTACGCGCCCAGATCGTCGACCAAACCACTGTCGGCGTCGACCCGGTCATCATGTTGACCGGACCCATTCCTGCGACCCGGAAGTTGTTGCAGCGCAACAACCTCGGCGTTGACGACATTGACCTGTTCGAGGTCAATGAGGCGTTCTCCTCGGTGGTGCTGGCCTGGCAGCGCGAACTGCGCCCCGACGCCGATCGGGTCAACGTCAACGGCGGAGCCATCGCGTTGGGCCATGCGGTGGGCGCCACCGGCGCCCGGCTACTGGCCACCTTGGTCGCCGAACTCGAACGCCGGGAGGCCGACCTCGGCTTGGTGACGATGTGCTGCGGCGGGGGTCTGGGGACGGGAACTTTGATCCAACGAGTACCGACGTGATCGATTTTGGCAAGTTCGTATCCCAAGGTGACGGCGTCTGGTGGGGTCAGGCCGCCGCAGAACCTCGTCCCCTCGTCGATGCGTTGATTCTGCAGAATCCCCGGATCGGTCCGATCCGGGTGTTCACCGGGCTGAGCTGGAACGACCAGCTCGCGGTAACGATTCCCGGCCGGATGTCAATGGTGTCCTATGGCGGACTCGGCGAGCTTCGCGAACTGAGCCGCTCCGGACGCCTGGACGTGGTGCCATGCCACTATTCGGCACTACCGCGGATGTTCGCCGAAGGTCTGCTGCCGTGCGACGTCGGCCTCGTGCAAGTGTCCCCGCCCGACGAAAACGGGATGTGCTCGTTGGGAATTGGTGTCGACTACGTCGCCGACGCGATCCAACACACGCCGGTGCTGATCGCCGAGATCAACCAACGAATGCCGGCTACTGCCGGCACCCAACGGATTCCGCTCGAACGGTTCGCGGCGACCATCACCACCGACCGCCCGCTGGCCGAAGATCCGACTCGCGCACCGGGAGCGACCGAGCAGCGCATCGCCGGCCATGTCGCCCAACTCGTCGACGACGGCGACACCGTGCAGCTGGGAGTCGGCTCCCTTGGTACCGCGGTGCTCGACGCGCTTGCCGGACACGAGGATTTGGGCTTTCACACGGGCATGGTCACCGACGGGCTGCTGCGGCTCGTGGACAAAGGTGTGGCGACTGGCACCCGCAAGGAGATCGACCCCGGGCTGATCGTCGCGGGCACTGCGCTCGGTTCGGCGGAGCTGTACCACCGGGTGCCCGATCTGCCCGCCAAGTTCTTACCGACCAGCTACACCCATAGCCCGCAAGTACTTTCGCAGTTGCGCTCCCTGGTGTCGGTGAACTTCGCCGTCGAGGTCGACTTGACCGGGCAGGTGGGCGCCGAGGTCAGCCGCGGCGTGTATGTCGGAGCCGTCGGCGGCCAGGTGGACTTCACCCGGGCTGCCGCGCTCACCGGCAAACGGTCGATCATCGCGCTGCGGGCCACATCGGGCGGCCGGTCCACAATCAAAGCCACACTCGACGGCGGGGTGGTCACCACCACGCGCTCCGACGTCGACACCGTCGTCACCGAATATGGCGTCGCGCAGCTGCGCGGCTGCGACCTGAGGGAACGAGCGCGACGACTGGCCGCGATCGCCGCGCCGGAGTTCCGCGATCAGCTGGACCGCGAAAGGAGCACATTGTGAGTGGATTGCCCGCGCATGTCGATATCCGTGAGGTCGGCCCGCGCGACGGATTCCAGAACGAACCGGAAACCATCGCCACCCGCGACAAGATCGACCTGATCAACCGGCTGGCCCGAACCGGCCTGCGCCGCATCGAGGTCGCCAGTTTCGTCCGTCCCGACGTCATCCCCCAGCTGTCCGACGGTGTGGAGGTGCTGCGCGGGGTTGATGTGCCTGAACACGTGTCGCTGATGGTGTTGGTACCCAACAGCAAAGGACTCGACAACGCCCTCAAGGTGCGCGAGACGTTCTCCGAGGTGGCGATCTTCGTCAGCGCGTCGGAGACACACAACAAGAAGAACGTGAACAGAACCATCGCCGAGTCCATGGCCGACAACGAGATCATCGCCAAACGCATTGTCGCCGAAGATCTGCGCTGCGCCGCCGTCATCGCCACGTCCTACGGTTGCCCGTTCGAGGGCAAGGTGCCGATGAAGCGGGTGCTCGACATCGCCGAGCAATTCGCGGCCGCCGGTGCCGGCGAGGTCGGGTTCGGCGACACTACCGGAATGGCCAACCCCGCCTACGTCGGTGATTTCTTCGCTGCCGCAATCGAGCGGCTGCCCGGTGTCGAGGTAACCGCCCACTTCCACAACACCCGCGGCCAGGGGCTGGCCAACGCATATGCCGCACTGCAGGCCGGCTGCACGAGCTTTGAGTCCAGCTTCGGGGAACTCGGCGGCTGCCCGGTGCCGGCGGGATCAACCGGAAACATCGCCACCGAGGACCTGATCAGCATGTTCGAGGAGATGGGCGTGTCCACCGGGGTATCGCTACCGGCCCTGATCGACGCGGCCCGCGCCGCCCAGCACGTGCTCGGCCGCAAACTGACCAGTCACTCCATCGTCGCCGGTCCGATCGACTGGGCACCTAACCCGGACGCTCCGTCCTGTCGCTAGGCCGTTTGACAGGCCATCCAAACACTCAAAGGAGAGAGAAAATATGAGCAACCGCGTCGCATTCGTCACCGGCGGAGCCCAAGGCATCGGCCAGGGCATCTCGGAAACCCTGGGAGCCAATGGGTTTCGGGTTGCGGTGGCAGACCTGAACCTCGAAGCCGCGGAGGCCACCGCGAAGCGCATCGCCGACGCCGGAGGCGAGGCGATCGCTGTCCACGTCGACGTCACCAATACCGAATCCGTGCGCAGCGCCGTCAAGACCGTCGCCGCTGAGCTCGGCGAGATCGAGATCGTGGTCAACAACGCCGGCTGGGACGACTTCATGCCTTTCCTGAAAACCTCAGAAGAATTCTGGGACAAGATCATTGACATCAACTTCAAGGGCGCACTGCGCGTCATCCACGCCGTCGTGCCCGGCATGGTGGAGCGCGGCTTCGGTCGGGTGATCAATGTCGGTTCCGACGCGGGCCGCGTCGGATCGTCGTTGGAAGCGGTCTACTCCGGCACCAAGGGCGGCATCATCGCGTTCACCAAGACGCTGGCCCGGGAAGTGGCGACCAAGGGGGTCACCGCGAACACGGTCTGCCCGGGCCCCACCGACACACCCGCGCTGCGCAAGTTCGCCGACAGCTCTGGCCAAGATGCCGACAAGGTGATCGGCGGGATGACCCGCTCCGTACCGATGAAGCGCCTGGGTCAGCCTTCGGACATCGCCGCTGCCGTCGCCTTTTTCGCGTCGGACGCCGCCGAGTACATCACCGGCCAGACGCTGTCCGTCAGCGGCGGACTCACGATGGCCTGACCCCTACCCGATTTCAAAAGGAGACCCTTGTGACACAACCACAAAGCCGTGCAGCTGTGGCCTGGAACCGGGATGGAGCCATTGTCGAGATCGTGCTTGACAGGCCTCCGGCCAACGCGCTCGGCCCAGAGATCATCACCGGGTTGCACGCCGCGATGGACTATGCCCAGGCCGTCGAAGCCAAGGTCATTGTGGTGGCTTCGGCCGTCGACGGCTTCTTCGCGGCCGGCGCCGACATCAAGCACATGTCCGCGATCGACGCCACGTCGTTCCGGGAGTACGGCGATGGGCTGCGGGGCGCGCTGGAGCGCCTCGCCGCCCTGCCGATGATGTCTGTGGCCGCCGTCGACGGGCTCGCGCTGGGCGGTGGTCTCGAGTTGGCGATGGCGTGCACGTTGCGTGTGGGCGGTACCCGGGCGCGGCTGGGTCTCCCCGAAGTCAAGCTGGGCCTGATCCCCGGCGCCGGGGGTACCCAACGACTCCCCCGTCTCGTCGGACGCGGCCGGGCGCTCGACCTGATGCTCACCGGTCGCCAGATAGAGGCCGACGAGGCGTTCTGGATCGGGCTGATCGACCGCCTCGCCGAACCGGAGACCACCGCCCGGGCCGCCGCGTGGCGACTCGCCCGCCAACTGGAAGCCGCCTCGACCCCCGCCCAACTGGCCGTCGTCCGCACCGTCGACGCGGCATACGACCGGCCGCTCACCGACGGCCTGCGCTTCGAAGTCGAGCAGGTCCAGGACTTGTTCGAACGGGGCGAGGCGCTCGAGGGACTCCGCGCATTCATCGACAAGCGCACACCAGAATTCGCCTGAGCAATCGATTGGAATGGATGTCATGATCGATCTGGAAAAGCGTTATCAGACTTTGCTTCTCGAGTCGCCCGCCAACGGTGTGGTTCAAGTGACCCTGAACCGGCCCGACCGGTTCAACGCGATGACGGTGACCATGTTCGACGAGCTGGAATCGGTGGCGCGTGCGGTCGGCGACGATCGCGACGTCCGGGTGCTGATCCTGACCGGAGCCGGCAAGGCGTTTTGCGCGGGCTACGACCTCGACGAGGCAGAGGAGCTGGCGTCATTGTCGCCGCTGGGAATGCTGGATCGCCAGGAACGCGCTGCCCGCGCACTGAGCGCCGTTCGGGCAGTTCCGGTTCCGGTGATCGCCGCCGTCAACGGCCCCGCCGCCGGCGGCGGCATGTCGCTCACCCTGATGGCCGACATCCGGCTCGGATCGCCTGCGGCGAAGTTCAACGCCGCGTTCGTGCGGATCGGACTTTCCGCCGGCGACCTGGGTGCGTCGTGGTTGTTACCGCGCCTGATCGGTCCGTCCGCGGCGGCCGAGATCGGTTTCACCGGGCGCATTGTGGAGGCCGAAGAAGCCGAACGGCTCGGCCTGCTGAACCGGGTGACCGGCGACGTTGACCTGCTGGACCAAACGCTCGCCCTGGCGGCGCAGATCTGCGCCAACTCCCCCGGCGGCATCCGACTGTCCAAACGGGCGCTGCAGGCCAACATGGAAGTCGCCTCCTTCGCCGCGGCGCTCGAACTGGAAAACCGCGGCCAGGCGCTGCTGACCCGCTGCGACGACATGACCGAGGCGCTGGAAGCCTTCAAAGCCAAACGCGCACCGAACTTCTCCGGGCGGTGATCATGAGCGCCGTTACCGCGCAGTGGAACCGGGTGTCGCGACGCCCACTGAGCGATGTCCTCGACGAGCTGCGCGGGGCGCGCACGCTGACCTTCGACGAACACGGTCGCGGCATCGTCGTGATGTCGGTGAACCGCCCACACCGCGCAAACTCGCAGACCGTCGAAATGTTCGGCGAAATTGCCTGGGCCACAGCCGTTCTACGCCACGCGTCGGCCCGCGCGTTGGTCGTCACCGGTGCCGGCGGCAAGGCCTTCGTTTCCGGCGCCGATATCTCCAAGTTCGAGAGCGAGCGCGCGAGCAAGGAGGCGATCGAGCGCGCGGGTCTTCAGGCGAAGGACATCGACATGATCGTCTACGCCACGCTGTCGCCCGACGTGAACTTCCCGGGCACCGGCGTGTTCGTGCAGCG
>NZ_DATJYB010000319.1:0-2938 GCF_035499775.1 Mycobacterium sp. | reverse complement strand
GCGGCCACCACCGGCCCGCTGGGCGTGAATCTGCTTGTGCCGCAACCCAGTGTCGCCGACTTCGCCCAGTTGGACTACTACGCCGAGGAACTCGAGGACATCGCCGATCACTACGGCGTCGAGGTCGGCCGGCCCGAGTTCGGCGACGACGACGACTGGCACCGCAAACTCGAGGTGGTGGCCGACGTGCGCCCGGAGTTGGTGTCGTTCACCTTCGGTGCGCCGCCGCCGGATGTCGTTCGGCGGTTCAGCGCGCTGGGTCTGTTGGTGATGGTCACGGTGACGTCGGCTTACGAGGCCGGGGTGGCCCTCGCTGCCGGTGCGGACAGCCTGATCGTCCAGGGTCCCGATGCCGGGGGGCATCGCGGCACGTTCGCGCCGGACATGGAGCCCGGTACCGAGTCGCTGTACCAGCTGATCGACCGGATCGGCAGGGCCCACCGCGATGTTGCGTTGGTTGCGGCGGGTGGCCTGGCAACCGCCGAAGACGTCGCGGGCGTGCTGCGCAGAGGAGCCGTGGCGGCACAGGTCGGTACCGCGCTGCTGCTGGCCGACGAAGCCGGCACCAACCCCACGCATCGCGCCGCCCTAAAACACCCCGAATTCACTCAAACGCTGGTCACCAGGGTGTTCTCCGGCCGCTACGGGCGTGGCCTGGAAAACCGGTTCACCCGCCTGCTGGACCGGGTTGCGCCGCTGGGCTATCCCGAGGTCAACCACATGACGGCGCCGATACGGGCCGCCGCGGTCGAGGTGGATGACCCGAACGGGACCAACCTCTGGGCGGGCACGGCGTTTCGGCAGGCACGCACCGGGCCGGCGAGCGACATCGTCGCGAGTCTCGCGGCGACCGATTAGCGCGCCGGGTCAGCCGCTCACCAGCAGGGGAAGCGATATCGCCCCGGCGCCGCCGGTCACCACAATCACCCATCGGCCGTCGACCGGCAGGGCTATCTCGATCGGGTAGAAAGCGAAGCCGATCTCCCCGCCGGCGGCGGCGTCGGGAAGCTCGAAGGTGATGCTTCGCGGCTCGTCGCCGTCCGGCGACAGGATCTCCACCCCGATGCGTCGGTCCGGATTGCGGTCTCGGCCTGCGTCAGCACCACCAGCACGAATGCGGCTGACCGGTCGGGCCCGACCACGAATCTGGCCAGCACCCCGCCCTTCACATCGAGCTTGTTATCCACCGCCGAAGCCGATTCGGCGAGGAAGGCCCCGGTAATCACGCCGCTGAAGCTACCGTGTCGGGACGGCCAGGCAATCTCAGGCCAGCACGTCGGCCGGCGCGGTGAACGGCAGACTCAAGTCGGTGGCCACCCGTTCGGACAGCAACGCACCGTCGTGCGTCGAAAGCCCTTTTGCCAGAGCAGGATCCGACCGGCACGCGGCTTGCCAGCCGCCCTCGGCCAACTCGAGCACGTAGGGCATCGTCGCGTTGGTCAGCGCGAAGGTCGACGTCCTGGGCACCGCGCTGGGCATGTTCGCCACGCAGTAGAACAGGGTCTCGTGCACGGCGAACGTCGGGTCGTCATGCGTGGTCGGCCGCGAGTCCTCGAAGCAGCCGCCCTGATCGATGGCGATGTCTACCAGCACCGCGCCTGACTTCATGTGTGCGACGAGCGAATTCGGGACAAGGGTGGGTGCTTTGGCGCCCGGCACCAGCACCGCCCCGATCACCAGATCGGCGCGTTTGACCGCGTCCTCGAGTTCGTAGGCCGACGAGTAGCGGGTGCGGAACAGGGTGTCGAGGTCCCGAAGCCTGTTGATGTTGACGTCGAACACCGTGACGTCGGCGCCCATTCCGCGGGCCACCCGCGCGGCGTTGTAGCCGGCGGTACCGCCTCCGATCACCACGACCGTGGCTGGTTCGACGCCCGGAACCCCACCCATCAGCAGGCCCCGGCCCCCGTGCGTGCGCATCAGGTGGTAGGCCCCGACCTGCGCGGAGAGCCGACCGGCAACCTCGCTCATCGGCGCCAGCAAGGGGAGCGCGCCGTCGGCGGTCTGCACGGTCTCGTACGCGATCGAGGTGGTGCCGGAGGCCAATAACGCATCGGTGCATGCTCGCGACGCGGCCAGATGCAGGAACGTGAACAGGGTCTGGCCACGCCGCAGCAGGGCATATTCGGCCGGCATCGGTTCCTTGACCTTGAGCAACAGGTCGGCGTCGGACCACACCTGTCCAGCGGTGGTGATCACTTGAGCGCCCGCGGCCTTGAAGTCCGCATCATCGATCGCCGAGCCTTCGCCGGCGCCGGACTGGATGAGCACCTCGTGCCCGCGGCGCGCCAATTCGGCGACGCCCGCCGGAGTGATGGCGACGCGGAATTCGTTGTTCTTGGTCTCGGTCGGAATGCCCACCCGCATACCGTCAATTGTGAAGAAAGTTCGGGTCACAGGCAAAGATGCTGATGAATATTCTATAGACTCCGTGTATGACGGTTATGTCATCGGAATTTGGGGGTCCGTTGGATGACTCGCCGAAGGATCTTCGGCCGGCCGATCTTGATGCGGTGGACCGCAGAATCCTGAGCTTGTTGCACGGGGATGCCAGGGTCACCAACAACGCGCTCGCGGAGGCGGTTGGGATCGCTCCCTCGACGTGTCATGGCCGGGTCCGGCGGTTGGTGGACATCGGCGTCATCCGCGGGTTCTACACCGATATCGACCCGGTCGCGGTGGGGTTGCCGCTGCGGGCGATGATCTCGGTCACCCTGCAGTCCAACGCACGCGGCAAGATCCGCAGCTTCATCCAGCAGATCCGGCAACGGCGCCAGGTGATGGACGTCTATTTCCTGGCCGGCGCCGACGATTTCATCCTGCACGTCGCCGCGCGCGACACCGAGGACCTGCGCTCGTTCGTGGTCGAGAACCTCAACGCCGACGCCGACGTCGCGGGCACCCAGACGTCGCTGATCTTCGAACATCTCCGCGGCGC
>NZ_DATJYB010000318.1:0-5782 GCF_035499775.1 Mycobacterium sp. | reverse complement strand
CATCCAGTTCCACGGCGGGATGGGCTTCACCTGGGAAGCGTCGCCGCACCTGTACTTCAAGCGCGCCCGGTCGTCGGAGATCTTCCTCGGCGACGCCGACGCCCACCGGGAAGCCCTCGCCCAGCGCATCGGCATCTAGGGGGATCTTCAACGGCGGAGGTGCGGGACGTGGCCGGCCGCTCAGGTCCTTCCGGGCAGCACCCCGGGTGCGGGACAGACGGTGCCCCGGTGCCTCCTGATACCGCCTCCCCGGCGGGGCGCAACTTTCCCATAACGACATGAATGTGACATTCATGTCGCTATGACGACATGAATGTGGCACCGATGTCGTTACCGCAGACCGGGGCGGGTGACTGGCGGGGTCACCGGGGCCGGTGCGGCAGCCGGGACCCGGGGATGACAGTATCCGCCACCATGAAGATCATTAGTCTGCGGCTCAATCTCCACACGGCCTCCACGCCATCTCCACGCCGCCTCCACACGGTCGCCCGTAATAATGGCTCCTGGGGGCTTTGTCTTTACGCCGCAACTGACGGCCTCGGCCTTTGCCCACGCAAAGGTAACACTAATGCGATTAGGTTCGACGAGTGGCAGGAATTAGCGAAGCTAGCTGATTTTACTGCCACGTCGGCACATGGCGTCATATGTGATTGCGGCGAGGGGGGACCATGGCGTACGGTGCGATCGCTCGGATGTCGGCATCAAGGCTCATTTCGCTGCCGCCGGCTTTAAGGCTCCGCGCGGACGGTGCGAGCCGGCGGTATTTTCTTGCTGAAATAGCGTCGCCCGCCGATGCGGCTGACTCAATCAGCAATCAACTTCAGCGTACCGGCCGCCAGATCACGTCGAATTGCCGGCCTGACATTAACCGTGAGCGCGATATGTCGCTCCGCTCAACCCTGCGACGCTGCGTGTAAGAGGGACAGGAGGCGCATCATGCTCCGGAAGGCTCGCGTGCGGTTCTGGATCGAGGTCATCCTGGCCGCGGTCACCGCCGCGCTACTGCTGCTGACGCTCATCTCGCGAGAGTGGATCGAAGAGGTCTTCGGAGTCGAACCAGATGCTGGCAGCGGCGCATTGGAATGGGCGATCGTGGTCGCTCTCGCCGTGGCCACGGTGGCCTTCAGTCTGCTCGCGCGAGCCGAATGGAAGCGCGCAGTGGCCCTCAGGGCCTGAACGAAGCACACCTGAACGGAGCACATCGGTACCGATTGGAGTACGTGATGGCCGAACCGGGATCGCGAAAGCGTTCGAAGAAGGATCCTGAGCCACCCGAGACGGGCTGGACAGACCGCGTGCCTACCAGCCCGGAGTCGGCCAGATCGGAGCCCGCCAGATCGGAGCCGGCGGAGCCGGAGGGGATTGAGCAGGAGCCGGCGGACGACGAACGGACCCGCCGGGAGGTACTGGCGACACCGGCCGACCTCCATGCGGATTACGTGCGGCAGCGAGTCGACAGTGATGAGGGGCCGACCCCGGAGGCCTATGCCCGCGCTCGGGCCCAGTGGCGCCGGCTACCCGGGGCAGTGTCGGCGAGCCCCGCTGATAGCGGCGAGCCTCCTCCGCCGGCCGACGACCGCGGTCCGGCCGACGACCGGAGTCCGGGGGAGTAGCAAATGGCGCTCAAGGGTACGGCGTGGAAGCCGATCGGACCGAGCCCGATCGCCAGCGCTTCCTCTCGATTCGACAACGGGATCGTCACCTCGGTAGCTGTCCATCCCGCCAATCCATCGATCGTCTACCTCGGGACCGGTGGCGGAGGCGTATGGCGGACCGTCGACAACGGCGTCAGCTGGCGACCGCTCTTCGATCGTCAGGTCTCGCTCAACATCGGCGAGGCCAGCGCCATTGCCATCGACCCGATTGACCCCGACACGATCTATGTCGGCATCAGCGGCGCGGCCTTCGCCCGGCCCGGCGCCTTCGCGCTCAATGCGATCGATACGACCGCCGGCCGGGGCCTCTACAAGTCAGCCGACGCGGGGGCGACGTGGATCCGGCTCGGCAGCGGCTTCCCGGTGGAGAACACGGGAACAGCGAATGCCTTCTTCCGCGACTGGATCTATTCGATCGTCGTCGATCCCGCGAATCGGCAGGTCGTCTACCTCGCCGCGCAGAGCGGGGTCTACCGCTCGGTCAACGGCGGGCTGAACTGGACGCTCGGCACCAATGCCGGGGGAAACGCCGAGTCCCTGGCCGTCGACCTGAGTTCGCCCGCCAACGCCCGCGTGCTCTACGCGGGCGTCAACGGCACCGGTGTCATCAGCTCGCCCGATGGCGGTGTGACCTGGTCGGTTAACAACGCCGCGAGCACCGCGCTCGGGACCGGGTTCGGCAAGGTGGTGGTGGCGCTGGCGCCGCCGGCGTCGCCCGCGAACCCGGCCGGAGTGCAGGTCATCTACCTCACGGCCCAGAACACGAGCTCGGACAACCCGGTCGGCTTCTTCGTCAGCACCGACGCAGGCGCGACGTGGTCGGCGCGGTCGGCGACCAACCTCAGCGTCGCGGGCGCCACCCAGGGCGGCTACAGCTTCACGTTCGCGGTCGACCCGGCCTCACCGGGCGACGGGTCGACCGACACGATCTACCTGGGCTGCGTGCGTCAGCTCAAGTCGACGGACTCGGGCAATACCTTCGCGTCGGTGGCCGGAGCGGCACCGGCCTTCCCGCTTCTGCACGCCGACACCCATGTCTGGGCCTTCGCGCCTCCCGGCTCCACGCCGACGCCGGTGTACGTGGGCACCGACGGCGGCTGCTACCAGTCGAACGACGGCGGATCCACCTGGACGCACCACAACAGCGGCTCGGTCCAGTCGACGCTGTTCTACAACATCGACAGCAAGCCCGACCCGGCCGCCACCGTGGTGGTCGGCGCGCTCCAGGACAACGGCGTCCAGACCACGGCCGGCCAGCCCGCGCCGCAGTGGCAGGCCCGCAACGGCGACGGCTGGACCGCGGTGTACGACGGGGGAGCGAACTCGGCGGTCGTGTACGCGTCCGACGGCGTCTACTCGGCCGCCCCTCGCACCAGGATCTTCCGCTCCAGCAACGACGGTGCCAGCTACCCGACCGCCATCACGCCGTGGGGCACGACGAGCGACCAGGGCGCGTTCATCACCTCGATCGCGACCCGTCCAGGGACCGCGGGCACGGTCTACGCGTGTGGCCGGCAGAACCTGTGGCAGAGCCTGGACAGCGGCGGCACCTGGCGCATCGTCGACTCCCAGGGCGGGCCGGGAGACATCGCGGTGTCGCCCACCGACGGCAACTACGTCGTCCACGCTGTCGGCCGGCGCGTGTTCCTCAGCACCAACGCCCTGGCCGCGACCGTCGGCGGGCCGAACGGCGTCCAGTTCGCCGACATCACCCGCAACCTGCCGAACAACGGCCGGAACGTGCAGCGCGTGGCGTTCGACCCGATCGATCCCACGATCATCTATGCCGTTCTCGGCGGCTTCGACGGACAGCTGCCCGGCCAGCAGGGCCACGTCTTCCGCACCACCGCGGCGTCGGCGGCCTGGACCGACATCTCGCCGCCGGTCGACATCCCGATGGGCGCGATCGCGCTCGACGCCACGACGACGCCGGCGACTATCTACGTCGGTACCGACCTGGGCGTCGTGCGCACCGTTGACCTGGGCCGCTCATGGTCGGTGGTCGACGACATCCACCTGCCGCTGGTGCCGGTGACCGATCTCGAGTTCAGTGAGCAGGCGGGCGTGCTGCGCGCCGCGACGTTCGGCCGCGGGGTGTTCGAGTTCGCCACGCCAGACGGGCCGTCGGTGAACCTGAGCCTCCAGGACGGGCTCGACTTCGAGACCGTGTGCCCTGGTGACCATGGTGACCTGACGCTGGAGGTCGTGAACGTCGGCCGGTCCGACCTCACGGTGATCAGCGTCGCCAGGAGCGTCGGTTCGGCCGCCTTCTCCGTGCTGCCCTTCCCGTCATGCCCAGCCGTCGTGGCGCCGGGGGAGCAGCTCGACCTGGTCGTCCGCTACGAACCGACGGCGCCGGGCGGGCGGCCGGAAGCGGCCACGATCCGCGTCCTGACCGACGATCCCGGCGCTCCGATCGTCGATGTACTGGCCACGGGAGAAGCGGGCCGGGCGGCGGCCGAGCTGGTGATGCCGCCCGGCGGCTCGGTCGGTGACGTCTGCGTCGGGGACACCCTCGACGTGCCCGTCGTGATCAGCAACTCCGGCACCTGCGCCCTCGTGATCAGGCGCATCAGCTTCCCGCCCGGTTCTCCGTTCTCGGTCTCGACGGTGCTCAGCTACCCCGTCGTCGTCGAGGCGGGGGCGAGCCTGACGGTGATGGTCCGGTTCGCTCCCACGGCCCAGGGCCCGGCTTCGGCGACCCTGAGGGTCACGAGCAACGACCCCAGCAGTCCGCGAACCGCTGAGCTGACCGGGATGGCGCCACCGCCGCGACTGGTCACGATCGTCGCGGACAGCGGGGATGTGGGCCCGGCCTGCGTAGGGCACTTCACCGACGCGACGCTCACCATCGCCAACAGCGGGTGCTGCTGCCTGTCGCTCTTCGAGATCGCCAGCGACTCCGCCGAGTTCGGTGTGCCCGCGGTCCTCGCCTTCCCGGTCGTGATCCACCCCGGCGACAACATCGAGGTTCCGATCCGGTTCCAGCCGCTGTCGTTCGGCGGCAAGACGGCGACGATCACGATCGTCTCCGACGACCCGGCCAGCCCGCACACCGTCCCGCTGCACGGGCTGGCACCGCACGGCACCGTCGCCGTGACGGGCTCCGCCTGCTTCGGCGAGGTGCTCTTCGGGACCCGGGTACAGCAGCGGCTCACGTTCTCGAATGTCGGCGACTGCGACCTCCACGTGACGTGCGTGGGTTTCGAAGGCTGCCGGTGCCCCGGCTGCGAACACCTGGTGCTCGTGCGCAATCCGTTCCCGGCCACGCTCCATCCGGGTGCCGCGCTCGACCTCGTGCTGCAGTACACCGCGACGGGAGGTTCCCCCTGCACCAGGCACCTCGCCGTCGAGAGCGACGATCCCGACCACCCGAAGGTCGTCATCGACGTGTCGGCCTCGACGAAGATGACGCTCAACGGCGCCCTGCGCGGCTGGCTGGCGAGCAACCTGCACTCGCTGCTCGCGACCGTCAGCACGCCTCCGTGCGACGAGGGGTCGCACGGCCCGTCCGATCACCCCTGCTGAGCCGGTCCGGCCCCCGCCGGTCCGGCCCCGGCCGGTCCGGTGCCCGCCGGACCGGCCCCCCGCCGGCCAGGGCGCCCGCCGGCTTCATCGCCAGGCGAAGACGGGCTGCTCGAAGTGGGCCACCCGGGTGGTCAGGCCGTGCAGCGCCAGCTGGCAGAACTGGTGGATGATGGCGCCGGTCGGCGCGTACACATGGTCGCCCCCCAGCGCCAGGCGCAGGACCGGCGCGGGCGATTCCGGGATGCGCAGCAGCTCGGGCGGGCGGTCGAAGCTGGCCAGCGGGATCACGTGGATCCGGGCCACTTCCGACGGTTGCCTGACGAGCGTGCGCACCGGGCCGCCCCACACCACCACCGGAGTGATGAGGAAGCCGGACCGGGTGGCGTAGTCATCGAGAGTGCCCAGCACATCGGCTGCCCCGGCCGTCACGCCGGTTTCCTCGCGCAGTTCCCTCAGCGCCGTGTCCTCGGCGGACTCGCCGGGATCGCGGCTTCCGCCGGGCAGCGCCCACTGCCCGGAGTGATTCCGCAGGCCTGCTGCTCGCTTGGTGAGCAGCAGGCAGGGTTCGTCCCGCCGCTCCAGGACGCACACCGCCACCG
>NZ_DATJYB010000317.1:0-3115 GCF_035499775.1 Mycobacterium sp. | reverse complement strand
CAGCGGCCTTCGGTGCTGCTGATCACCGCGCACCACTTGGCGGTGGATGTGGTTTCGTGGCACATCATGCTCGGCGACATCGCCGAGGCCTGGCGTTCGACAAAATCCGGTGCGACTCCAAAGATATTGCCCGAGTTCACTTCTTATCGGCGGTGGTCGGAGCTGATGTGGGAACGGGCGGCCACGCCGCAGGTGCAGGCGCAGCGCGACTACTGGATCGCACAGGTCCGCGACCCCGATCCCGCATTGGGTGTGCGCCACCCGGACCCGACGCGCGATTGCTGGTCTACGTTGCGTGTCACCTCGGTGGCGGTGTCGGTCGCAGACACCGAACGAGTGCTGGCCGCGCTCGACAGATACCGGGGGATGCGCGAATTCCTGCTGGCTGCAACCACGATCGCGGTTGCCAGTTGGCGCCGTGAACGTGCGCAGGATCCGGATTCGGGCACGCTTGTCGCCCTGGAGGGCCACGGGCGCGCCGACTCCGTGCTGGACACCGACACCACCAACACCGTCGGCTGGTTCACCACGGCGTTCCCGATACGGCTAGGCGCCGGGGCGGCTGCTGTCGACATCGAACGGGCCGAAGCCGATCCGGGCGCGGCCCGCGGCCTGCTCGATTCGGTGGCGACCCAAATCCGCGAAACCCCGAACGACGGCTTGGATTACGGCCTGCTGCGCTACGTCGACCGCGTCCCCGAGTTGCAGCGGGCCGCCGAGCCGCAGATCCAGTTCGGCTATCTGGGTCGCCTGGACCTCAGCGGTGTCGCGGATCAGCCGTGGTCACTGCTCACTGGACCACACCTGGATGCGCTGCCGGTGGACCCCGAGCCGGAGCTGCCGCTGCGCTTTGCCGTCAATCTCAGTGTGCTGGTCGGAGCCACCCCCGAGGGCACCCAACTGATCGCGAATTGGCGGTGGAGTGATGCCCTGTTCGAGCGCTCGGACATTGACCGTTTGACCCAGTTCTGGCAGCGGGGAATCGCCGCGCTCGCCGGCGGACTAGCCGGGAACTAGAAGGGATTAGCGTTGCGCGACGGCGATCGGCGAATCAGTAAGGACGAGATCAGGGCAACGGTTGCGGCCCAACTCGGTTGCGCGGCCGCCGAGGTCGCCGACCACGACGACCTCATCCAGATGGGCCTGAACTCGATCCGGATGATGGCGCTGGCCGGGGGTTGGCGTAAACGCGGTTCCAGCATCACTTTCGCCGAACTCGCGGCAAGTCCGACGGTTGATTCCTGGCATGGCATGCTCGGCGCCGACGGGACGGAACCGGTTGCGGCGCAACCCGCATCGCCGACGGTAGAGCCGGTGGCCGAAGAAGCCCCGTTCCCGCTGGCGACCATGCAGCACGCGTACTGGATCGGCCGCTCCGACGAGCAGGAACTCGGTGGCGTCGCAGCCCATCTGTACGTCGAATTCGACGGCGGCGAAATAGATCCCGAACGCATGGAGCGTGCGGTGTCCGATCTCGTCGCGACGCACCCGATGCTGCGCACCCGATTCCTCCCGGACGGGACGCAACAAACAATGCCGGAGCCGGGCCGCCCGGTGTTCGCCCTCGTCGATCTGCGCGGGCAGAGTTCTCACACGGCCGAGTCCGCACTGGCGGAGCTGCGCGACCGTAAGACGCACCAGCGGTTAGCGATCGAAGACGGTCAGGTCATCGATATCACGCTGACGCTGCGCGACGAGAACCGCAGCCGGTTGCACCTGGACATCGACATGCTGGCCGGTGATGCGATGAGCTACCGCGTCCTGGTATCGGATCTGGCGGAGCTGTACCGGGGAGCGGCGTTACCGGCGCCCGGTTACAGCTACCGGCGTTATCGCACCGAGCGTCAGCCAGACCACTCGGCGCGTGAGCGAGACCGGGACTGGTGGCAGCGGCGACTGCCCCAACTGCCCGGCGCGCCCGAACTTCCGACCGTCCCGGTGGCCGACGGCAGGGCACCCCATCGCACGGTCCGCTACGACCACTGGCTGGGTCCGGAAGAAAAGCAGACGCTGGTGTCCGGGGCACACCAGCGCGGGGTTACGCCGGCCATGGCGCTGGCCGCGGTGTTCGCCGATACCATCGGGGGCTGGTCGGCGCAAAGCAGATTCCTGATGAATGTTCCGTTGTTCCATCGCGAGTCGGTGCACCCGGACGTCGACCGGGTGGTCGGAGACTTCACCTCGTCGATCATGCTCGAGGTCGACGTCACCGACACCATCTCGGTCCTGGACCGGGCCCGCGCAATTCAGCACAGCATGTACGAAAGCGGTTCACACGCAGCCTATTCCGGGCTCGAGGTGCTGCGTGATCTGGGCAGGCATCGCGGCGAGCCGGTGCTGGCTCCGGTGGTGTTCACCAGTGCGCTGGATCTGGGTGAACTGTTCGGCGACAACGTCATCGAGTCCTTTGGTGAGCCGGTGTGGATCATCTCGCAGGGCCCTCAGGTATTGCTGGACGCCCAGGTCACCGAGCTGCGCGGCGGCCTGTTGGTCAACTGGGACGTCCGCGAGTCGGCGTTCCCGTCGGGCGTCGTCGATGCCATGTTCGCCAGGTTCACCGAGGCGGTCGATCGGCTCGCCGCGGGCGACGCGGGCTGGGAGGCCGAGGCGGTGGTGCGGTTACCGAGCGCCCAGGCGACGGTACGCGCAGCGACCAACGCGACCGACGGCCCGGTCAGCGGCCGTTGCCTGCACCAGGGCTTCTTCCAGCACGCCGCGGTCAGCCCGGACGCGCCGGCCGTGGTATGGGACACCTCGGATATAAATGCGGGCGAGGGGGTGTGGAGCTACCGGGACCTCGCGCAGCGCTCCCTTGCGGTCGCAGGAGCGTTGCGCGCCAACGGCGTACGTACCGGCGACGCGGTCGCCGTCCAGTTGCCCAAGGGTCGCGATCAAGTCCTGGCCGTGCTCGGGGTGCTTGCGGCCGGGGGGACGTATGTGCCGATCGGATTCGACCAGCCGGATGGGCGGCGCGCCAAGATCCTTCAGACCGCCGAGATCGTTGCGGCGCTGACGGTCGACGGCGCGGACATGGGTCCGGGTGTTTCCTGCGTCGCCATCGACGTGGCGCGCGACTATCCGCGGCCGCTGGAAGAGCCGGTCTTGCCGGACACCG
>NZ_DATJYB010000316.1:0-2030 GCF_035499775.1 Mycobacterium sp. | reverse complement strand
CTATCCCTAGCCACTGCAGTCGAGGCCCTTCACAGGTCGGTCCACCCGGATGCGCGCCGGTTCAGCAATGAACAGATTGACTCAGCGTTATCGGCGGTAGCTTCATCAGACATGTCTGCTGAGATCGCCGACAGCCCTCTCTGCCAACCTTGAGTGAGGCACCCACCCCCTGATAATCAGTGACCGAGGGCGGGGATGGAGAGTTTCCCCGAGATGACGAGCAAGGTGACCGCATTGGTCCGGGCGACCGGGATCGAAGATCCTGGTCGGGTGTCTGATGCTGAAGCGCAACGTCGTGATCCGGAGGTGCCCGAGCGGGCCCGGCGGCGAACGTTCACCGCGAAGTACAAGTTGGAGATCCTGGCCGCCTACGACGCTGCCTCTGAGGGCCAGAAGGGTGCGCTGCTGCGGCGGGAGGGCCTGTACTCCAGCCACATCGTGGCGTGGCGCAAGGCCCGCGACGCGGGTGCGCTGGCCGGCCTGGCCGCACCGCGTGGACGCAAGCGCCGCGACCCGCAGGCCGAGCGGATCGCCCAGCTGGAGACCGAGAAACAGCAGTTGGAGCAGGAGCTGGCCAAGGCCCGCTTCGTGGTGGATGTGCAGGCAAAACTGCACGCGCTCTTGGAGACGCTCTCCGGGAGCGCGGACACCGGCAACGAGTCGATGAAGTGAGCGACGCCGCGATCGCCGAGCTGGCGCCCACGACGGGTGTGCGGGGTGCCTGCGATGCCGTCGGTGTTGCTCAGGCCAGCTACTACCGCCGGCACCGGCACAGCCCGCCACCGCCGCGGCCGGCACCGACTCCGCGGAAGGACCGGCCCCAGCCGCGTGCGTTGTCCGAGACTGAGCAGGCCGCGATCCTGGCGGAGTTGCACAGCGAGCGCTTCGTCGACGTCTCGCCGACCGAGGTGTGGGCCACCCTGCTCGACGAAGGCCGCTACCTGGGCTCGCTGTCCACCTTCTACCGGCTGCTGCGCCACGCCGGGGAGAGTAAAGAGCGCCGCCGTCAAGCCACCCACCCGGCTACCGTGAAACCGGAACTGGTTGCTTACCAACCGAATTCCGTGTGGTCGTGGGATATCACCAAGCTGCGCGGCCCGGAGAAATGGAGCTGGTACTACCTGTACGTGATCTTGGACATCTTTTCGCGTTACGTGGTCGGGTGGATGGTTGCCAGCCGTGAAAGTGCCGCTCTCGCTGAGGTATTGATCCGCCAGACCTGCGCCAAACAGGACATCGGGCGTGACCAGCTGACCATCCACGCCGACCGCGGCTCCTCGATGACCTCCAAGCCGGTGGCGTTCCTGCTCGCCGACCTCGGTGTCACCCAGTCGCACAGCCGCCCACACGTCAGCAACGACAACCCGTTCAGCGAAGCACAATTCAAGACGCTGAAGTACCGGCCCGACTTCCCAGACCGGTTCGACACGATCGAGGCCGCCCGCCGCCACTGCCAGATCTTCTTCGGCTGGTACAACGACGAACACCGCCATACCGGGCTCGGCTTGCACGTTCCCGCCGACGTGCACTACGGCACCGCCGCCATCATCCGCGACAAACGCGCCGGTGTGCTCAACGCCGCCTACGCCGCACACCCCGAACGATTCGTGCACAAGCCACCCGCACCACCGAAACTGCCCACCGGTTCCTGGATCAACAAACCCGACGACAACGAGGAGGCCACTCAGTAAATACCGCTCAACGGTGCCTCATTCAGGTTGACAAATTCCGCTGTCACCCACGGCCGACCACCACGAACTTGACATTTCAGATTCCACAGAACCACCGAGCAAGCAGCACTCAAGTGCCTATACTTAGTCACCCGGTCACTGGACCCGACCGGGACCGGCCAGAAACGATGGACGATGCGCTGGAAACCAGCACTGAACGCCTTCGCGATCACCTTCGCCGACCGCATGCCGGGAAGCGAAACCGCTTAACCAAAGATGCCGCTGGTCCGAAAATTATCATGACGGGCGGTGTTGAGGTGACTGGTGTCAGGCGGCTGGTGTGAGCGTGACGGTGTAGCC
>NZ_DATJYB010000315.1:0-48398 GCF_035499775.1 Mycobacterium sp. | reverse complement strand
ACTACGCCCGCGATGTCGGCGGACCGGCGTTGAGTGCACTCACGTTCCCGCAACGTGCCGGTTGCCTCAAGCAACTCGGCAAGCTGCTGATGGCCGGCAAGGACGAGTTCTATCCGCTGTCCTTCGCGACCGGCGCCACCGCACGCACCGATTACGGGGAAGTACGCTGGGATGCGGTGGTTACCAACCAGGACGACGTGCCGGTCGCCACTTACGACGTATTGACCCTGGTCGCGAAACTTCACTGAACGAACTCCGCGGCGCGGTGCGCCAGCATCACGATCGTCGCGTGCGGACCGCGGCTGGGGATCACCGGCAATATGGAACCGTCTATCACCCAAAGGTTTTCGATGCCGCGGACCCGGCACCCTTGGTCGACAACGGATCTCGGGTCACCCTCAGCGCCCATCGGGGCGCTGCCGCACAGGTGTTGCGAGGTTGACCACACCGCGGGTCCGATATGTGTTGCCGCACCAAATAATTCGCGCGCCAATTCGGTGCCCTGCCGTAACAGCACGATGTCGGCGGGCTCGCTGTCGTAACGGTGCTCGATCCGGGGCGGCACTCCGGGATCGGCTGAGACCAGCGTGATGTGTCCACGTGATCGCGGCTGCATGAGCGCCACCCCGATGTGCGGCCAGTCCCGGTGGCCCGCGGTGCCGTCGCCCGTCATCGCTATGAAGCCACCCGTATAGGGGCGGATCTCGATGCCGTCGGTGGTGCTCAGCACCACCTCCAGCACCGGCCTGTCCTCGGCCACCGCCCAGTTGGTCGGCATCACCCATTCCGGATGGTCACTGCAGTGCAGCCCGACCGGCAGTGCCGCAACCATTTCGACCCCGGCCGCTGCCAGCATCGTCTCTTCCCCGACCCCCGAGAGCATCAGCAGGTGTGCCGACTGAATCGCCCCGGCGCACAGCACAATTCGGTCGGCCGTCAAAGCCACCGGACCGCCTGGGCCGACCGCGTCGACCCCCACCACCGCTGCGCCGGAGAAACGCAACCGCACCGCCCGGGTTCGCGACAGCAGCGTCAGGTTGGCCCGCCCCAGCGCGGGGATCAGATAGCCGGCACCCGAGCCGGTGCGCACGCCGTCAACGACGTTGAGCGGGATCGCGCCCACGCCCGACGGTAGCTGCGTCCCGACATCGTTGAGGTCAGCGATCCAGGGGAAACCCGCGCTTTGCGTGGCGGCTACGAAAGTCTCGGTGGCACCCGTCATATCGCGGGTCCGGCGAACACGAATGGGACCGCTCTGGCCGTGCGCGTAGGTATCGAAATCCAGGTCGGTTTCGATCGCCCGAAAGTGCTCGAGGACGTCGGGCCACGCCCAACCGGGTATCTCGTTGCGGTCGAAATCCGGGGGCAGCGCGCGGCAGAAGTACCCGCCGTTGACCGCGCCGGAACCGCCGACCGTCGCCCCACGCACGATGGGCGATTGGCGGGCCGGCCGATCGGTGAGCTTCGTCAGATAGCGCTGGACCAGCGGGCTGCCCGACCCGATCGGAAGTTGATGCCCATTCGCGGTCTGAGCCAGCAACTCCGGATCGTCCAGGCCGGGCCCGGCTTCCAGGACGGTCACCGCGCAGCTGGGATCGGCGGAAAGACGTTCGGCAACAACTGATCCAGCACTGCCGGCGCCGATGATCAGCACATCGCTGTGAGTCAATTTCGGGCGACGGTCTAGGTCCGAATCTTGGGTTTGAGCGCGCCGAGATTGCGTTCGCGCACCACCCCGCTCCACAGCCCGATGCCGTAGGCCATGTCGTCGATGCGCTTGAGCAACAGGAAAGTGAATACGCCGATCGGTTCGGCGTCCTCGCCGACGGCATCTCGACGGCGTAGCCAGTCCACCACGCCGTCGACGATGCCCGCGATCAGCACGACGCGTCTGCAATGTCGCGACAGCAGGGCCGCCACAAATGCCAGCGGCCAGTAGTGGCGGCAAATGGCCGAAGCCAGTTGCAGCGCCGCCGACCACAGACCGCGGGTGGCGATCAGCAGAACATCTCCGAGCGAGGTGTCGGCTTTGCTCATCGCTTTGGCGATCCGCCGGCCCGTCAGGATGGCCAGCACCAGCGACGCCAGCTGGGCGATGCTCGTCCCCAACGCCATCAGGATCCAGACCATCAGCGCCCCGCCGGAGATCACCAACGGAGACGTCTTGTCCGGGTGACGCACCGACAGCGGAGCCGCCGAGCCACCATAAAACGCCTTGCGGGCAATCCAATCCTTCAGTTCGGTGCGGTGATCGTGGGCGACCAGCGCGATCGGCTCGTAGCGCAGCCGCGCGCCCGACTCGATCAGCCGCCAGCACAGGTCGACGTCCTCGCCGGACCTCAGGGTTTCGTCGAACCCGCCGACGTCACGGATAGCGGTGCTGCGGCAGATGATCGCCGCGCTGGGAACATAGGACACGGTGCTGTGCGGTAACACCGGAGCCTCTCGCTGGCCCAGGTCCAGTGATGAACGCAGCGCCTCATACCTGGCTACCAGGTTCTCGGTTTGCGACAGACCGACGATGCGGGGTGCGACCAGTGCGACCGTCGGATCACAGAAGTGCCCGAGCAGCGCCTCCAGCCAGCCACGGCGCGGCGACACGTCGGAATCCAGGAATGCCACGAAGTCGGTGGCGCAGGCGGCGAAGCCGGTGTTGCGTGCCGCCGCCGGCCCCTTGCTGCGGTCGTGGCGTAGCACTTCGACGTCGCAATGCGCACCCACGAGGTCTTCCGGCTGGATGGCGCAGTCCGACCCGTCGTCCACCACGATGACCCGCAATCCACGCAGTGAAGACACCAGCCGCCGCACACCAGAGGTGTTGTCCCGCACCGGAATCACCACGGTCACGTCCCGGTGCGACGGACCACCGGCGGGCCGGGGATGTGCCACCGTGGCGTCCAGCAGGGTGCGGGCCAACTGGGCGCTGAGCTCGTCGCGCACCTTCAATCGCCCGTCGGACAGCATGTCTTGGGCAGCGGGCGCCAGCTTCAGCAGCCGGGTCGGTGAGCCGCCGAGCAATGCGGAGCCGTCACCGAGCACCCGCACACGGCGGTCAACCTGCACGGCGAACCCGTCTGGGAGCCGAGTCTGGATCATGTCAGCATCCCGTCCGGCCCGGGCAACCACCGGGCAACTCGACGTGCACACCCATCTACCATCTCCCCGAAGATGCGTCTCCCTTCGGCCGCGGTCGCGGTCGTCGGGTCCCCCAGCACACCCACCCGGCTGACTGCCGCGACTCCTCCGCGGCGCATCGACGGGAGCAGCTCGTGCAACGGCGCACCGTTGCCGGCCAGCCACCGGTCGGTCAGTACATCGGCGGGCGAAATATGCAGCAACACGGATGTTTCGGTATGGCCGGCATGAGCATCGCCGCCGGCCACGGTGCAGGGGGACCAGCCGACGTCGCGGCCTTCGGTCCGCAGCCTGCTCACCGCGTCGTTCAATGCCGCGACGTTGCCGCCGTGGCCGTTGACGAAAACCAAGCGCTGTGCCCAGCCGGCGGCCGACCTGCCGTACTCCACCAGCAGGGACGTCAGGGCCTCGGTACCGATCGAGATCGTTCCGGCGAAGCTCTGATGCTCGCCGCTGGCGCCATAGGCGATAGCGGGTGCCACCAGCCATTCTCGGCCGTCGTCGAGGAGCGCGGCGGCCGCTCGGGCTACCGCGGTAGCGATGCGCGTGTCGGTGTCCAGCGGCAAATGCGGGCCGTGTTGTTCGGTCGAACCCAGCGGAATCAGTATTGACGGCGAGGTGCTTGGCAGCTGACTCGACGTCACACTCCCCAGTTCGCCGAGTACGGGCACTTGCCGATGGTAGGACGAATTCACCTGACGTGCACCGATTGTTGTACCTTCCATCGAAATTTCTTACCGGGCGCTAATCCCGCACCGGAATTTCGGGCTCGTCTGCCACGACTGCCACGCCAGCACCAAGATTCTCGGGAAGGTGAATTTGCACCTGGCCGGCTAGGCATCCCCGGGTGGCACACCGAGCGCCCGGGCAAATCCCGCCGGTATCAGGATGTCGTCCGGGCCGAGGTCGTGTATCGACGCAAGCCCGAGGCCCATCAGCGCCGAGTCGATGCCCCCGCGCAGAATGTCGAGGACGTTCTCGACGCCGGCCTGGCCGGCCGCGGCGAGACCCCACAGGTATGCGCGACCGATCATCACGGCCCGCGCTCCCAGCGCCACCGCCTTCACCACGTCGCTCCCCCGCCGGATGCCTCCGTCCAGCAACACCTCGACCTGATCGCCGACGGCCTCGGCCACCGCCGGCAGCGCACGAATCGAGGCGGGCGTACCGTCCAAGTTGTTGCCACCGTGGTTGGACACCGATATCGCCGAAACACCGGCATCCACGGCTCTTTTGGCGTCGTCGACCCGCATCACGCCCTTGAGCATGAACGGCCCGCCCCACAGTTCGCGCAGCCAGGCGATGTCGTCCCAGGTCGGCGGCGGGGTGCCCATCCACTCTCCGTAGGCGGCGAAGAACGGCGGGCCGAGCTCGCCGCGGCGGCCCTGGTTGGGTACCCGCAGGTCCGGTGGCCGCAGCGTCTTGCCGAACTTCCACAGCCACCGCGGCTTGGTGATCGCCTCCGGGGACATGCGCAGCATGGTCCGCAGGTTCATCTCTTCCGGAATCTTGGGGCTGCCCCAGTCGCGGCCGTGCGAGAACGTCCAGTCGGTGGTGACGATCAGCCCGGCGGCCCCGGCTTGCCGCGCCCGTTCCACCCGCTCCGCTATCGCATCGCGACCGCCGAGCCAGTACACCTGGAAGAACACCTTGGGGTTGGCGGCGATGACATCCTCGATCGGCTTGCTGGCAAACGAGGACAACCCCATCGCGGTGCCGCGGGCAGCGGCGGCCCGCGCCACGGCGACCTCGCCGTCCGGATCGACCGCCTGCACACCGGTGGGCGAAATGAGTACCGGCAGCGAAATGTCTTGTCCCATTACCGTGGTCGACAAGTCGCGCTTTTCACTCACACCGATCACATGCGGCGCAAAACCGAGCTCACCGAACGCTGCAACGTTGTCAGCGACCGTAATTCCCTTTTCGCTTGCCGAAATCAAAGAGGAATAAACCGATTTCGGAAGCCGCCGCTTGGCGCGTTGCTGGGCGATGGCTACCGTTTCGAACCACTCGTCTGCCATAGCTATACGGGACTTTCGTTGCAGAGCCGTGCCGGCGGTCGCATGGACAGAGTGAGCGGTACCGGCGTGCTGATCCGCTTTCCGCGGGAGTGGTCGACGCGGGGTTGCGGCGTCTCGCGGTCCCGCTCGAGGGCCGGCGCGCCGTAACCTTGCACGCACTCTGGATCCGGGCCGTCCAGCGGCAGGCCGGTGAAGAACTTCGCCGCCATGCAGCCGCCCCGGCAGCTGTCGTAGTGCCCGCAGCTACCACAGGCGCCCGCGGACTGCGGTTCGCGCAGCTCGCGGAACAGTGGGGCGTTCTTCCAGACGTTGGCGAACCCGCTATCGGACAACACGTTTCCGGCCAGAAAGCGGTCGTGGATGGCGAACGGGCAAGCGTACACGTCGCCCACCGGGTCGATCAGGCACACCACCCGGCCGGCGCCGCACATGTTCAGGCCGGCCAGCGCACCGGACGCGCCGAGCGGCGCCAGATGAAAGAACGAGTCGCCGGTGAGCACTCGCTCGCCCTTGGCGACCAGCCACTGGTAGAGCTCGACCTGCTGGTCGGCGGTGGGATGCAGGTCTTCCCATACGTCGGCGCCCCGGCCCGACGGCCGCAGCCGGGTGATCCGCAGGGTGGCACCGTAACGGCTTGCCAGCGCGGCGAATTCGTCGAGCTGGCCGACGTTGTGCCGGGTCACCACCACAGAGATCTTGGCGTCCCGGAAGCCCGCTTCCGCGAGGTTTTCCAGCGCGCGCACCGCCACGTCGAATGAACCGGCGCCGCGGACAGCGTCGTTGACCTCGGCGGTGGCGCCGTCCAGCGAGATCTGGACGTCCACGTAGTCGCTGGCCGCCAGCCGCGCGGCCACCTCGGGCGTGATCCGGACCCCGTTGGTGGAGAACTTCACCCCGACGTGGTGCTCGGTGGCGTAGTCCACCAGCTCCCAAAAGTCCGGGCGCACCGTGGGTTCCCCGCCTCCGATGTTGACGTAGAACACCTGCATGCGTTCCAGCTCGTCGATGATGTCCATGCACTGGCGGGTGGACAGCTCGCGCGGATCGCGCTTGCCCGACGACGAAAGGCAGTGCACGCAGGCCAGATTGCACGCGTAGGTCAGCTCCCAGGTCAGGCAGATGGGCGCGTCGAGGCCGTGCTCGAACTGCTCGATGAGCCGGGGTTCGGCGGTTGTCATGGACTAAGCCTCCTGGGGCACCAGCATGTTGGAGTCGGCCAGCACGCCCAGCGCGTGCAGGTAGGGCGCCTGGCCGGGATCGCCCACCCCCGCGGCCCGGCAGGCGGACCGGACGTCGGGATGGTCGGCCAGCGACTGCACGACGGCGAGGATGGTGCGATTCTTCAGAAACGACAGCTTGCGCGTGCCGAAGTGGTAGAGCAGCGCGCCGAACGGCTCGGGCCGAACCGCCACCTGCGGGTGTAACCGCCAGCCGCGCTCCGGGTCGAAAAGGCCTACATCGGCCCGCGCGGACGCAGGCACGGTCAGTAGACCCCGCACATACCGTCGATGGACACTTCTTCGACCAGAGTCTCGGTGACGAGTTCGGTGTCGGTCTCGTTCTCGTGGTCCATGCGAATTTCCTCTCCTGGGGTCTCGACAAGGTTGAATCGATCTGGACACAATATGGCATCGAGTGCCGAAACGGAAGGGCGGATCTGATGTTGCCGCAGCCGCGGGTGGGCCGGCGCCGCTCGACGACGCCGAACCACATCAGCAACGTCGGCATCGACCTGTTCGCCGCCCGGAGTTTCGCCGAGGTCAGCGTCGACGACGTCGCGCATGCGGCAGGCATCGCACGACGCACCCTCTTCCGCTATTACGCGTCAAAGAGCGCGATCCCGTGGGGCGACTTCGACACCCACCTCGCGCACCTGCGCGACCTGCTCGACAATGTCGACGAGAGGGTTCCGCTGGGCGCGGCGCTGCGCTCAGCACTGCTGGCGTTCAACACCTTTGACGAATGCGAGACCGCGCGGCACCGCCAGCGCATGCGGGTCATTCTGCAAACCGAGGAATTGCAGGCCTACTCGATGACGATGTACGCCGGCTGGCGGGAGGTGATGGCCGGGTTCGTCGCCGGCCGGTTGGGCCTCAAGACCACCGACCTGCTGCCCCAAACCGTTGCCTGGACGATGCTGGGGGTTGCACTGAGCGCCTACGAACACTGGCTGGGCGACGAATCCGTCCCATTGCCCAAGGCGCTGGGAAACGCGTTCGACGTGGTCGGCGCCGGACTGAACGGACTGGAGCGATGAGCACCGAGCACCTGTTGCACATGCTGCGGTCCCAGGGCGGGTTCTGCGCCGGCTCCGGCTCGCCGATGTACGGCGAGCTGTTCGAGTTGGTGGCCCGCGACGTCGAAGCCGACGGTGTCTTCGCGACGATCTTGTCCGGCCACGAAGATGCTCCGTCGCGCCAAGCGGTGCCGCTGCGACTGCTCGGCGGCCTGCACCGGATGGTGCTCGACGGCGGGGCACCGGAACTGCGGCGCTGGTATCCCAGCACCGGCGGTGACTGGGACGCCGAAGCCGCCTGGCCCGAGATCACCCGGATCGCGGCCGCCCACACCGACCTGCTGCGCGCCGCTCTCGAGCACCCGCCGCAGACCAACGAGGTGGGCCGGTCAGCTGTGCTGATCGGCGGACTGCTGTGCGTCAATCGCCAATTCGATTTTCCGGTACGGCTTTTCGAGATCGGATCCAGCGCCGGACTGAACCTGCGGGCCGACCACTACCAGTACCGCTACGCCGGTGGCCGGTGGGGACCGGCCGACTCGCCGGTGACCATTGACGACGCGTGGCACGGCGCGCTGCCGCCGGAGGGTGGGGTGCGGATCGTCGAGCGCCATGGATACGATATCGAGCCGATCGACGTCACCGGCAGCGACGGCGAGATGGCCTTGGTGAGCTACGTCTGGCCCGATCAGCGCGCGCGGCTGGAACGGCTGCGCGGCGCCATCGCCGTCGCGCGCAACGTTCCGGCGGGGCTGGAACGGCGGCCGGCGGGCGACGCGGTCGCCGGCCTGAGTCTGGCCGACGGCGCGTTGACCGTGCTGTGGCATTCCATCACCTGGCAGTACCTGTCCGACGACGAACGGGCCGCCATCCGCGACGGGGTCGACGCACTGGCCGCGCAAGCCGATGCCCGGTCGCCGTTTGCGCATCTGACCCTCGAGCCCGCGCGGGACGGACCCGGCGCCCCGCTGAAGTTCCTGGTCCGCGTGCGCAGTTGGCCGGGCGGCGAGCTACAGGTCCTGGCCGAATCGCATCCGCACGGCCCGCCGGTGAACTGGCAGTAGGGTGTTGGCCGCTGTTCGTTGAGCACACACTCGGCGAAAGTCCCATAATCAGCTGATGACTAGCGCAGGACCGTCGCTCAGTGCGACCTTTAAGAACCCGCGATTCTCCACGGCGGCGATGGCCGCGGGGATCAAGGTACGGGAAAAGATGGGCGTGCCGTATATCGCAGTCGACGGCGTCGAGCATGAGGGTGATTGGCTGAACCCGACTCAGGTGGCCATCTCCCCGGGGGATCACCAGGTCGAGGTGTACTTCCGCCTGAAGGGACTGCCGGTCAAACGCGGCAAGGGTAAAGCCAACTTCACCGCGACGGAGGGCCAGGTTTCGGTGCACGCTGAGTTCGGTCAGTTCTTCACCACCACGGAAGTGGCCAGTCCAGGTCAGCCGCCGAGTCGCAGCAAGCGGATGGTGTTCTAGACACCGTAGACAGAAATTTGTGTCGGGGGCGTCGGAGTTCGGCCCCCAGCGGCGACGATAAGGGTGTGAGCGAGGCTCAACGCGCGTTATTGGAGCTGTACGACGAGGCGTTGCCGGTGGTGTACGGGTATTTCGTCCGGCGGTGCCCGGATCGCGGGACGGCCGAGGACCTGACGTCGGAGACCTTTCTGGCGGCTATGGACGCGGCGCGCAAGAGCGATCCGCCGCCGATCGCCGTCCCGTGGTTGCTCGGCGTGGCACGGCACAAGCTGGCCGACCACTATCGGCGCCGCCGTGACCCGGTACCGGTTGCCGAGCCGCCGGATGACCCGATCGACGACTGGGACGCCGAGCTGGATCGGCTGGTCGCCGAAAGCGTGCTGGCCCGGCTCAGCGAGCCCCATCGCGCGGTGCTGGTCTTGCGTTATATGGACGACTGCTCGGTCGGCGAATGCGCGCAGCTGATCGGGCGCACGCTGCACGCCACCGAGGCGCTGCTGGTGCGCGCCCGGCGGGCTTTCAAACAGGAGTATCCGGAGGGAGGCACGTCGTGGACGACCCGTTGAACGTGCTGCGCACCGATGACCTTCCGGTGCAACCTGATCCGGCTTTCGCCGCGCGACTGCGCCGGCGTCTGGAATCCGCATTGTCGCTACCGGAAGGAGTTCTCATGAGCGGCACCGCAACAGCAATTTCCGAGCTAACCGAACCATCATCCGCGGAGGTCCCGCGACCCGCTGCACTGCCCTACCTCAGCGTCGCGAACGCGCGTACCGCGATCGCGTGGTACACCGACGCGTTCGGCGCCGTCGTGGTCGGAGACCCAATTGTGATGGACGACGGGCGAATTGGGCACGCGGAACTCGCCATCGGCGACGGTGTGCTGTACCTGGCCGACGAATATCCCGACCTCGGGTTGAAAGCCCCTGCGCCGGGCGCTGTCTCGGTCAGCCTGATGCTGCACGTCGCCGACACCGATGCCGCTTTGCAGCGGGCACGCGAACACGGCGCCAACGTCGAGCGTGAGATCTACGAGAACTACGGGGGCCGCAACGCGACCATCGTCGATCCGTTCGGTCATCGCTGGATGCTCACCGGCCCGATGCGCGTTGCCGCCATTCAACACGGGGACATCGGATACGTCTCGGTGTGGACGCCCGACGCCGACCGCGCGGCCGCCTTCTACCGGCAGGTGCTGGGCTGGACGTACGATGCCGAGTCGCACCGGGTAACGAATACCGAACTGCCAACGGGCATTTCGGTGGGCGATGCCACCGCCCTGTTCTGCTGCTACGCCGTCGACGACGTACGTGCCGCTCGTGCTGCGATCGCCGAAGCGGGCGGCGTGCCCGGCGAGATCACCGAAAGGGAGTACGGCGTCCTGCTGGACGCCACGGATCCGCAGGGCACGGCGTTCGCCGTCTACCAGCCGGCCCCCGGCCAGAAACGCCCGGAGCTCAACGGATCCGGGCCGGGCGAACTGTCCTATGTCACCTACCAGACGCCGGATTCGGCCGGGTTCCGCGACTTCTACGGCCGGGTGCTGGGGTGGACCTTCGAGCCGGGCCGGGTGGCGGACGGCTGGCAGGTTCAGGACACCCACCCGATGGCCGGTGCCGCGGGCGGCAGCCCGCGTCCGGTCACCGTGCCGATGTGGACCGTGGCGGACATCGACGCGGCGGTCGCACGGGTCCGCGAAGCGGGCGGGACGGTGCTGGCCGAGCCGTCGCGTCAGCCCTACGGTATGAGCGCCGAATGCACCGACGATCAGGGCACCCGCTTCTACCTGGGCCAGCTCTGACGGCCAGCGGAAGATACGGCACACTTTGACGGTGGCACCGGTATTGACAGCCCGACATCTGTTGCGCGCCAAAGACCTGGTCGACGCGCGTTACTGCGAACGGCTGACAGTCGCCGACCTCGCCGCGGTGGCCGGCCTGTCACCCGCCCACTTCAGTCGGCTGTTCAGGCGGACGTTCGGCGAGTCACCACACCAATACCTACTCACGCGGCGATTGGAGCGCGCGGCCGCGCTGTTGCGCACGACCGATTGGACGGTTGCCACAATTTGCTACCGAGTGGGCTGGGAGAGCCTCGGGTCTTTCACGACGAGCTTTCGCCGGATGTTCGGTGAAACGCCGCTGGCGTATCGCGCCGGTTGTCCTCCCGCAGAGCGGCATGTGCGGATTCCCCGCTGTGTCGCAATGGCCTACGGGCGGCCACAAAACCGCACGTTTCGAGAAGACGGGCCAACCACGTAGCTCGTAGTGTCGAACCGACACCAACGGACGAGGAGAACCAATGCTCAAGATTGCCAACGCGCAGTTCTGGGTGCATGACCAGGACGAAGCGCTGAAGTTCTACACCGAGACGCTGGGCTGGGAGGTCCGCTCGGACGTGACGATGGAGGCATGGAACTTTCGCTGGCTGTGCGTCGGACCGGTCGGCCGGGACGATGTCGGCCTGGTGTTGATGCCTGTGCCGGGTCCACCGATGCTCGACGCTGCCGCAAGCGGGCAACTCGCAGAGCTGGTGGCCAAGGGAGCCGGTGGCACGCTGTTCCTGGAGACGGACGACTGCCAGGCCTGCTACGACGAATTATCTTCTCGCGGCGTAAGATTCAACGATCCTCCCACGCCGCAGGCCTATGGCATCGACACTTCTTTTCGCGATCCCTCCGGAAACAACATCCGGCTCACCCAGGTTCTTGAGTTCGACCCGGCACGGAGCTGACGCCGAGCCTAAGCCAGCATCTCTGAAATGGGTGTGGCGGCAGCGATTTTGGCGCGCACCTTCATCACCTTGCCCGGCATGCCGCCGCCGACGACGCCAACCAGCACGCCGTCTCGCTCGTAGTAGGCCAGGAACTTACGGCCATCGTCCTCGAGCACGTGCACGACGTCGGTGGCTTCCGGCTCCCCGAGGCACTGGATCTTGACGTCGTATTGATCGCTCCAGAAGTACGGGACGACCACTGCCGACGGCATGTCCTGCCCCAGCATCGCCGGCACCACGACGCGGGCCTGGTCGGCGACGTTGCTCCAATGTTCCACGCGCGCTTGGTGTCCCGTCGGATCACGCCAGGAAGCGACGTCACCCAGCGCCCACACGTTGGGCGCGCTGGTGCGCCCGGCTTCGTCGCAGATCACGCCGTTGTCGACCTCGATGCCGCTGCCGTGCAGCCACTCGGTCGCCGGCCGCGACCCGATGCCCACCACCACCAGATCGGCGGCCACCTCGGTACCGTCCGTCAGCACCACGCTGTCGACATGGCCCTGGCCCCGCACCTCCGCCACGCCTTGCCCAAGGCGGACGTCGACTCCCTCGTCGCGATGCAACCGCGCCACCAGCTCGCCGATCTGCTCGCCGAGCACCGATGCCAACGGCTGCGGCTGCGGCTCCACCAGCACCACATCCACGCCGAGGCCGCGCAGGCTGGCCGCCACCTCGCAGCCGATGAAACCAGCGCCGATCACCAGGGCACGCTTCGCCGACGACGCGTGCTCGCGCAGGGCCATGCTCTCGTCGAACGACCGCAACACCCGAATGCCCTCGAGATGGGGAAAGGACGGGATGCGGCGCGGCACCAGACCGGTGGTGATGACGAGTTCGTCGTAGCCGAGCACGGATCCATCGGCCAGCGTCACCGTCTGGGCCGAGGTGTCGAGGCCGGTGGCGGCCGAACCCAGCCGCAGCGTGATGTCCTTCTCGTCGTACCATTCCCGCGGCTTGAGGAAGACGTCGTCGACCTCGCTGCGCAGCACCTCCTTGGAGAGCGGCGGCCGGTCGTACGGCAGGTGCACCTCGTCGCTGACGATCGTGATCGGACCGGTGTACTCGGCCCGGCGCAGTTGCTCGGCGGTGCGGGCGGCACCGAGGCCCCCGCCAACGATCACGATTCCGTTATTGGTCACGTGGAGTTCATAGCACGACGACCGGTCAGTACTTTAGGGCGCCCTTATCCACCGGGATCTGCGTGCCCGACAGCGTGCCCGAGCCATCGCCGGCCAACCAGGCCACGACGTCGGCTACCTCGTCGGCCGTCATGAACCCCTTGTACTGCAACGGCATTGGCGGGAAGCTGTGCACGAAACGGGGATGCTTGGCGAAAATCTGCATCATCGCCTCGGGCTCGATCATCGGGGTGTCGACCGAGTAGGGGTGGATGGAGTTGACCTTGATGCCGTATTCGCCGAGCTCGATCGCCAGCGTATTGGTCAGCGCGGTGAGCCCGTGCTTGCTGGCCGCGTAATGGCCGTTTCCGGGCGTGGCTTTGAGACCGGCCGACGAGCTGACGACCACGATCGAACCGCCGTTGCCCGCCTCGATCATCGCCGGGATCGCGGCGCGCAGCGTGCGCCAGGTGCCGGTCAGGTTGACCCCGATGACGGTGTCCCACTGTTCGTCGGTGAGCTCCCAAACCCGGCCCCAGCCCAGCACCCCGGCGTTGGCCACCAGGATGTCGAGCCTGCCGAACTGCTCGACACCGTCGGCGACCAGTTGCCGCAGGGCGGCGTCGTCGCGGATATCCACCTCGCGGGCCAGCACCTTGCGGCCCTCGGCTTCCACCAGGCGGACGGTCTCGTTGAGGTCCTCCGGGGTGGCCGGCGTGTAGGTCAGCGTGTCGGACACCGGCGCGCAGATATCGAGCGCGATGATGTCGGCGCCTTCCCGAGCCAGCCGCACCGCGTGTGCCCGTCCCTGCGCGCGGGCCGCGCCGGTGATGAATGCCACCCGGCCTTGCAGTAATCCAGCCTGTCCAACCACCCAGACAGGCTAGCAGCAAAACTGAAACGTGTTCTAGTTGGGGCCGAGCGTCACGCCAGCGTGACGCTCGGGCGGGGTGGCGGCGCGACGGCGCTAGATCTCGGAGATGATCTGGGCGCGTTGGGCGTTGTATTCCTGCTCGGTCAACGCGCCGCTGCTGTGCAGCGTCTCGAGTTGCTGCAGACGCTCGGCGATCGACGCCTCCGGAGCCGACGGGACCGCAGCAGCCGGCTGCGATTGCTCCGCAGCGCGGCGCACCACCGCCTGGACCTGCTGACGCAGGCCCGGATTCGACCGAATGTCGACCATCCGGTTCAGCGGGACATTGTTGGCCTTGAGGATCTGCAGGATCTCCATCAGCGGGCCGGCCTGCCCGCTGAGGTCATAGGTCTTGCGGTCTTCCTCCACGGTGAACTGCGCCGGCACTAAACCGTTGATCAGAGAGCTACTCGCCCAGTCGATTTCGTATTCCTGCGTGGTGGGGTTGACCAGCACGACGAGCTTACGCGCCAACAGGTTGCCCTGAATCGCGATGCCGGCGGTTACCCGCTTCTCGCTGTCGAAAGGCACGACCCCGGGGCCCGCGATGTGCAGGCTCACCTTCACCACCCGCCGGTCGTTGATCTCCATGTTCGTTTCGACGAGCCCAGTGATTTGGGCCAGCGCCAGCACCCCGTTCGCCTCGAGATCCGCCTTCTTGACGGCCGCCTTCCCGCCGGCGTTGGCCAACCAGATTGCGATCGCCACGTCGGCGATCGTGATCAGCACGCCGATGTAGAACAACAGCTTGATCGACTCGCCGAGGTCGCCCATGGCGAAGTAGACGATGACAAAGATCGGGCCGACCATGCCGCCGAACAGCAAAACCAGCAACTGGGCCTTCACATAGCGCGCCAACACGTATCTGCTCCTCACTTCACCCAATAAGTGGTGTCAGATTAGCGCCCCCGCAAGCGCTACCGATCCCATAATCGGCTGCGCGCGCCCGGTACTGGGGCAAACAAAAACCCGGACTGCCGAAATCGGCAATCCGGGCTTTGTACTAGAGAAACCTACTTGATGATCTTGACGACCCGGCCGGCGCCGACGGTGCGGCCACCCTCGCGGATCGCGAACCGCAGACCCTCGTCCATGGCGACCGGCTGGATCAACTTCACGTTGATGTTGGTGTTGTCACCGGGCATCACCATCTCGGTGCCCTCCGGCAGCGTCACCACACCGGTCACGTCGGTGGTGCGGAAGTAGAACTGCGGACGGTAGTTGTTGAAGAACGGCGTGTGCCGGCCGCCCTCGTCCTTGGACAGGATGTAGACCTGGCCCTCGAACTCGGTGTGCGGCGTGGTGGTGCCAGGCTTGACCACGACCTGGCCGCGCTCGACGTCCTCGCGCTTGATACCACGCAACAGCAAACCGACGTTGTCGCCGGCCTGGCCCTGGTCCAGCAGCTTGCGGAACATCTCCACGCCGGTGACGGTCGTCTTGGTGCTGGTCGGCTTGATGCCGACGATCTCGACTTCCTCGTTGACGTTGATGACGCCACGCTCCACGCGACCGGTGACAACGGTGCCACGGCCGGTAATGGTGAAGACGTCCTCAACGGGCATCAGGAACGGCTTGTCGGTCTCGCGGACCGGGTCCGGAATCGACTCGTCGACCGCGTCCATCAGCTCCTCGACGGACGAGACCCACTTGGCGTCGCCCTCGAGCGCCTTGAGCGCCGAGACCCGGATGACCGGAGCCTCCTCGTCGAACTCCTGGGCCGCCAGCAGCTCGCGCACCTCCAGCTCCACGAGCTCGAGCAGCTCCTCGTCGTCCACGGCGTCGGCCTTGTTCAGCGCGACCAGGATGTAGGGCACGCCCACCTGACGGGCGAGCAGCACGTGCTCACGCGTCTGCGGCATCGGGCCGTCCGTGGCGGCGACCACCAGGATCGCGCCGTCCATCTGGGCGGCACCGGTGATCATGTTCTTGATGTAGTCGGCGTGGCCCGGCGCGTCGACGTGCGCGTAGTGGCGCTTGTCGGTCTGATACTCGACGTGCGCGATGTTGATGGTGATACCGCGCTGACGCTCCTCGGGCGCGTTGTCGATCTGATCGAACGCCTTGGACTCGTTCAGCTCCGGAAACTTGTCATGCAGGACCTTGGTGATAGCCGCGGTCAGTGTGGTCTTGCCGTGGTCAACGTGACCGATGGTCCCGATGTTGACGTGGGGCTTGGTCCGCTGGAACTTCGCCTTCGCCACTTTTGTGTCCTCCTGGACTGTTGGTGCTTAAAAAAAGCAGTGTTGATTTTTCTGTTGTTATGCCGGTTTGCCGCGGTTGGTAACCGAGTCAGCTTACTCGTGGGGTTCAGCTACTCCCCCGTCGCCTTCGCGATGATCTCCTTCGACACGTTCGCCGGCACTTCGGCGTACTTGTCGAACACCATGGAGTAGTTCGCCCGGCCTTGAGTCTTGGACCGCAGGTCGCCGACGTAGCCGAACATCTCCGACAGCGGCACGTGCGCCCGAACGACGCGCGCACCGGCCCGCTCCTCCATGGCCTGGATCTGGCCACGGCGAGAGTTCAGGTCGCCGATCACGTCGCCCATGTAGTCCTCGGGCGTGGTGACCTCGACGGCCATGATCGGTTCCAGGATCACCGGTTGCGCTTGCTGCGCAGCCTTTTTCAGCACCATCGAGCCGGCGATCTTGAACGCCATCTCCGACGAGTCGACCTCATGGAAGGCGCCGTCGAGCAGGGTGACCTTCAGGTTCACCAGCGGGTAGCCGGCCAGCACGCCGTACTGCATTGCGTCCTGCGCGCCGGCGTCCACCGACGGGATGTACTCGCGCGGGATGCGCCCACCGGTGACCTTGCTCTCGAACTCGTAGGTCGCGCCGTCCTCGCCGTGGAACGGCTCGAGGCTGATCAGCACCTTCGCGAACTGGCCGGAGCCGCCGGTCTGCTTCTTGTGGGTGTACTCGACCTTCTCCACGAGCCGCTTGATGGTCTCCTTATAGGCCACCTGCGGCTTGCCGACGTTGGCCTCGACCTTGAATTCCCGGCGCATGCGGTCCACCAGGATGTCCAGGTGCAGCTCACCCATGCCGCCGATCACGGTCTGGCCGGTCTCCACGTCCTGATGGACCTTGAAGGTCGGGTCCTCCTCGGCGAGCTTCTGGATCGACAGGCTCAGCTTCTCCTGGTCGCTCTTGGTCTTGGGCTCGATGGCCACCTCGATCACCGGGGCGGGGAAGGTCATCGACTCGAGCACGATCTGGTGGTTCGGGTCGCTCAGGGTGTCACCGGTGGTGGTGTCCTTGAGCCCAATCACCGCGTAGATGTGCCCGGCCGACGCGGTCTCCACCGGGTTCTCCTTGTTGGAGTGCATCTGGAACAGCTTGCCCAGCCGCTCCTTCTTGCCCTTGGTGGCGTTGATGACCTGGCTGCCGGAGTCGACCTTGCCCGAGTACACCCGGACGTAGGTGAGCTTGCCGAAGAACGGGTGCGTGGCGACCTTGAACGCCAGCGCCGCGAAGGGCTCGTCGGTCGACGGCTTGCGCACAACCTCCTCGTCCTCCTTGCCCGGCGGGTGGCCGATGGCCGGCGGCACGTCCAGCGGCGACGGGAGGTAGTCGATGACGGCGTCGAGCATCGGCTGCACGCCCTTGTTCTTGAACGCGCTGCCGCACAGGACCAGGTAGGCCTCGGAGTTGATGGTGAGCTTGCGCAGCGCGCCCTTGATCTCGGCGACGGTGAGCTCTTCTCCGCCGAGGTACTTCTCCAGCAGCTCCTCGTCGGTTTCCGCGACGGCCTCGAGCAGCTTGGTGCGGTATTCCTCGGCCCGTTCGGCCAGCTCGGCCGGGATGTCGATGGTGTCGTAGGTTTCGCCGAGCTTCGTCTCGCCGCGCCAAACCTTGGCCTTCATCTCGACCAGGTCGACGACGCCTTCGAAGTCGCCCTCGGAGCCGACCGGCAGCTGGATCGGAATGACGTTGGCGCCCAGCCGCTCCTCCATCGTGCGCACCGAGAAGTAGAAGTCGGCGCCGATCTTGTCCATCTTGTTGACGAAGCAGATCCGCGGGACGTCGTACTTGTCGGCCTGCCGCCAGACCTGCTCGGACTGCGGCTCGACGCCTTCCTTGCCGTCGAAAACGGCGACGGCGCCGTCAAGAACCCGCAGGCTGCGCTCCACCTCGACGGTGAAATCGACGTGCCCGGGGGTGTCGATGATGTTGATCTGGTTGCCGTTCCAGAAGCAGGTGGTGGCGGCGGAGGTGATGGTGATGCCGCGTTCTTGCTCCTGCTCCATCCAGTCCATAGTGGCGGCGCCGTCGTGCACCTCACCGATCTTGTAGCTGATGCCGGTGTAGTAGAGGATGCGCTCGGTGGTCGTCGTCTTGCCGGCATCGATGTGCGCCATGATGCCGATGTTGCGGACCTTGGTGAGGTCGGTCAACACGTCCTTCTGTGCCACAGAAGTCTTCCCACTCTTTCGTTGCTCAGTAGTTCGCTATCGGTTCGCGCCGGGCGACTCTGCCCGTTCGGCGCCGTTGGCGCCGCTACCAGCGATAGTGCGCGAAGGCGCGGTTTGCCTCGGCCATCTTGTGAGTGTCCTCGCGCCGCTTGACGGAGGCCCCCAGGCCGTTGCTGGCATCCAGGATCTCGTTTGCCAGCCGCTCGACCATCGTCTTCTCCCGGCGCTGCCGCGAGAAGCTGACAAGCCAGCGCAGCGCCAGCGTGGTGGAGCGGTCCGGACGGACCTCGACCGGCACCTGGTAGGTGGCGCCACCGACGCGACGGCTGCGGACCTCCAGGGCGGGCTTGACGTTGTCCAGTGCACGCTTCAGGGTGATCACGGGATCGGTGCCGGTCTTGTCACGGGCTTGTTCGAGCGCACCATAAACAATGCGCTCAGCCAGCGATTTCTTCCCCTTCAGCAGAACTTTGTTCACCAGCTGGGTGACCAGCTGCGACCCGTAAACCGGGTCGTTGACCAACGGACGCTTGGGTGCGGGCCCCTTGCGCGGCATCAGCTCTTCTCCTTCTTGGCGCCGTAGCGGCTGCGAGCCTGCTTGCGGTTCTTCACACCCTGGGTGTCGAGCGAACCGCGGATGATCTTGTACCGCACACCGGGCAGGTCCTTCACCCGGCCGCCACGCACGAGCACCATCGAGTGCTCCTGCAGGTTGTGGCCCTCGCCGGGGATGTACGCCGTGACCTCGACCTGACTGGTCAGCTTGACGCGCGCAACCTTCCGAAGCGCCGAGTTCGGCTTCTTCGGAGTGGTGGTGTACACACGAGTGCATACGCCACGACGCTGCGGGCTGCCCTTCAGAGCCGCGGTCTTGACCTTGGCGATCTTGTCGCGACGACCCTTGCGGACCAGCTGCTGGATGGTTGGCATCTACCGGCTTTCTGTGTTGTGCGGTGCTACATCTTCTTTGGTTTACAAGTCTCTGTACTGCAGTTTTGCCCCCGGCCACGGAGTGATCCGGCACCCCACGGCCCTGGTGTTTCGCAGGCACCTAGCACCGGAGCCGACCGTTGCATCGTGGACATGCGAATTAGCCCGGCATCCGTTCCCTTACGTCAGGCGCCGTAAGCCGCCAGGCACGAGCTACCACGATACCCGCCGCCGGTCTGGCTGGTCAAAGCGGCGTCAGACTCACATTTACGGGTCGCTTCCAGGGCCTTTCGGCCGGCGCCTAGGTCGGCCGCGCAGCGCCGGGTGCGGTGCGCCGATCCAGGCCCGCCGCCAGCCGCAGCACCATGTCGGAGAACACCGCGTCGGTGTCGATGTCGTCCATCACCCCGGTCATCTCCAGCAGGACGAACCCGTGCATGGCCGACCAGAACTCGAGCGCGGCATGAAAGGCCTCTTGGCCGTCGAGGCCATAGGAGGACAGCACCGCGATCACCGGCGCGGCGGCGCCCCTGGTCGCGGCGGTGTACTCGGGGTCGTCGCCGTCCAGCGGCATCCGGGTGAACGCCGAGTACCGACCCGGGTGGTGGTGGGCGTAGCTGCGATAGGCAGCCGCCATCACCAGCACCGCGTCGTCGCGAGCACGACCCTCGCCGACCCTGTTCAGCATCATGATGATGTCGTCGATCACCCGAATCCGCACGGCCCGGCGCAGGTCCTCCAGGCTGTCCACGTGGTTGTAGAGCGACGGCCCCTTGGTGCCGAGCTGGGTCGCCAGTGCGTTGATGGTCAGCGAGTCCCAGCCTTCCCGGTCCAGGAAAGTCAGGGCGCCGTCGACGATGCCGTCGCGGCTCAGCTTGGCCGGACGGGCGGACTTGCCCGCACGCTGGCGCCCACCAGCTGCCGGCTGGTCCGGCTGAGCTGCCATGCGATCGCCCTCCGATTGGATTTCAGTCAACTAATGACTCTAGTTGACCAGGTCGCCCAGCCGCCCCACCCGAACGCTGTGGCGGCGTTCCGGCCAAGCAAAAACTTGAGATATGTGGCCCGGTAAATCCAGTTAAGTCTGTTAACGGGCAGGCTAATGCACGTAGGCTCAGTCGAGCAGATCTCTCGCCGACGCGAAGGGGGCCCACGGTGAAGTGGACAACCGTCCTCGGGTCATTGGCCAGCTGTGCCATCACCATCGCTGCCATGGCGGCCGCGCCACCGCAGATCGCCCACGCCAAGAACGGCGACACCCACATCAGCGGGCAGGGCCTCGAGCAGATAGTGGACTGCAACGACGCGACCCTGATCGTCAACGGCACGGATAACCAGATCACCGCGAAGGGCAACTGTTTTGCCGTGACGGTCATGGGCTCGTCGAACACCGTCGTCGCGGACAACGTCAGCCACGACATCACCGTCTACGGCTACAACCAGACGGTGTTCTTCCACACCGGTGACCCGATCATCTGGGACCGCGGCCGCGAACTGGGCATGACAAACCGGCTACAGCGGGTCGGCCCCTGAACGAACGCAACAAGCACCACCCAGGTAAGAAGCGCCAACAACCCCAACGACGAGGAATCGAGGAAGTATGCGCGCCCATGGAACCGCGAAATCATTCAGGCTTGCCGGGGTGGTCCTGGCCTCGGCGGCAATAGCGGCGGCTTTCGGGCTGGCGGCCTGCAGTTCGACGGCCAACCCCCCGGCGGGCACTTCGGCAACGTCTAGCGCCGCGAGCAGCTCGTCGGCGAGCACCAGCGGCAGCGGAACCGCGGAGACGACCTCTGGCGGCGGCGGCCCCACCATCAGCACTTCGGTCGAGGTCGGGAACACCATCGTCTACGCATTCACGAACCAGACCGCCACTGTTGCCTGCGAGAACGGCAAGTCGTTGAACGTGACCGGCGGCAGCAACACGTTAACCGTCACGGGCACCTGTGAGTCGGTTTCAGTCGGTGGTACCAACAACAAGATCACCATCGACAAGGTCAACACGAAGATCACGGTGCTGGGGATGGACAACACCATCACCTACAAAGACGGTGACCCGAAGGTCAGCAATATCGGTCACAACAACACCGTGACCAAGGGCGGCTGACCCACTAACGATCCGGGCCCGTGGACGTCGTCGAGTTCGGGCGTTATCGCCTGCTCGAACCGATCGGCGAAGGCGGCATGGGCCGGGTGTACAAGGCCCGCGACACCCTGATCGACCGCGATGTGGCGATCAAGGTGTTGTCGACCGAGCTGGCCGCCGAGGAGGGCTACCGGGAACGGTTCCGCCGCGAAGCCCAGACCGCGGCGCGGCTGACCGAACCGCACATCGTCCCGATTTTCGACACCGGAGAAATCGACGGGCGCCTGTACCTGGTGATGCCCATCATCGAGGGCGTCGACGTGGCGAGCGTGCTGCAGCGAGACGGGCCGATGACGCCCCGGCTGGCCGTGCGGGTGATCGAACAACTGGCGAGTGCGCTGGATGCGGCGCACGCGCAAGGCCTGGTGCACCGCGACGTCAAACCGTCCAACGCGTTGATCACCGGTGCGGCCGGCCGCGAGTTCATCTATCTGATCGACTTCGGCATCGCCCACGACCTCCGCACCGCAGCCACCAAGCTGACCCGCAAGGGCTCCATTTTGGGCACGTTCGCCTACATGGCACCTGAGCGGTTCACCACCGGAAAAGCCGACGGCCGCACCGACATCTACGCGCTGACGTGCGTGCTGCACGAGTGCTTGACGGGCAGCCGGCCGTTTCCGGGTGACAGCATGGAGCAGCAGGTCACCGGGCACCTGACCAAGGAACCGCCTCGGCCCACCGCGTTACGGCCCGGAATACCAACGGCTTTCGACGACGTCGTCGCGCGCGGCATGGCCAAGGATCCGGACCAGCGTTACCAAACCGCCCTCGAACTGGCTACCGCCGCCGAGCACGCCCTCAGCCAGCCCGCTCCGCCGCCAACCCCGGAACCGCCCCCCACCGTGCTGCCCCACCCCGAACCCGAAACCGCACCCGTCACTTTTCCGACGGCGCCCGTTGCGAACACCCCGCTGACGCAGCCGGCGCACGCACCGCCGTTCGTGCCTCCACCGGTCGTGCCTCCGCCGGCGGTGCCTCCGCCAGCCCTGCCGCCGCCGGCCGTGCCCGCCGCAGGGCGCAACCGCAACCTGTTGGTCATCGCAGGGTCCGCACTGGGTGCCGTCGCTTTGCTGGCAATCCTTGTCTACCTGGTATTTTGGCCATCCCGTGACGGGCCGACCGGCCCACCGCCCACGACGAGCACCTCGACGCAGCGGCACACCACCTCGTCACGGGTGCCGACGCCGACGACGACGATCAGCTCGCCGTATTACGGAAACCGCTAACTCGCGGGCGCACCGTGCCGGCCGGCACCCGCGGCGAACCGTCCGGCCCCTTCCATGGCCTCGGCGGCGACGCGGGAGATGCTGGCGAACTCGACGTCGATGGCTTCGGGTTCTGACAATCCCCACTGGTGCAGCGCCGAGAGCCGGTCCGAGCGCATGCACTGCTGGGGCAGCGCGGCCAGTTGGGCGGCCAGTTGCTCGGCCGCCTCCCGGGCCTGGCCCTTGGGCACCACCCGGTTGGCCAGGCCCATCGCCAGCGCTTCATCGGCCTTCACTCCGCGGCCGGTGAGGATCAGGTCCATCGCCCGGCTCTGCCCGATCAACCGGGGCAGCCGCACCGTCCCACCGTCGATCAGCGGCACGCCCCAGCGCCGGCAGAACACCCCGAAGACGGCGTCTTCCTCGGCTACCCGCAGATCACACCACAGGGCCAGCTCCAGGCCCCCCGCGACGGCGTGGCCGCTCACCGCGGCGATCACCGGTTTGGACAGCACCATCCGTGTCGGGCCCATCGGCCCCGGCCCCTCCCGGTGCACGGCATTGGCTTGGGGCGTACCGAAGGCCTTCAAATCGGCTCCCGCGCAAAAGGTTCCGTTGTCACCCCACAACACCGCCACCGACGCGCTGTCGTCGCGGTCGAATTCGTCGAACGCCGCGTAGAGCGCCGTGGCCGTCGGGCCGTTGACCGCGTTGCGCGCTTCCGGCCGGTTGATGATCACCGTCGTCACCGGACCATTGCGTTCTACCCGCACCGGATCAGTCATGTCGCCTCCACGAGTTGGATCTTGTCTTGTTGGTCCCGTCGCTCCGCCAGTTCGGTGGCAAAGTCATGGTAGGCAGCGCGCAGCTGCGGGCCGGGCCAATCGGCCGGCAACAGTTCGGCGGGCAGCATCGGGTCGGTGAGCAGGTGGCGCACCATGGCCGCGGCCACCACAAAACGGCCGGGAATGTCTGTGGCGTTCTTCATCTCGTCGAGCAAACGGTGCCCGGCCTTGCCCCATCCCGGGAGGTCCCACAGTTGATCGGCCAGCTGAGCCGGGGCGTCATCGCGCGCCTTGAGCACCCGCACCCGAGCCTGGACGTCGCGGTCCCACTCCAGCTCGAGGTTGTCGGGCCGCAGCCACACCCCTTCGCGTAGTTCGCCGAATCGCTTGTCGCGCATGGTGTTTCGCAGTGCGGCTCGGGCGCGGGCGTCGGTGCCCACGCTGGTGACGACCAACATGACCCAGTCTCCGCTCCAGGCCCTGACGTGGGGCCGCATCGCCTCGTCCTGGCGGCGCTGCCGGGCCAGCAACCGATCCGAGAGCCGATAGCCGTCGCTGGAGCGGATCAGGTCGCCGGCGCCGACCATGCGGGTCAGCGCGACCCGCAAAGTCGTCTCCTTGATGCCGAAATCGGCCGTGAGCCTGATCAGTTCGCCCGCGCTGGCGACCGCCGGGTGGGCGCCGAGCAGCACACTGAGCACCACCGACCGGGCCGTCATGGCGGGCATGGGTGTTACACCTGTGACGCTTGACGGCCGTAGTCGCCGAACGGCTCGTCGCGGTGCTTGACCGCATCCCGGAAGCCGTGTTCGACGGCGTCGGCGACGAAGGCGTGCCCCTCGGGCGTATGCCGGGCGACACCGTCGAACACGGTGCTGACCATCCTGCTGGTGGCCACACCCTGTTGCAGCAGAGCCGAATTGAGCGCGAGCTTGACCATGATCAGCTGGTTGACCGGCACTGCCGCGATCCGCTGTACCAGTCGCTCGGTGCGCTCGTCGAGGTCGTCGGGCTCCGGCGCCTCGACCGCCAGGCCCCACTCCGCGGCCTGCGCGCCGGTGATGCAATCGCCGGTGAACAACAGCCGCTTGGCGCGCTGGTCGCCCAGCCGGTGCGCCCACAGGCCCGCCGCCGGGACACCCCACACCCGCGTCGGGGGGTAGCCGATCTTGGCGTCGGCGGCGGCGATCACCTGGTCGGCATGCAGGGCGATGTCGGTGCCGCCGGCCACGCAGTAGCCGTGAATCTTGACCACCGTCGGCTTGTCGCAATGCATCAGGCTGGAGAACCCGCGCACGAAGCGGCTCATCATCTGGTAGTCGATCATCGGGTCCCACGGCTGATTCGCGAAGTGGTTGATGGCCTGGGTCTTACCGTCGAGCACGGTGCCTTCGTACGCGCCGGTCCCGCCGGCCGATCCGGTCCCGTCGGCGTAGGCCGACAGGTCGAAGCCGGCACAGAAGCCTTCGCCGCGACCGGACACCAGGATGACGTGCACATTGGGGTCGAGGTCCGCGCGCTCCACCAGCGCCGACAGCTCCAGCGGAGTGTCGGCGATGATCGCGTTGCCCTTGTCCGGCCGGTTGAAGGTGATCCGCGCAACCCGGCCGGTGACCTCGTAGGTCATCGTTTTCAGGTTGTCGAAGTCGACCGGCCTGATCGCGTGAGTCATCAGCCCTTGACCATGGCGCGCTCGAGAATGGGCGCCAGATCCAGGCCGGTGGGCATGGTGCCGAACGCCCCGCCCCACTGACCGCCGAGGCGGGTGGCCAGGAAGGCCTCGGCGACGGCGGGATGCCCGTGGCGCAGCAGCAGCGAACCCTGCAGCGCCAGGCAGATGTCCTCGGCGACCTTGCGGCCGCGGTACTGGATGGTCTGCAGGTCGGCCAGTTGCTGCCTGACGTTCTCGACATGGCTGTCCTGGCGGGCATCCTGACCCGCGCTGGCCGCCAGCTCGTCGAACAGCACCTCGACGGATTCGGGGCGAGTTGCCATGGCGCGCAACGTGTCCAGCGCACTGACGTTGCCGGAACCCTCCCAGATGCCCATCAGCGGCGCCTCCCGGTACAGCCGCGGCATGCCGGAGTCTTCGACATAGCCGTTGCCGCCCAGGCACTCCAGCGCTTCGGCGGCGTGCGGGGTGGAGCGCTTGCACACCCAGTACTTGCTGGCCGCCAGTCCGATGCGGCGCAGCAGCGCCTCCTTGCCGTCGCCGCGTAACGCGTTGTCGGTGGCGCCGGCCATCCGCATCGCCACGATGGTCGCGGCCTCGGCCTCGACCGCCAGGTCGGCCAGCACGTTGCGCATCAATGGTTGGTCAATCAGGTAGGCGCCGAACGCCTTTCGGTGCTGGGCATGGTGAATCGCGCGGGTCAGGCCGGTGCGCATGCTGGTCGCGCTACCGAGGGTGCAGTCCAGCCGGGTGAGGTTGACCATCTCGATGATGGTCGGGACACCGCGACCTTCCTCACCCACCAGCCACGCGGTGGCGCCGTCGTATTCGACCTCGCTGGACGCGTTGGCGTGGTTGCCGAGCTTGTCCTTGAGCCGCTGCAGGAACATCCGGTTGCGGGTGCCGTCGGGCAGGATCCGCGGCAGCATGAAGCAGGACAAGCCTTTTGGAGCCTGGGCGAGCACCAGGAAGATGTCGCACATCGGCGCCGAGGTGAACCACTTGTGGCCGGTCAGGCTGTAGGTGCCATCGGCGTTGGGGGTGGCCTGGGTGGTGCCGGCGCGCACGTCGGAGCCGCCCTGCTTCTCGGTCATCGACATGCCCGCGGTGATACCGGCCTTGGTGGTGGCCAGTTTCAGCTCGGGGTCGTATTCGCGGCTGGTCAGCAGCGGCTCGTAGACCTTGGCCAGTTCGGGGCTGAACCGCAGTGCCGGGACGACGGCGTAGGTCATCGAGATCGGGCACACGTGGCCGGCCTCCACCGTCCACACCGACGTCTTGGCGGCCCGCACCACGTGCGAGCCCGGTCGCTCGTCGGCCCAGGGCGCGGCGTGCAGGCCGTGGGTGATCGCCACCCGCATCAGTTCGTGGTAAGCCGGGTCGAACTCCACCTCGTCGACTCGGTGACCTTGCCGGTCGTGGGTGTGCAGGATAGGTCGGTTGCGGTCGGCCAGCTCACCCCAGCGTTCGGCTTCGCGGCTGCCGTTGATCGCGCCGAGTTCGGTCACCTCGTCCAGGCCCCACTGGCCGCCCTCGCGGATCAGGGCCTCGACGAGTACCGGGGACGTCGCGGGGTTGTGGTTCTCCAGCACGGGAACCTGGTTGGTGACGACATGGGTATCTGGCATAGCGTCAATATTACATTTTATCGACAACCGCACAAGAGCTGTAATGTCAGCGCGGGTGCGCGGCGAAGAATTGCCACAGCGCTGCGGTGGCGAAGGACGGCCATTCGTGGCCGCCGCCGTCCACCGTGACGAGCACGACGCTGCGCTTGTCCGGGCAGCCGGCGGTCGACGTGGTGACTCCGGCGTTGGTCGTTTCGGCCGGGGCCGCACAGTTATCGGCGTTGCGCCAGAACGCATTTACCTCGGGCACCGACGGGCCGTTGATGATGCTCAAGCCCTGTCCGCCCTGGTAGGGGATGAGCCGATCCCGGGTGCCGTGAATGTGCATCACCGATGTCGGGTGCGGTGACCGGCAGGGGTCCAGCTGAGTCGCCGAGTCCGGACCGATTGCGGCGAAGATGCCGGTATTGCACGCCAGCGTGTAGGACATGATGCCGCCGTTGCTGATGCCGGTGGCATACACCTGCGAGGAGTTGATGCCGACGTTGCGGACGATGTCGGCGACGGCCGCGGTGATGAAGCCGACGTCGTCGACGCCGTCTCGCCCGGACGGGCCGCAGCAGCCCCCGCCATTGGTGTTCCAGGCCCTGTTGAGGCCGTCCGGATAGGCGACGACGAACTTGGCCGAATCGGCTAAATTGTCCCAGCCATAAGCTCTTTCGGCTTGCGCGGCGGTGCCGAACCCGCCGTGCAGTACGACGACCAGCGGAGCCGACGCCGGCACTCCCGCCGGCTTGTAGACCCGGTAGGTGCGGTCCTGGTTGTGAATCTTGATGGTGTGGATGCTGGTGCCGGTCACGAAGCCCGTCGGGAGGTTCTCGCCCTCCCCTTTGGCACAACCTGCGAGCAGGAGGGCTGCGCCGAGAAGAGCGACGACCCGACGCAGCATGGCTTCCACGGTAGGACCGTCAGCTTAGAAAACTCTTAGATCTTCAGCCGCCGGTCTTTTCCCGCAGGAACGCGATGTCGTCCTTGCGGCCCTCGTCGGCGGTTTCGCAGATAACCGGCGCATCGGCGGCCTCGACGACCGCGACCAGCAGCTCCGGGTCGATCTGACCGGTGCCGAAATTGGCGTGCCGGTCGGCGCCCGAGCCCGCCGCGTCGCGCGAGTCGTTGCAGTGCACGAGGTCGATGCGGCCGGTCAGCGCCTTGATGCGGTCGACGGCGTCGATCAGGCCCTCACCCGCAGCCCACGCATGGCAGGTGTCCAGGCAGAAGCCGATGCCGCTGTCCCCGATGTGGTCCCACAGCCGGCCGATGGTGTCGAAGTAGCGGGCCATCGCGTGGTCGCCGCCCGCGGTGTTTTCCAGATACACCTGGACGTCGGTTTCGAGATAGTCCAGCGCCTTGACCCACCGCTCGAAGCCTGCCTCCATGTCGTTGTCGTCGGCGTGGCCGCCGTGCACGATCACCGCCGTGGCGTTGATTTCCGCGGCCGCGTCGCAGGTGTCCTGCAGGATCTTGCGCGACGGGATGCGGATCCGGTTGTTGGCCGATGCCACGTTGATCAGATACGGAGCGTGGACGTACAGCGGCACGCTGGACGCCTTCAACGCGGCGGCGTCGTCGCGCGGCTTGGGCTTCTTCCAGCTCTGCGGGTTGCCGAGGAAGAACTGCACCACGTCTGCGCCGTCTGCCGCCGCGGCGGCCAGGGGATCTTCTTGGTGGACATGCGAACCGATGAGCACGCGGCCAGTCTAGTGCGTCGCCTGGTTGTGGCGAGCAGACGCAGAAGTACCCAACCCGCCGGGCGTGCGGGTGCTTTCGCGTCTGCTCGCCAGGTGAAACTTGACCCGCTCGGAGAGCCCTACCGGATCCTGGCGGATATCCTCCACCGTCATCGGAATGCTCAGCCAGCCGCATTCCTGCAGCCGTGCGGCTTTCAGCCGGTCGTGTATCAGGGCCACGCGGCCCAGGTGCCAATCCACGCTGTCGTATTCGGCGACGACCATCGCGTCCGGCCAGGCGAAATCGACACGCCACAGCTTGCCGTAGGAGTCCACGATTTCGTACTGCAGTTCCGGCGTGGGTACCTGGTTGTCGATGAACACCAGTCGCGCCTCGCTCTCCATCGGCGACTCGGCGCACCCGTCGGCGTGGCCGATCAACTCGCGGACTTTGACGATGCCGCGGCGGCCCTTCTGCTCGCGGATCGCCACGCTCAATTCCGCTGTCGTGCAAGCGCCGATGTGCAGGGCGGCGTCCAGCGTCGCCAGGGCGCGCGGCCGCCGCAGCGTCCGCGCGACTTCGATCGCCGTCCAGGCCGGCGCCGTCGCGAGTCGGCCCTCCACCCGTCGTAGTGGTGCGCCGACCCGCTGATGCACCATCAGGCCCGACGAAGGCCGCATCCGCACCCCCGGATCGAGGATGTGCAGGCGCGACGTGTTCTCGGTGTCGAAGCCGTACAACGCCGCGGCGGTGCCCATGCAGCTCACAATCGGCTCGCGGGCCGACAGGTCGAGCGCGGCAAGCTGCCCGAGCACGTCGGGTCGACTCACCGCGTAGACCCCATGGCATACCCGAATCAGCCTGCCCGCCTTGACCAGTCCGCCCAGCTGCCGGCGCGTGACCGTGGTCAGCAGCTCGGCGGTGGTCGCTAGTCCGCCGCTGGCCAGCAGCACACTTTCGGTGTCCACGGCGAACAGGATGCTGCGTGGTCAGTCCCGGCGGTAGGCAGCGACGGGCGATATGTGGACCAGCGCGCGACTGTGCGCGGGCACGCGCCAACAGACGCAAAAGAGGGTGATGGGCGCTGGTGCGTCCGTTTGTGGTGAATGAGAATCGGAGGGTGCGCTGCGGTGTTGATGTCGTAGGTGCTTGGCTGTGTGTGGTCGGGCAAAAGAATGACACTGGAGCCCTTGTTTTCCGGGTGTTCCCGGTTGCTGCTGTGAGCGCGAGTACCAGTCTCTGAGTTCGTGTTGGGGGCTTCCTTGTGGCGCACGCTGTTGGTTGCGGTGCTGGCTGGGAAAGGGGCTGGTGAGATGCAGGTTCTCTATGAGCGGTGTGCTGGTATTGATGTCGGCAAAGATATCGTCGCGGTGGCGGTGCGGGCGCCGGGTGATGGCCCCGATGGGCGCACCACGATCAAGCGCATGTTCAAGACGTTCTACGGGGTGTTGCGGGAGTGTGCGCGGTGGTTGACCGGCCAGGGTGTGACGCATGTGGCGATGGAGGCCACCGGGATCTACTCGATGCCGGTCTATCACGCGTTGTTGGCGCACGGTGATTTCGAGGTGTGGGTGTGCAATGCCGCCCATGTGAAGAACGTGCCGGGGCGCAAGACCGACCTCTCGGATGCGGAGTGGTTGGCGCATCTGCTCGAATGTGGGCTGCTGCGGGGCTCGTTCCTGCCCCCTGAGCAGATCAAAGCCGCCCGCGATGTGATGCGCTATCGCCGCAAGCTGGTCGAGCATCGCAGCTCGGAGCTGCAGCGGCTGGGCAACGTGCTGCAGGATGCCGGGATCAAGGCCGACAGCGTGGCGTCCTCGATCGCCACCAAGTCGGTGCGGGCGATGGTGGAGGCCCTGATCGACGGGGAGCGCCGCCCGGCGGTGCTCGCCGAGCTGGCCAAGGGCAGCATGCGTGCCAAGATCCCCGATCTGGCGCGGGCGTTGGAGGGGCGTTTTGATGACCATCACGCCCTGATGTGCCGGTTGCATCTGACCCATCTCGATCAGCTCGATGCGATGATCGTCGCCCTAGACGAGCAGATCGAGCAGATGATGCAGCCTTTTTGTGCCCGACGCGAGCTGATCACGTCCATCCCAGGGATTGGGCATCACGCCGCAGCGACGGTCATCAGCGAAATCGGCACCGATCCCGCAGCCTGGTTTCCCTCCGCCGAACACCTGGCCTCCTGGGCGGGGCTGTGCCCCGGTAACCATGAATCGGCCGGCAAACGTCGCCACGGTCACCGCCGCAAGGCCAACCAGCACCTGCAACCGGTCCTGGTCGAGTGCGCCTGGGCCGCTGTGCGCACCCACGGCTACCTGCACGAGTACTACCGCCGCCAGGTCCGAAAGTTCGGCGGGTTCCGCAGCCCCGCGGCCAAAAAGAAGGCCATCATCGCCGTCGCGCACAAGCTGATCGTGATCATCTGGCACGTCCTGGACACCGGCCAGCCCTACCAGGACCTGGGCGCCGACTACTTCACCACCCGCATCGATCCCGACAAGGAGCGCCAACGTCTCGTCGCCAAGCTGGAGGCCCAAGGGTTCAAAGTCACCCTCGAACCCGCCGCCTAACACTCGAAATACACACCGTCACAAGCCGACACCCCGCTGCGGTCCGCCGGCTGGTCACCCCCGCCGTGGTCACCCTGATTCACGTACCAGCACCCAATTCGGGCCGAATTTGGGGGCTTTCGCGCCTGCTCGCGCTACTGGGTGAGCCCGACCAGCCGGGCCGCGCCGACCAGCCCGGCGGCACCGCCTAGCCCGGCGGGCACCACCCGCAGGCCGGACAGAAAGCTCAGCCCGGCGTAGTCGCCCAGCGACGCGTGCAGCGGGTCGAAGAGCAGGCCGCCCGACTTGGCCACTCCTCCACCGACGACGACGAGGTCCAGATCGCACACCGCGGCCACCGAGGCGATCATCGCCGCCAGGGCCGTGGCGCCCCGGCGAAACGCCGCCAATGCCACCGCATCCCCGGCCACCGCCGCGTCGGCAAGCTCCCTAGCGCCGGAATCCGGGGGCGCAGACCAGCCGTGGGCCCGCGCCCAGCGCGCCATCGACGGGCCCGACGCGACCGTCTCGACACAGCCGCGGCCGCCGCACGTACAGGGCCGGCCATCCGGTTCCACCACGACGTGGCCGACGTGACCGGCATTGCCGGTCCGCCCGTCGTAAGGCATGCCGTCGAGCACCAGCCCGCCGCCCACGCCGGTGGACACCACCATGCCCAGCAGGAAGCGCGCGTCCCGCCCGGCCCCGACCCAGTGCTCGCCCAGGGCCATGCACACGCCGTCGCCGCCCAGCCGTACCGGCACGCCGGGCACGGCGGCGGCCACCTTGTCGCGCAGCGGGAAGCCGCGCCAGCAGCCGATGTTGATCGGGCTGACGGTTCCGCTGTCCAGGTCGACGGGCCCGGCCGACGCGATGCCCACGCCACCGACCGCGTCACCGGCCGCGCGCAAGGCGTCGGCGATCATCGCGGCGACGGCGGCCCAGACCGCGTCAGCGCCGGCCGCGACCGGCGTGGGCTGGGTAGCGGTGTGTACCAGCGCGCCGGCGGCATCGGCCAGTCCGGCGGCGATCTTGGTGCCGCCGATGTCCAGGCACAGGGTGAGCATCAGTGCCGGTGGGTGTTGTCGGGCTGGCGCGGGTCACCGGGATGCTCATAGCCGGGCGCCAGCTCAACCAGCGCGGCGCGACGCGCGTCCAGCCACATGCGGAAGGCACGTCGACGGGCGGCGCCGCGCAGCTGCTCGGCGATCGCCGAACGCACCTGCTCCAGCGGCGGCCCGACGCTCGACGGTGTGCGCCAGCCATCCGGGCCGGGCCGCGGCGATGCAAACCGGAGCGGGTTGCGGGCGTGGTAGTCGGCCACGTCGTCATCGGCCACGTCGACGTCGGCGGTGATGTCGACGAACAGCGCCCGCGCCCGCGGGTCGGCCAATGCCGCCGCGGCCACGCTGCCGATCTCCAGTCGGGCGGTCACGTCGGGCAGCAGGTCGGCCTCGCTCGGGGCTTGCCCCGCCGTCAGGCCGCGGCCGGCCGCCTCGGCGGCGACCATCCGCTCGGTCACGATCAGCTGCGTCAGCCAGCGTCTGAGTTGCCGTCCCTCACTGGTGCCGCTCGCCGGTAACGCGGCCGCGCGGGACCCGCTGCGTAGCGCCGCCTCCCGCGCGTCCACCTCGCCGACGGTAACCGGGGCGCCCGCGACGGTCGCGACCACTGGGGCGCGGCTCATGTCACCGTCACCTGAACCGCCGGCGAGTACAGCAGCCGGCCGGCGCACCCGACCCGGACCAGGGCCCACCACTGGCCGGGTTCCAGCCACGCCGGCGGCGCGACGTCGAAGCCGAGCTCGACCGTGCCGGCGGCCGGCAGCGTCGCACCCAGCGCGGCCGGGCCGATCCACTCCCAGGTGCCCCAGGGGCTGATCAGGTGCGCCTCCAGCGCCAAGTCGGCCCGGGCATGGCTGCCGACCGTAACCGTCAGGCGGGCGGAGTTGCCGGCTTTCAGCTCAATCCCGGCCGGCGAATCGACGAGGTACACCAGCTCGGCATCGGAAACGCCGCCGACAGCCACCACACACACGTCCTCGACCACCTGGTGCCAGGCGGCCGGCACGTAGTTGCCGGTGACGCGCAACTGGGCCCGGACCGGATACAGCCCCGGTTCGGCGCCGGCCGGAATCGTCAGCGCAACGTCGGCCTCTACGTACTCGCCGGCGCACAGCGTGAAGGGCCGCTCGGCGGGCGTGGCCGACCAGCCTTCTGGGCACACCAGTTGAACCGCGCCGCTCAGCGTGTAGTCGCTGCTGTCGCTGGCCGCGGTGAGCCGCAACACCACCTCGCTGCCCGCCTCGGCCGCCACCAGCTCAGGGTGCAGGTGGGCGACGGCCGGCAGACCGCCCAAGGGTGCCGGGCCGCGATTGTGCAGCCAGTAGCGCGCGTACAGCGGCTGGGCGGTCTCGGTTTGCGGGGCCAGTTCGCAAGAACCGGCAAGCACCTTGGGCGCGTCGATCCGGGCCAGCACCGTGGCGACCTGATAGCCGTGCAGGTCCACCGCCCGTTTGCGTCGTTCCGGCTTTTCCAGCAGGTCGGCGAGCTGGAGCGCGCGGACTTTGCCGAGCTCGGAGCCGATCGTCACGCGAGTGTGGGCGCCGGTGGTCTCCACCAGCCGCAGGGCCACCACGCCAGGGTCGACCCGCTGGGCGCTGCCGGCTGCCAGCGGGTTGCCGGCCGCCTTGAGCGCGCCCAGGTGCACCGAGTCGACGGGCTCGACATGCAGCAGCGACCCGACCGGTGACAGCCTTCCCCCCCGCTTTTGCGGGGTCACCGCGCTGAGCGGGTGGGAGAACTGCGCGCTGCGGACCGGGATCCCGGCACGTCGCCAGTCGCCGTCGCCGCAGACCAGTGCGTAGTCGAAATGGTGGGTCCAGTGCTGGAGTTGGAAGTTGGACCCGTCGGGCGCGGTGCGCCGTGGTTCGTCGATCCACACGCCGGACGGCCAGCCGGTGCAGGAGCGCAGCAGCGCGGTGTGCAGGGTGCCATCGGAGTCGACGGCGAAGCTCGGCACCCCGCGGTTGAGCAGCGCGACGGTTCGGTCCTCGAACGGCTCGCAGCCGGAAGGGGCCTCCTGGGCCACGACAATCTCGGCGTCGGCGAGGTCGTCGGTCACCGCCGCGATCGCGGCCCGCAGGCTGCTCTCGTCGCGGCCGTCGATCACCAGCACCGGCAATGCGCGCGGTCCGCGCAGATCGGCGCCGGGCACCCAGACCGCGGCCAGCGGCCTGCACTTTTCGTCGGCCGGTATCCACACCCTGGCCCGGCCGGTCTTGGCAAGCTGCCGCTCGAGCTCGGCGGTGTATGCCGGGTCGGCTTCGGCCAGCACGGCTTTGGTGAAGGCGTTGCGGGTCGGTCCGCCCAGCGCGATGCGGGTGTCCGGCAGATTGGAGTCGACCTCGAGGTTGCCGTAACGCGGCTTGTCCGCGCCGCTGCAGGTCGCCGTCACACCGGCGCGGACCAGCGCGACCATCAGATCACGCGCCATCGGGCCCGACATCGGCTCCGACGGCGACACCACTTCGGCCACCGATACCGCCCGCACCGCGTCCGGACCCACCCGAACCCGCGCCGCCAAGGAGAGCCCGAACCAGCTGTAGGCCGGGTTGTCCAGCGTCCATAGGTGCTGTGCGGTGTCCACCGCGCGGGAATTGTCCTGACCGTCGTGCAGCAGCGCGAACCCGCGCCCGACGACGGCGTCGCCGACCTCGCTGACCGGCATGCCCCCGGGCACCGGACACGGCCAGCGCAGCCGCAGCAAGCGGTCGACCCCGGTGAACTCGTGGATGGTGGTGCGGCAGTCCACTCGTGCCACGTCGTGCCACAGCGTGAGGGTCTGCGTATAGCGCAGCAGCGTGCCGATCCGGCCGTGCACGACGAGCCGCTGACCCAGCCGACCACGGTAGGCCCGCACCTCGGCGGGCGACTCCGACGAGCCGACCACCGGCCCCTTGGATAGCAGGTGCCACGGGCCTTCACCCTGTGTCGGGTGGGAGGCGTATTCCTCGTAGACGGCGAGCTCGTTGCCCACCTTGCCATCGGCGATGAGCTCACGACCGTTATGAACCAGCGAACGGACCGCCCCGCCCCGCGCGGGGTCGACGGCAAGCCGGTAATGCTCGTTGGCGATCTCGGTAGCGGGCAGCGCTTCCCAGCCCGCGGCTTCCCTTCCCGCGTCGCCGGGCACCAGCCGGTACGCGCGCCAGCCCAGCGACGGCACATCGCGGGCCAGCCAGGTGACCAGCCGCCCGCCGTGCTCGACGTGCGCGGGTACGTCGTCACCGTCGGGGTCCAGCACCCGCACCCCGGCGGCCGGCGGCGGGTCGAGCCGGGCGGTGACGACATCGGTGCGCAGATGCGTCAACGGGTTCCACACCAGCATCGAGTTGTCGGGGACGTCCACCGCTCCGGACAGCAGCGCCAGCGAATTGCCGCGCGCCTCGCGTCCCAGCTCCCACGCGTCGCGCCAGCCGGTCAGCAGGTCGAGGTAGACCTGGTCGGACTCCGATCCGGTGATCGCGTCGTGGTGTGCACCGTAGGCCAGTTGCACCCATGCCTTGGCCAGCGCCGCCTGGGGGTACGCGGCTCCGGTCATCAGCCCGGCGAACACGGCGAACCGTTCGGCGTCCAGGACGGCGTTCTCGGCGGCCCGGTTGGCTTGTTTGGTGTCGATGTACGACACGTCCTTGCCGGTGTAGATCGGGTTCATGTCGCGGGTCTGCGGCGACGGCTGTTCGCCCCGCTCGGCCAGTTCGGCGCGCACCGCCGCGAAGAACTCGCGCGGCAGCGCGCACACGAATCGCGGCCAGGTGTAGCGAGCGGCCCAGTCGCGGTGGATGGCGGTGACCCATTTGTTGGGCGGCGTGTAGTCGGTGCCCACCGGCAGCAGCACGTTGCGGGTCAGCGCAACCTTCTTGAGCTGGTCGAACAGCGCGTAGGTGGCGTCCTCGGCCTCGGCCAGCGAGGCCGACGAGTCCATCCACCAGCCCGCCGAATAGTGCGCCGGCATGTAGTGGGTGAGCAGGCCCCGGCCGGACGGCGAAATCCACTCGAACTCGCTGGAAAATTGCATGCGGTCGACGTCCCCGCCTTGCGCGGGGCCCCACTGGTGATGCGGCCCGCGGGCCCACGAACTGGACGTCAGCCCGGCGTCGGCGGCCATCCCGGGGAATTGCGGGTCGTGGCCGAACACGTCGAGCTGCCACGCGGTGGCCGGCTCAGCGCCCAGCACATCGCGCTGAAATCCTATGCCGTGCACCAGGTTTCGGATGGTGGTCTCCGGACTGGTGAGGTTGGTGTTGGGTTCGTTGTAGGTGCCGCCCATCACCTCCACCCGGCCCTCGGCGAGGAATCGGCGCAGGTCGGCGCGGTCCTCCGGGTGGGTGTCCCAGTACGGCTTGAGGTAATCCACCTCGGCCAGCACGAACTTGTACTCCGGCTCCCGGCGAGCCATCTCCAGATGCGCATGCACCAGTTCGAAGCCGTTGGCCTGCCGGGCCCGGCCGGGCGGGTCTTCCCGCCACTGGCTGGTGTAGCCGGCCTGCGTGTTCCACCACACCGGGTCGTAGTGGAAGTGGCTGACCATGTGCATGGTCCAGCCGGGCTCGGCGACGGTGAACTCGAACGGCACGCTCGTCGCGCCGGCGTGCACCCGCGCCGCCCGGCGCTGGCCGACGACGGGATGGTCGACCCTGACCGGAACCTCGACATACCCGTCGTCCCCCGCGGCGACGACCACCTCGCCGTTGAGCCCGTCGCCGTCGATGCGGATCGGCGTCGGCTCGGTGCATCCGCTGACCGTGACGCGTGCCAGCTGCGACAACGCGTCCGTCGGGCCGACGAAAAGTTCGGTCGATTCGGCCGAAACCACCTGCATGACAGCACCCTACCGACCCGGAAGCGCCTATCAGGGGCACTTTGTCGCCGGGTGCTGGAAAGCTCGGTGCCATGGCGCCAACCCGTCGAGCAGACGCAACAGGAAGGATTGACCATGCCCGGACTCGCTCCACCCGTGGCCGACGACCGCAGCGCCCTGCGTGAGTACCTGGCCTACCACCAGAGCGCCTACTTCGCCGTCTCCTACGGCCTCACCGATGAGCAGGCCCGATCCGCGCCGTCGGTCAGCGCCCTGTCGGTCGGTGGCCTGATCAAGCACGCCACCGGCATGCAACGCAATTGGATGGCACGCGTCGCGGCGGCGCCGGACGCGCCGCCGGCGGACGGCCGACCGTTCGAGGAGATCGCCAAGGGGCGCGCCGACGAGCACGTGATGCTGCCCGACGAGACGCTGGACGGGCTGCTGCGCGCGTTCGAACAACAAAACACCGAGTCGCTGCGGCTGGTGGAAACTACGGACCTCGACGCCGCGGTGCCGGTTCCGCACCACATCCCGTGGTTCCCCAAAGACGTCGACGCCTGGTCGGTGCGCTGGGTGATCCTGCACGTGATCAACGAGCTGGCCCGCCATGCCGGGCATGCCGACATCATCCGGGAGAGCATCGACGGCGCCACCATGTACGAGTTGATCGCCGGGCTGGAGCAGTGGGAACCGACGCCGTGGCTGCAGCCCTGGACACCGCGCGGGTAGACGCGGGTAGAACGGAAGCATGCTGACCAGCAGCGGAACCGCGCGCCGCGAGACGGCGGACGGCCCGGTCGAGCTGTTCTACGAGGACCTCGGCGACCCGGCCGGCCCGCCCGTGCTGCTCATCATGGGCTTGGGCGCCCAGCTGCCCATGTGGCCCGACGGCTTCTGCGCGCAGTTCGTCGACGCCGGTTACCGCGTCATCCGGTTCGACCACCGCGACACCGGGCTGTCGGCCAAGATGCATGGCCGGCGCGCCCAGGGCTCGGTCTACCGGCGGGTCGGCCGCTACCTGGTGGGCCGGGCCAGTCCGGTGCCGTACACCTTGGTGGACATGACCCAGGATGTGGTCGGCCTGCTCGACCACCTGGACATCGGCCGGGCCCACGTGGTCGGCGCCTCGCTCGGCGGCATGATCGCGCAGATCCTGGCGGCCCAGGAGCCGAACCGGGTGGCTTCGCTGGGCATCATCATGTCGACCACCGGCAAGCCGTTGTCTGCCCTGCCGGCCTGGCGCGTCATCAGGCTGGCCTTCCGTTCTCCGGCCAACGACGCGTCCGCCGAGGAGAAGCTGGCGTTCGAGATGCGCAATATCGCGGTGTTCAACGGACCCAACTTCCTGCCGTCCGACGGCGAGCTGCGGCAGCGGGTGCTGCGGCTGGCCGAACGCTGCACCTACCCACCCGGCATGCTGCGCCAGTTCGACGCCGTGCTGGGCACCGGCAGCCTGCTCGGCTACAGCAAGGCCATCACCGCGCCGACGGTGGTGCTGCACGGTTCGGTGGACCCGATGGTGCGACCGCGCAACGGGCGCGGGGTCGCTGCGGCCATCCCGGGCGCGCGCTTCGTCATGGTCGACGGGATGGGCCACGATCTGCCCGAACCGGTGTGGCGCCCGATCATCGAGACGCTGACCGAGAACTTTTTCGCTTCGCCGAACGTGTAATGAGGGTGAAATTGAGGCCCGATTTTCACCGTGAATGCGCGCTCGGCGAGATATATCGGCGCGTGAGCGGCGTCACGCAAATTGGGACTTGCCTGCCCGGATTTGGCACACTGCTTCAATGAGTTCCACCAAACACCGCGAGGTGGCAAAGCTCGACCGGGTGCCGTTGCCGGTCGAAGCGGCACGGGTGGCCGCCACTGGTTGGCAGGTCACCCGCACCGCCGCCCGCGTCGTCACGAAGCTGCCGGGCAAGGGTCCGTGGCAACGAAAAGTGATCAAGGAAATCCCGCACACGTTCGCCGAGCTGGGCCCCACTTACGTCAAATTCGGACAGATCATCGCGTCCAGCCCCGGCGCATTCGGCGAGGAGCTGTCCCGCGAATTCCGCGGCTTGCTTGACCGGGTGCCACCGGCCGACAGAAACGAAGTGCACAAGCTCCTCGTCGACGAGCTCGGCGGCGAGCCCGCCGAGTTGTTCGCCAGCTTCGAAGAAGATCCGTTCGCGTCGGCGTCGATCGCGCAGGTGCACTACGCGACCCTGAAGAGCGGCGAAGAGGTCGTCGTCAAGATCCAGCGGCCGGGCATCCGCCGCCGGGTCGCCGCCGACCTGCAGATCCTGAAGCGCTTCGCCCAGGCCGTCGAACTGGCCAAGCTGGGTCGCCGGCTGTCCGCCCAAGACGTGGTAGCCGACTTCTCCGACAACCTGGCCGAAGAGCTGGACTTCCGGCTGGAAGCGCAGTCGATGGATGCCTGGGTCTCCCACCTGCACGCTTCGCCGCTGGGCAAGAACATCCGGGTGCCGCAGGTGCACTGGAAGCTCACCAGCGAGCGGGTGCTCACGATGGAACGGGTACACGGCATCCGCATCGACGACGTCGCCGCCATCCGCAAGGCCGGCTTCGACGGCACCGAGCTGGTCAAGGCACTATTGTTCTCGCTGTTCGAAGGCGGTTTGCGGCACGGCCTGTTCCACGGCGACCTGCACGCCGGCAACCTGTACGTCGACGACCAGGGCCGCATCGTGTTCTTCGACTTCGGGATCATGGGCCGCATCGATCCCCGTACCCGCTGGCTGCTGCGCGAGCTGGTGTACGCGCTGCTGGTGACGAAGGACCACGCGGCGGCCGGCAAGATCGTCGTGCTGATGGGAGCCGTCGGCACCACCAAACCCGAGGCCGAGGCCGCCAAGGACCTGGAGAAGTTCGCCACCCCGCTGACCATGCAAACCCTGGGCGACATGTCCTATGCCGACATCGGCCGGCAGCTCTCGACGCTGGCCGATGCCTACGACGTCAAGCTGCCCCGCGAGCTGGTGCTGATCGGCAAGCAGTTCCTGTACGTCGAGCGGTACATGAAGCTGCTGGCGCCCAGGTGGCAGATGATGTCCGATCCGCAGCTGACGGGGTACTTCGCCAACTTCATGGTCGAGGTCAGCCGCGAGCATCAATCGGACGTCGAGGTCTAATCGGGCGGGATGCGAGGCGGCGACGCGAGGCCGGGATGCAAGGAGGATGTAGTGGAGGTTCGCAGCGGCAACGCGACGAGTGGCGACCTGAAGCTGTACTACGAGGACATGGGCGACATCGACGACCCGCCGGTACTGCTGATCATGGGTCTGGGCGCTCAGCTGCTGCTGTGGCGCACCGGCTTCTGCGAACAGCTTGTCGGCCATGGGCTGCGGGTGATCCGATATGACAACCGCGACGTCGGCCTGTCCAGCAAGACCGAGCGGCACAGCAGCGGCCAGTCGCTGCCGTCGCGGATGTTCCGCTCATGGGTCGGCCTGCCCAGCCGCGCCGCCTACACCCTGGAGGACATGGCCGACGACGCCGCGGCCTTGCTGGACCATCTGGGCATCGAGCAGGCCCACATTGTCGGGGCATCGATGGGTGGGATGATCGCCCAGATCTTCGCGGCGCGTTTCACCGAGCGGACGAAGAGCCTGGCGGTTATCTTCTCCAGCAACAATCGCCGCTTCCTGCCGCCGCCCGCCCCGCGCGCGTTGCTGGCGATCCTCAAAGGCCCGCCACCGAATTCGCCCCGCGAGGTCATCGTCGACAACGCGGTGCGGGTCACCGGGATCATCGGCAGCCCGGGTTACCGCGCTCCCGAGGAACGGGTGCGTGCCGAAGCGGCCGAGAGCTACGACCGCAGCTACTACCCATGGGGTGTCGCGCGGCAGTTCAGCGCGGTACTGGGCAGCGGCAGCCTGGTGCGCTACGACCAGCGCATCGTCGCGCCGACCGTCGTGATACACGGACGGGCCGACAAGTTGATGCGGCCGTTCGGTGGTCGCGCCGTCGCACGCGCTATCCAGGGTGCTCGATTGGTGTTATTCGACGGAATGGGTCATGATCTGCCGCAGCAGTTGTGGGATCGAGTCATCAGCGAGCTGAGGACCAACTTCGCCGCGGCCGGATGAACCCCAGTCCAGATGGCTTTAGACTTCTCAGGGCGATGTCACCCAAAGCATCACAGGTTACGGCTGGGACGGGAGGTTGCGGCAAGTGACGAAGTTGAGACCGTTTTACGAAGAGTCGCAGTCGACTTACGACATTTCGGACGAATTCTTCTCGTTGTTCCTGGACCGCAACATGGTCTACACCTGTGCGTACTTCAAGAACGACGACATGACCCTCGAAGAGGCGCAACTCGCCAAGCTGGATTTGGCACTGGACAAGCTGAACCTCGAGCCGGGTATGACGCTGCTCGACGTCGGGTGCGGGTGGGGCGGAGCGGTAGTCCGGGCGGTGGAGAAGTACGACGTCAATGTCATCGGCATCACGCTGAGCCGAAATCACTACCAGCTCAGCAAGTCCAGGCTGGCCGAGATCCCGACTGAGCGGCACGCCGAGGCGCGGCTGCAGGGCTGGGAGGAGTTCGACGAGAAGGTCGATCGAATCGTCACGTTCGAGGCCTTTGACGCATTCAAAGCGGAGCGCTGGCCCGCGTTCTTCGATCGCGCCTACGAGATCATGCCCGACGACGGCCGGATGCTGTTGCACAGCATCTTCACCCGCCCGCAGACGTATTGGCGCGACCACGGCATCACGGTGACCATGAGCGATCTGCGGTTCTTTCGCTTTCTGGCAACGGAAATCTTTCCCGGCGGGGGTATGTGCGGCGAAGCCGACATCGTCGACAACGCAGAGGCCAGCGGATTCAAGGTCGGTGAAATTCAATACCTGCCGGAGCATTACGTGCGGACTTTGGACATGTGGGCGGCCAACCTGGAGGGCAATCGCGAACAGGCGATCGCCGTCCAGTCCGAAGAGGTCTACGACCGCTTCATGCGCTATCTGACTGGCTGCGCGAACCTCTTCCGCAAAGGCCTGTCCAGCGTCGCCCAATACACTTTGACCAAGTAGCCGCCTGGCGGCGCCAGGGGGCAAACGCACCCATTCTGACCTGCGCGAATTGCGTCTCGGTTTAGTGCGGGAGCACGAAGTCGGCTAGGATTCCCCAACCATGCGGGGGAACTTCTCCAGATGTTGCATGCACCGTGGGGCCGATCGGTCCAGAAAGGCAATACGGCCTCGTGGCTTTTGAAGCTAACGCCGCACTTCGCCGATGTGCAGGCGCACTACGACTTGTCGGACGACTTCTTCCGGCTGTTTCTGGACCCGACCCCGACCTACCTGGCGCTAAGCAAGCTGCGCCTGCGGCCCGGCATGACGCTGCTCGACGACCAATTCACCCGGGAGAAGTGGTGTTTGCGCCGGCCGGACTGCTAACCGGGGGATCTCGATCGAGAAAATCGCAGTCACGCGCCCTCAAACGCGCGGGATGCCGCCGGCCCCGTGTAGGGTTCCGGAGACGGCTATCTCTTGAAGATGTCCGTCGCAGCGGGAGGGCTTATGTCTGAAAACCCAACGGCCCCTGTGAACACGCGGCCGAACGACGAAAACGTCCAGGCACACTACGACATTTCGAACGAGTTCTTCGCGCTGTTCACGGATCCGACTCGCACCTACAGCTGTGGCTACTTTCCGCGCGAGGGCATGACCCTGGAAGAGGCACAGATCGCCAAGCTCGACCTCGCGCTGGACAAGCTCGGGCTGGAACCCGGCATGACCCTGCTCGACATCGGCTGCGGCTGGGGCTCGGCGATGAAACGCGCCATCGAGAAGTACGACGTCAACGTCGTCGGCCTGACCGTGTCGAAGAACCAGCACGCTTACTGCCAGCAACTGCTCGATGGGGTCGACACAAACCGCTCGTACCGGGTCTTGCTGAATGACTGGTGCGAGTTCAGCGAGCCGGTGGATCGCATCGTCACCATCGAAGCGCTGGAGCACTTCGGCTTCGACCGCTACAACGACTTCTTCAAGTTCGTCTACGAGGCGCTGCCCCAAGACGGTGTGATGCTGCTCCACTCGATCACGGGCTTGCACGTCCGGCAGGTCATCGAGCGTGGCATACCGTTGACGATGGATATGGCCAAGTTCATGAAATTCATCGTCACCGACATCTTCCCGGGCGGCCGGCTGCCGACCATCGAGACCGTCGAGGAACATTCGGCGAAGGTCGGTTTCCGGGTCACCCGGATCCAGTCGCTGCAGGCGGACTTCGCAAAGACCCTCGACTTTTGGTCTGAGGCCCTGGAAGCACACAAAGACGAGGCCATCGAGCTCCAGTCCGAAGAGGTTTATGAGCGGTACATGAAGTACCTGACCGGCTGCGCCAAGGTATTCCGGGCGGGCTATGTCGACTGCAATCACTTCACCTTGGAGAAGTAGTCGAGCGGCGCGTTGAATAATCGGTATGGTTGCACGTCACACAAACCACGCGTGCGTGTCCTCAAGTAGTTGAAGATCATCCAGGAGAACGAAACGACAATGGCTGAGAACCAGGCTGGCCCGACGAAAACGCGCACACGGTCCGAGGACATCCAGGCGCACTATGACGTCTCCGACGATTTCTTCGCGCTGTTCCAAGATCCGACCCGGATCTACAGTTGCGCCTACTTCGAGCCGCCGGGCATCACCCTTGAAGAGGCCCAGTACGCCAAGATCGACCTCAATCTGGACAAGCTCGACCTCAAGCCCGGGATGACGCTGCTGGACATCGGCTGTGGTTGGGGCACCACCATGAAGCGCGCCGTCGAGAAGTACGACGTCAACGTCATCGGCCTGACCCTGTCCAAGAACCAGCACGCCCGCAGCCAGCAACTGCTGGGTGCCATCGACACCAATCGCTCTCGCGAGGTGCGGCTACAGGGCTGGGAGGATTTCAGCGAGCCCGTCGACCGCATCGTGTCGATCGAGGCCTTCGAGCACTTCGGGCACGAGAACTACGACGACTTCTTCAAGCGGACCTTCAACATCATGCCGGAAGACGGCCGGATGACCGTTCAGAGCAGCGTCAGCTACCACCCGTACAACATGGCGGCGCGCGGCAAGAAGCTGAGTTTCGAGACGGCGCGCTTCATCAAGTTCATCGTTACCGAGATCTTCCCGGGCGGCCGGTTGCCGTCCACCGAGATGATGGTCGAGCACGGCGAGAAGGCCGGCTTCGTTGTTCCCGAGCCCCTTTCGCTGCAGCCGCACTACATAAAGACGCTGCGGATCTGGGGCGACACGCTGGAGTCCAACAAGGACAAGGCGATCGAGGTCACCTCCGAAGAGGTCTACGACCGGTACATGAAATATCTGCGCGGCTGCGAGCACTACTTCGCCGACGAGATGCTGGACTGCAGCCTGGTGACCTACCTCAAGCCGGGTGCCGCCGCTTAGATTCCTGGGCTGCCGGTGTCGGATTGAGGCGGCGACGTTCGTCGAATTAGATAGAGAGTGGAACACTGGGTTTCGCTCGCTATCCGGAGGTGACGAGACATGCAGTATTTCGCCCTGTTGATCAGCAAGGAAGTCGAGCGCACGCCCGACGAGCAAGCGGCCGAAATGGCCAAGTACCAGGACTTCCACGTCAAGGCCGCCTCAGCGATCCGCGCCGGTGATGCCCTGCACTCCGCTGCCGCGGCGGTGCGCATCACCGGCGGTCCGGACGCGCCCGTAGTCACCGACGGGCCGTTCGCCGAGGGCGCCGAGGTGGCCGGCGGCTACTACGTGTTCGAGGCCGAAAACCTGGACGAGGCTCTGGCTTTGGCGCGTGACATTCCGGTGGCCACGTATGGCGCCGTGGAACTGTGGCCGGTGTTCCACTCCTTCGAACCGTCCCGCAAGCTCACCGGGGACGACTGGCTCGCGTTGCTGCTGGAACCACCCGCATCCGCGCACACACCGGGCACACCGGAGTGGGAGGCGATGTCGGCGCGCCACGGAGAGTTCATGACCGCGGCGGGCGATCACGTGATCAGCGGCGCCGCATTGCACGACCGGTCCGCGGCGACGACCGTGCGGGTCCGCGACGGTGACGTCCTGATCACCGACGGGCCATACGTGGAAGGCGCCGAAATCGCCACCGGCGTCTACCTGCTCGACGCCGCCGACCGCGACGAGGCCGTCAAGGTCGCGTCGATGATCCCCGCTACTGCTGTGCAGCTGCGGCAGTTCGTGGGGGTAGCCGGGCTCTAGCTACCCGAATGGCCGACCTGGACGGCGTCTTCCGCCGGGAATGGGGACCCGCCGTCGCCGCGCTCGCGCGGTGGTCCGGCGACCTGTCCGTCGCCGAGGACGCCGTCCAGGAAGCCTGCGCCGAGGCGCTTCGCAGCTGGCCCCGCGACGGGGTGCCGGAACGTCCGGGCGGCTGGCTGGTAACCGTTGCCCGCAATCGGGCCCGCGACCGATTGCGCCGCGAATCCATCCGTCCCGGAAAGGAATTGGTGGCCGTGCTGGACGATATTCGAGCCCGCACCGAGCACACCGAACCGCATCCGGTTCGCGACGACGAGCTGCGGATGATGTTCACCTGCGCACACCCGGCGCTGGACCGGCAGTCGCAATTGGCGCTGACGCTGCGGCTGGTGTCCGGGTTGACCGTCGCCGAGATCGCCCGTGCGCTGCTGCAGACGGAGACCGCCGTCGGTCAGCGAGTCACGCGGGCCAAGAACAAGATCCGGCATGCCAACATCCCGTTGCGGGTGCCGCCCGCCGACTTGCTGCCCGAACGCACACCACATGTGCTCAGTTGCATCTACTCGGTGTTCACCGAGGGCTATTGGTCGACGGCAGGGCCGTCGGCGATCCGCGACGAGCTGTGCGACGAAGGGGTCCGGCTGGCCGGCGAGCTGTGCACGCTGATGCCCGCCGAGTTGGAGGCGCACGCATTGGCAGCCCTTGTGCTGCTGCATGATTCGCGTCGGACGACGCGCGTGGACGGCGACGGGGCGCTGGTGCCGCTGGAGGAACAGGACCGGCGCCGGTGGGACGGCGCGCGCATCAGCCGCGGCCTGGATCGGCTACGACGGGCCCAGGGATCAACCGGGCCCTATCTGCCGCAGGCGGTGATCGCTGCTGTGCACGCCACCGCGCCGTCCTGGGAGCACACCGACTGGGGTGCTATCTGCGCCGCATACGACCGGCTGCTACAGACGACCGACTCGCCGGTGGTGTTGGCTAACCGCGCGCTGGCGGTCGGGCTGCGCGACGGCGCCGACGCCGGCCTGGCCGCACTGGAAAAGGTGGCGCATGATCCCCGGCTGGCCCGCTCGAATCTGGTGGCGTCGGTGCGCGCCGATCTGCTGCGGCGCGCCGGACGACCCGCCGAGGCCGTCACCTGGTATCGAACGGCGTTGGCGTCCAATGGTTCCGAGCCGGGCCGCGACTATCTGCGTCGGCGCATCGCCGAACTTTCGCCGTAGATCAGCGCTGACCCAAGCCCCGGACGCTCAGCTCGCCCTTGAGATATTGGGCGCGGCATGCCCGACGGGCCAGCTTGCCGCTGGTGGTTCGTGGGATGGTGCCGGCCGCCACCAGCAGCACATCCGACAACGCCAGGCCATGCCGGCGCGATACCGCCGCGCGGATGGCATCGATGACCGGTTGCAGATCGGTCCGGGCCGCGATCGGTGCCCGTTCGGCAACGATGACCAGACGCTCGCCGGCCTCGCCGGGCCCATTGGCGGGCACCGAGAATGCCGCGACGTAACCCGATCGCACTGCTGAGGACGCCTCGGCTGTGGTGGCCTCGATATCCTGGGGATAGTGGTTGCGGCCGTCCACGATGATCAGATCCTTGATACGACCGGTGATGTAGAGCTCACCGTCGAGGTAGATGCCGAGATCACCCGTGCGCAGCCAGGTGGCCTCGCTCGGCGCCCCGTCCGCATGGCTGCCGACCGGCAGTCGGCACTGCAGCTTGTTGCCGAACACGCGCTCGGTTTCCTCGGGGCGTGCCCAGTAGCCGCGGCCGATGTTGTTGCCGTGCAGCCAGATTTCGCCGACCTCACCGTCGGGTAGTTCCGCCTCGGTGTCCGGGTTGACGATGGCAGCCCACTGGCTGCGGGAGATCCGGCCGCAGGAAACGTGCGCGGTGGCATTCGGCTCGTCCGGCGGGACTCGAACCGCATGCCCAGCGCCCAACTGTTCGCGGTCCAGGTAGACAACGGTTGCCCCGGCGGCGGGATCGATGGTCGAGACGAAAAGGGTCGCCTCGGCCATGCCGTAAGACGGCTTGACCGCCGTGCTTGGCAGGCCATACGGGGCGAACGCCGCGTTGAACTTCGCGATCGAGTAGATGCTGACCGGTTCGGAGCCGTTGATCAGCGACACCACATTGCTCAGGTCGAGCTCCTCGCCTGCATCCGGGAGGCCGCGCTTAACGGCCAGTTCGAACGCGAAATTCGGCGCCGCCGCGAATGTGCGGCCGTGCTGAGACTCGGCTGCCAGCTGTCGGATCCACCGCTGCGGCCTTCGGACGAACGCGATCGGCGACATGAGTGTGACCTGGGTGCCGAATACCGCCACGCACACGATCATCAGCAGGCCCATGTCGTGATAGAGCGGTAACCAGCTGACGCTGCGGATGTCATAGTCCATGCCGGTCGAGATCACCATCTGGAGCACGTTGGTGCCGATCGCCCGATGGGTGATCTCGACACCGACCGGCGCCCGCGTCGACCCCGAGGTGTACTGCAAATACGCAAAGTCGTCGGTGTCGAGATGAACCGGGGCGAACGTGGCGCCCACCGAATCGGGGACTTCGTCGATCGCAATCACCCGCGGTCTACGGTCGCGCGGTAGCGACCGGACGAACTCCTGAACCGCCGCACCCGCAGCAGCGGTGGTCAGTATCGCCGCGGGTTGGGCATCGGCAAGCACCGTGTTGAGGCGCTCCGCGTGGCCAGGCAACTCCGGCGCGAACAACGGCACCGCGATGTCGCCGGCCTTGATCGCAGCGAAAAAACCGACGATGTAGTCGATGCCCTGCGGAGCCAGTATGGCCACCCGATCACCCCGCGAGGTCACCTGCTGGAGGCGCGCACCGATCGCCCGCAACCTGGTGCCCAGCTCGGTCCAGGTCAAGTTGATCGCCTTACCGTCGGCGTGCTGGGTGTAGTCGAGGTAGCGGTAAGCGACGGCATCGCCGATGTCGGCTATGTGGCGGTCCAGAAACGTCACCAGGTTGACGCCGTCTGGCAGCACGATGCTGCCGGTTGCGTCGAGGTAATCGGCCAACTCCGGTCGACTTCCCCGACCGCCATCTCCACTCGCTGAAGTACTACTCATGAGGGGAGTCTAAGAGGCGGCTGTACGTTGCATCGTCAGGGACGCACGGTGAACATCCGAGCCAGCTTAGGCCTCTGCGAAGTTGCGGACGATCGACGGGTCGACCGGGATGCCCGGGCCGGTGGTCGTCGACACCGTGATCTTCTTCAGGTACCGGCCCTTCGATGACGACGGCTTGAGCCGCAGCACCTCGTCCAGCGCGGCGCCGTAGTTCTCGGCCAGGTTCTTCTCGTCGAACGACGCCTTGCCGATGACGAAGTGCAGGTTGGCCTGCTTGTCCACGCGGAAGTTGATCTTGCCGCCCTTGATGTCGGAGATCGCCTTGGTGACGTCGGGGGTGACGGTGCCGGTCTTGGGGTTCGGCATCAGGCCACGCGGACCCAGGATCCGGGCAATACGACCGACCTTGGCCATCTGGTCGGGCGTGGCGATCGCGGCGTCGAAGTCCAGGAAGCCGCCCTGGATCTTTTCGATCAGGTCGTCGCTGCCGACGATATCGGCGCCGGCGGCCTGGGCCTGCTCGGCTTTCTCGCCGACGGCGAA
>NZ_DATJYB010000314.1:0-2341 GCF_035499775.1 Mycobacterium sp. | reverse complement strand
TATCGCGGCGGCGGAAGCCTCGGAGTCATATAGTCCAGGCATTCAAGTTCAAAGGGGAAGCAACATGGCTGAGCAGCGTGGACTGGTGCTGGTCGCGGGATACCAGGATCTCGAGGCTGCGCGTAGCGAATTCGATGCGCTGTCACGGCAGGTCGAGGATAAGACCATCGCGCTGCGCGGTGCGGTGCTCGTCGGCAAGGATGCTGACGGTAAGCCGCTGCTCATCGACACCGGCAACCACGCCGGCCGCCGCGGCGCCGCTTGGGGCGCCGGAGTCGGACTCGCCGTCGGATTGTTCGCACCGGCGTTGTTGGCGTCGGCCGCAGTTGGCGCCGCGGCCGGGGCACTAACCTAGATTTTGCATAAAACTCGGTGTGACACGGGCTTTAGGTTGGCGAAAGCGCCTGTCCTGCAAGGAATAATGAGACTTCTCTACGGTCCACGATTCCGAACGGGAAGGCACTTTCCAGGTGAAGAGTAGCGCAGCACGATCCAGGTTGGCCATCAGCGCGGACGCGCGTGGCGTGGTGTCACATGCCGGGGTCGGCATGTTGCGGGAACTCGCGGATCTGACTGGGCTGTCATCGCAGGTCACCGGGGCGTTGGCAGATACCTACCGCGGGCCGTGGACCCATGCGCCCGGGGAGGTGTTCGCCGATCTTGCGGCGGCGGTGGCCGATGGCGCGGATTGCGTCGACAGGGTCGGCCAGTTGTGGGGTGACCGATCCCATGTGTTTGGGCAGGTCGCGTCGACAACCACCTTGTGGCGGCTGCTCGACGAGCGGATTGACGCGACGCATTTGCCGCGGATCCGCGCGGCGCGCGCCTATGCCCGCAAGCAGGCCTGGGCCGCGGGAGCGGCTCCCGACCATGATGGCTGGCTGCATTTGGATGTCGATGCCACCATCACCATCGATCACTCCGACAACAAGGAGAACGCCGCCGCGACCTGGAAGCACACCTTTGGAATGCACCCGCTGCTGGTGTTTTTGGACCGGCGTGAAATCGCCGCCGGGGAAGCTCTGGCCGGGCTGCTGCGTCCCGGTAATGCCGGCAGCAACACCGCCGCCGATCACATCACTGTGCTCGGTGCGGCGCTGGAGTCGTTGCCGCCGTCCTACCGGCCGGGCCCCGAAAACCAGGATGCACCAAAGATTTTGATCCGCTCCGACTCCGCCGGCGCTACCTACGCCTTCGCCGCTGCCTGCCGCAAATCCGGTGTCGGGTTCTCCTTCGGCACCGCGATCGACACCCGCATCCGCGACGCCACCGAGGTGCTCAACACCGCTGCGGCGTGGTATCCGGCGATCGATGCCGACGGCGGGATCCGCGACGGCGCGTGGGTCGCCGAAGCTACCGACCTGGTGGACCTGTCGGCATGGCCGGAAGGGACCCGGCTGATCCTGCGCAAGGAACGCCCCCATCCGGGTGCCCAGCTGCGGTTCACCGACTCCGACGGGCACCGGGTCACCGGGTTCATCACCGACACCCCCGACGGGGTCGTGCCCGGCCAACTCCCCGGCCTGGAACTGCGCCACCGCCAACACGCCCGAGTGGAGGACCGCATCCGTGAGGCCAAGGCCACCGGGCTGCGCAATCTCCCGTTCAACTCGTTCGACGCGAACAAGGCATGGCTTGAAATCGTCATGACAGCAACAGATCTGGTCGCATGGGCCAAACTGATCGGCTTCACCGATCACCCCGATCTGGCCCGGTGCGAAATCGACACCTTCCGCTACCGGGTCCTGCACGTCGCCGCCCGCATCACCCGCAGCGCCCGACGCACCCGGCTCGCGATCGACACCACCTGGCGGTGGGCCAAAGCGATCGCCACTGCCTGGACACGCATCCGCGCGGCATTCACCTGAACCCCGACACCCCTGCCCCAACGAGACGAAAGCCCCACCGGCCTCAGGAAAGCCCGCCCCACCGGAGCGACACCGGGCGACTTGTTATGCCCGCCCGCAATAATCAACCGCCCAAGCCCGCCGGAACCGGCGAATCACTCCTCGGCGTCCCCGCATGCAAAATCGAGGTTAGTGTCGCGTTCGTGTCGGCGGAAGAGCATCAAAAAGTAGGTCTGCATCACCGCGAAAATAAACGCCGTGCTGATGCCAAACAGCAGCACGCCGTTCACCCCCTCGAGCACGCTTATCATCTGGTACCGGGATGGCAACACTAATCCCGGTATGTCGAGCGTGGTCATGGTGCCAAGGGAATAGATCGACGCTTCAGTGAACGAGCCGAACGCGCCGAGCCAGCTAAATGCCGACGCCCAGAGCATCCCCTCCAGCCCGTGCAGAACCGCCAATATCATTGCGACCAATCCGATGCTGCCGAT
>NZ_DATJYB010000313.1:0-7927 GCF_035499775.1 Mycobacterium sp. | reverse complement strand
CGGATACCCGGCGGGGCAATAACGCCAACAGCGGCGCGTAACCTCTGACGGGCATACCTTTCGGGTAACCAGCGCGCAAAAAGGCAACGATCCCCGCAATCCGATCGACCAAGCCCAACTGACACCTCGCTAAACCGTTCTTGCAGTTATAGCCCGGTGTGGCGGTTCGAAACATTGCACCGCAAATGGTTTCGCTAATGGGCCCATCGCGCGCTTCGGCGGCGTCTGGGCACGTGTTGATCGCTACGATCACGCAGCACCGCAGACGGGTGCACGGTGGCCACTACCACCGGCTCCGGCGCCACGTTCATTTCCAACTCTGAGGGCAGCCGTAAAACCTGACCGCGCTGAGCGGACACCCGAAATGCCGGTCCCAGCAGCGACTGTGCCGCGGTCGCGCCGAGGCACACGATGACCCGCGGCTGCACCGCCGCGATCTCGGCGAGAAGCCAGGGCTGACACGCGACGACTTCGGTGCGGCTGGGCTTCTGGTGTATCCGCCGCTTGCCGCCCTTGCGCGTGAATTTGAAATGCTTGACGGCGTTGGTCCGATACGTCGACGCCGGATCGATGCCGGCGTCTACGAGGCCCCGGGCCAGCAGTCGTCCCGCCGGACCGACGAAAGGCAAACCGGCACGGTCCTCTTGGTCCCCGGGTTGCTCTCCTACCAGCATGATCGGTGCATCCGCTGGTCCATGACCGAAGACGGTTTGGGTGGCGTTCTGAAACAGCGGGCAACCCTGGCACGAACGATCCTCGGGTAGGTAGTGGTCGGCGCCGATTGCTGCCTTACACATGGCCCTGCCTAGTCGCCTGAAACTGCGCGAGCGCTCGAACCCCGGAGCCGATCAGCCCTTTCCGACGATCGCATCGCGGGCCCGGTCCAGCATCGCAACGAACGGCCCGGCAACCAGATTAGCGGCCTGGGATTCCACCCCCGCGTGCGGTCTGGTAGGTGCGATAGCTTCAGCAAGCCTGGCCGCACGGCCCATTTTCTCGAGTTCATCGCTGCTCAATTCCCCTGCCAGCCGCGCAAACTCGTCAGTCTCCTCATGTTCGGCGTGGTCAAGGACGGCATCGCGCAGTTCGGTAAGCAGCCGGATGAACTCGGTGCTGCCGACGTCGAGCTTCTCCAGCTCCTGCAACACCGTCTTGGCTTCGTGCTCTTCCTCGAGCCGTTGTCCCACCACGGCTTTGCCGTTGGCGATCTTTCGCTTGGCCCGGGGGTGAACGATTTCTTCCTCAACGGTCTCGTGTACGGCCAGCAGTCGGCGAAGTTCGACGAAAGCACGCTCCCGTGCTTCACCGGACGACGACAATGTCTGAGCGAACAACGACTTGATCTGCTCGTGCTGGTTGACCAGAAAGTCCACCACGTCGGTGGGTGACCGGATGATCTCAACCATTGATGTTCTCCCCTTAATCGCGGATCAACGCGCGGGCTGTGCGCGTCTCTGCACCGCTTACCCATCGACGCCGTCGCCAAACGAACGCCCGTCCAGCACGTAGGAACGGTGTAGCAAGCGCCCTATACGGGTACAACAAGCGAATACATAGCGGCACCGCTTCGGGACAGTGACCCTATGGCCAGCGTGAGGAGAACCGATGAGCGTGACACAGGAGCTGACCAAGGAATCCAGTGAGGCGACGGTTGACATCGACGCCGACGTGGAATTGCTCACGGCACAGATCAGGGCCCTCAGGGAACTCGGGAGCGGCGGCCAGGTGAGCGAGAGGCAGCGCTACGACTTCAGCATCAGGTGGGGCACCGTGCAGGCGGGGCGACTGCGGCGGATGGTGCACTACCGCGCGCTGGGCATGCTCGGCGAGGCCGACGAACGCAGATTCCAAGCGCTGTGCGTGGAGCTGCGGTCGCTTTCCGGTCTGATTGATCGATTCCGGCTCGTTCAGCCGGTCTTCACCGAATCACCGCGGCCCACAGCTAGGCGCCACCGGGAGTCCCGCCGGCCCAACTCGTGGCGCGAAAGTTTCACCACTCAGAAAGTCCAAGTCGCGCAGTACGATTGCGCTTCACCGCGTGGCGCAGCCCCGGGTTGAACCCCCAGTATCCATCCGTAGTCAGGTAGCCGAGTGTTGTCATGCCTTGCTTCTTGACGAGATGGCACTGAATCAGTATGTAGAGCAAGGCATTCCGGTTTGCCCACAAGTCAGTTCCTTATCAAGGGGTGTGGATTTCGCCGGCTGCGGAGTTCACCTTGAACGCCGACAGCAGCGAGCGGCTGGTGACCGAGGATCTGGGACCTGATCAAATCGGCGAACACCGATGGAGCAGCTTCGGTCGCCGGTTCGCCATGCGGTCTGCGACCCCAAACCTGGTGCATGGCTTGACCTCCTGCGAACAATCCTGGACATCAATCGTCTCGCTGCGGGTTTACCGCAGCCGCTGACGGGCTACGCTGACAGTCAGGTTGAGTCCACAGCTGAAGAAATCTCACGACGACACATGATGGGCGCAACCACATGATCGCTTTCGATGAAACGGCAGAGCCGCGTGAACAGCCGCGCAGCCATCACATGGTGGACTGTGCAGGCGCGCGACTATCTGCCCACGTGACCAGGGTGGCCACCGTGTTGGATGTCGCCGGTGAAGTCGACGCGTCGAACGCCGAGCTCCTCGCCCAGGCAATTCGCCGCGTCTCAAGGTTGAAAGGCCCGTTGATTCTGGATCTTCGGCAGCTGGATTTCCTGGGCCTGGCCGGTTTTCGAGCGCTGATGGCCCTGAACCACGAACACCAGGAAACACTGCTGCATTGCAGCGTGATCGCCGGTACGGAGCTGCGTCGGCTGACCCGGATCTACCCCGACCATGGCTTACCTATCGTCGACTCAGTTCCCGAAGCCCTTCAGCTGATCGACACGATCAACCAGTCACGCCGGCGGTTTCTCTCTGATCTGGTCCAACAGCCCCAACCGCAGCGCCGCAGGTTTTCGGTGCGAATAGTCGGCGTCGGATCCTGAGCGACACCAAGGTCGGCGGCGAGCTGAGGAGGGCTGAACAGCGACGGGGTCCTGCGGATTGGCGTGCTCTCGTCCGGGTACCCGGTTCGTCATGGATCAGTCCCAAGCTCCGCTGTTGGACGCGCTGGTCGACTATCGCCGGAGCAATCGCTACGGCTTCACACCGCCGGGACATCGCCAGGGCGCCGGCGTCGATGCCCGCGTCCTGGCTGTGTTGGGTAGGGAGCCTTTCCGCGACGACGTCCTGGCTACTTCCGGAACTCGACGATCGAAGGAATCGCGCAAAGTTCCTGGCGCACGCAGAGGAACTGATGGCAGACGCGGCGGGGGCCGATACCGCGTTTTTCTCCACCTGCGGTAGCTCGCTGTCGGTGAAGGCGGCGATGATGGCCGTGGCCGGCGGCAGCGACGGCGGCCTGCTCGTCGCACAAGACAGCCACAAGTCGATCGTCGCAGGCCTCATATTCTCCGGCGTGCGGCCTAGGTGGATCACCCCGAGGTGGGATAGCGAGCGGCACTTCTCGCATCCGCCCTCACCGCAACAGGTGGAAGCCCCATGGGTCCAAAATCCTGACGCCGCAGGAGCTCTCATTGTCAGCCCCAGCCCCTACGGCACCTGTGCCGATATCGAGGGTATCGCCGAGGTCTGCCACGACCGCTCGGGCGTTGAGGCGGGTATGTCATTGCCCGATCCGGCGGACCGGACCGCGCAACACTTCCGGGTAGTCGCCTGACGGCCATTAGTCCCCGGGCGCACCGGTTGCGCGAGTTCAATGGGTCGACTTCTGCTCATCACGTCTGCCAGATCCGATACTCCCGGCGGCCGATAGGCAGCCGCCGGCCACGACGATGCCACAGACAACGAAGTACCAGGGCACCGCAGGCTGGCTGATCAAGATATAGACGTTGGTCGGCTCAAACGAGCGCCGGACCGAGCTCCCCTCGGCTCGGGGCTACTCCAGCTTGTCGCGCAAGGATTGCAAGGTGCTGGCCAGAATGCGCGAAACCTGCATCTGTGAGCACCCGATTCGCGCAGCGATCTGGCTTTGGGTCATCGACTCGAAAAACCGCAGTTGCAGAACCTCACGTTCGCGTTGCGGCAATCCGGCAACGAAGGCACGCACCGCCTCGCGGTTGGTGATGTGCTCTATCTGCGGATCGAGCTCACCGATCGCCTCGGCGACCATTCTGTCTTTGCCGGAACTGTTGGCGCCGAGCGGTGCGTCCAGCGACTCGAGCCGGTACGCGTCGCCGGCGACGAGGCATTCCACCACCTCCTCGTGCGAAACTCCCAGGAGCTCCGACAATTCACCGGCCGTCGGCGCGCGCCCCAACTTCTGGGTCAGGCCTGGTGTGGCCTTGCCGATCTGCACGTGGAGCTCGCGCAGCCGGCGCGGGACGCGCATGCTCCAGGTGTAGTCGCGAAAATGGCGCCGGACCTCGCCCATCATGGTGGGAACCGCGAAGCCGATGAAGCTAGGTCCCTTGGTGGGGTCGAACCGGTTGATGGCGTTCATCAGCCCCAGCCGCGCGACCTGGATCAGGTCATCGAGATTTTCGCCGCGGCGCGCGAAGCGACGGGCGACATGGTCGGCCAAGGGTAGGCATCGCACGACGATGCGTTCGCGCTGCCGCCCGTACTCGCGTGATTCAGCCGGCATCTTGTGCAGCGCCCGGAACATGTCGACGACGTCGTCATAGGAATCCCCAGAGGACGTCGGCTCGGCCGACCGAGCAGGCTGTACGGGAGCGATCACGCCCGTCATCGGTGCAAGAGCCAGGTTGGCATCACCGGCCACTTCCGGTGAGTCGTGTGCAATGGCCGTAACAGTCTTGTGCATGGTCCTCCCAGTGCACCCGGATCCGTCGGGACGGATCGACTATCCGGAGCGCACGGACTGCCGAACGGGGTGACCGGATTTGCTGCCGCGGCCACGCAGCCCGGCAGCCGTGTGGCTACCGACCGCTTTTGGCTAAACGGCGAACGTCCGCAAGGGACGTAAATCAGAATAATACGCCTCATCAGGTGGAACCGCTGCCCCGGGCCAGCGACGACGGGCGACCGGCACCGGGCCGAAATCGCGGCCCCACGCACCAAGTCGTTGCGGCTATTGTCGACAATATGCGTTCCACGATCCCGGGTTAAGGAGGACCGCTCCGTGAGTAACCCCCAGGATCCGTTCGGGCACAATACTTTTAACCCCGAGCCGGTCAGTTACGATCCGCTTGGCCGCGTCCCATACGGCGACCCGGCGTCGGAACCGCTGGATTACCCAGAGCCGCCCGAACCGGCCGTGAACACGTTCGCGACGTTGTCGCTCGTGTTCGCATTCGTGTTCGCCCCTGCTGGGGCGATCCTGGGGCATCTGGGGCTCGCCCAAATCCGCCGCACCGGCGAGCGGGGCCGCGACCGGGCTCTGGTTGGGGTGTCGCTGTCGTATGCGCTCATCACTCTTGCCGTCATCGCACTGGTCGGCTGGGCCACCCTCACGGCCATCGGCTCCAATCACACCGCGACACCGACCACTGTGACCGACACGTCCCCGCCGCCCACGGTGGTGCAGGCCGACTTGGCCGGATTGTTACCCAGCGTCGCTGACGTCAGGAAACTCACCGGTGACCAGAACCTGGCGCCCGGCAAGACCTGGGACCATATCGCCAGCGACAGCAAACAGGGACAGATCGACCGCCCCGAGTGCTGGGGAACCATCAGCCAGGGCACCCCGGAGGCCTACCGCGTTGAAGCCGTATTCGGTTACCGTGCATCGGAATTCACCGATACTCGCGACCCGCTCAACTCGACCCAGGTGGTCCCGGGCGTTGCGGCATTTCGTGACCCGCCGGCAGCCCAAAAGCAGCTCACACAATTGCTGTCGGGATGGCGCCAATGCGGTGGCTCTGAAGTGAAGGTGACGCTTCCTTCCGGGCAAACACTGGCTTTTTCGGTGGGCCTCCCTACCGACGCCGGCAACGGCATCACCACGATCGAAGTGGACACCAAGGGACTGCGACGCTCTGTTCGCGCGCTTGCGGCCAAGACCAACGTCGTCATCGACCTGGACATGTCCTACTCGGCCTCCGGCGCCACCACCACCGACCGCACCAAGCCGATCGTGGCCATCGCCAATTACATTCTCGGCAAAATCCCCGGCTAGACGCCGGACTCAGCCTGCAGCACCACGGCGGTGTGGGCATCGACGGTGAACGTCGCGGCCGCGCTCAACTCGTCCGGCGGCCTCGCCGCGTCGGGACCGGTGTGCACCACGGTCCGCCAGCCGGCGCCAAAATCCGCCGGTGGCAGAGTGAATTCGATCGGCTCGTAGTGGGCATTGAAGCACAGCAAAAACGAGTCATCGAGCACCCGCTGGCCCCGAGCATCGAGGTCGGGAATTCCGAGGCCGTTGAGGAATACCGCGACGGATTTCGCGAAGCCCGCCCCCCAGTCCTCGTCGGCCATCTCCGTCCCGTCGGGCGCGAACCAGGAGATGTCGGGCAGACCGTCCTGGCCACGGCGACCCACCGGTTTGCCGCTGAAGAAGCGGCGCCGGCGGAACACGGGGTGATTGGCGCGCAGTGCGGAAACCGCGGCGGTGAACTCCAGCAGTCCGGTATCGGCATTGGCCCAATCGATCCAGGTGAGTTCGTTGTCCTGGCAGTAGCCGTTGTTATTGCCGTCCTGGGTGCGGCCGAGCTCGTCGCCGTGGCAGATCATCGGCACACCCTGCGATAGCAGCAGGGTGGTCATGAGGTTGCGCTGCTGCCGGGCGCGCAGATCGTTGATGCCGGCGTCGTCGGTGGGTCCTTCGGCGCCGCAGTTCCACGACCGGTTGTGGCTCTCCCCGTCGTTGTTGTCCTCGCCGTTGGCCTCGTTATGTTTTTCGTTGTAGGACACCAGGTCCCGCAACGTGAACCCATCGTGGGCGGTGACGAAGTTGATCGAGGCTACCGGCCGGCGTCCGGTGCGCTCGTAGAGGTCCGCCGACCCGGATAACCGGTAGGCGAACTCGTCGAGGATGGCGGGCTCGCCGCGCCAGAAATCCCGCACGGTGTCGCGGAACTTGCCGTTCCACTCAGTCCACTGCGGCGGGAAATTGCCGACCTGATAGCCGCCTGGGCCGACATCCCACGGTTCGGCGATGAGTTTGACCTGGCTGACCGTCGGATCTTGCTGTACCAGTTCAAAAAACGTTGCCAGCCGGTCCACGTCGTAGAACTCACGCGCCAACGTGGACGCCAGGTCGAACCGGAAACCGTCGACGTGCATCTCGGTCACCCAATAGCGCAACGAGTCCATGATCAGCTGCAGCGAGTGCGGATGTCCGACGTTGAAGCTGTTGCCGGTGCCGGTGTAGTCCATGTAGTAACGCTTGTCGTCGTCGACCAACCGGTAGTACGCGGCGTTGTCGATCCCGCGCATCGACAACGTCGGGCCCAGGTGATTTCCCTCGGCGGTGTGGTTGTAGACCACATCGAGGATCACCTCGATGCCCGCCTCGTGTAGGGCACGCACCATCGCCTTGAACTCCTGCACCTGCCCGCCCGGCGAAGTGGCACTGGAATATTTCGGGTCGGGCGCGAAAAACGAAATCGTGTTGTAGCCCCAGTAATTCGACAGACCCTTCTCGATCAATGTGGAGTCGTTCGCAAAGTGATGCACCGGCATCAGCTCGATCGCGTTGACACCGATGCTCTGGAGGTGCTCGATGAGCACCGGGTGCGCGACCGCGGCGTAAGTGCCGCGTATCTGTTCGGGAATCTCCGGGTGGGTCTGCGTCAGACCCTTGACATGCGCCTCGTACACAACCGTGTCGGCATACTCGTGGCTGGGCGGGCGGTCATTGGCCCAGTCAAAGAACGGGCTGATCACGACCGACTTGGGCATGCTGGCCGCCGAATCGTCGTCGTTGCGACTGTCGGGATCACCGAACGTATAGCTGAACAGCGACTG
>NZ_DATJYB010000312.1:0-7920 GCF_035499775.1 Mycobacterium sp. | reverse complement strand
GTGCGCCGGATCTCGTTGCGATTTCTCAACAGCGCCCGCCACGGCGAGCGAGTGTCTGCAGAGAAGCTCGTCGAGGTGACCCGGACCGTCGTCGCGTGCACCGTCGGCAGGGAGGTTCTCTCCACCGCCCAGGAGCAGGTGGTCCCGCTGGATCCACTGCCGTGCCCGATCACCCTCGCCTGGTCGGAGCAGGACTCGCTGTTACCGCTCGCTACCTACGGCAAAATTGCACGCGAGCGCCTACCCGGCGCGGCGTTCGAGGTGCTGCCGGACGTCGACCACGTTCCCATGTTCGACGATCCTGAACTGGTCGCGCGCACGATACTGGCCGTGACCGGTGCGGGGGCTTAAGCCCGCCTGCCTATCAGCCGCACGCCGAGCTCGTCGGGCGGCACTAAATGCCCTTCGGCGCACCGTATTTCGACGTCCGCGTCGGCGCCGCAGCCCAGATGAGTCAGCCGCAGCTTGTGCCGCCCCGGCAGGTGGCGTTGCCCCCACTGGAACATCGACCAGACCACCGGCATGAAATCGATGCCGGCCTCGGTCAGCACATACTCGTCGCGGCCGCGCTGCCCGGGCTCGCGGTAGGGCCGGCGCCGCAGTAGTCCCAGGTCGACCAGCTCGGCCAGCCGGGCCGAGGCAGCGGCCTTGGTGATGCCCACCCGGCGGGCGAAGTCGTCGAATCGGGTGGTGCCGTAGTACGCCTCGCGCATGATGAGCATGGCGGATTTGGTGCCGACGACCGACATGGTCTTCTCGATCGCGCATTCCCCGACCGCTGACCACGCCTCGCGGTCGGCGAGCCTCCCCTGGAGCATTGTCATGAAGATCACTATTTCATCTGGGTTGTGTTTAGTATACCCAGGTGTTATAGCTGGGTATAGTAATCGATACTCAGCTCAAGGAGGAGCCATGACTCGTGACGCCGTAATCGTCGGCGCCGTACGCACCCCGGTCGGTAAGGGCAAGGCCAACGGCGCGCTGCATGATGTGCTGCCCGCCGACCTGTTGGCGCACAGCCTGCGCGAACTGGTGGCACGGACCGGCGTGGACCCGGTACACATCGACGATGTCATCGCCGGTGCCGTTACCCAGGTCGGCGACCAGGCCGTCAACATCGCCCGTAATGCCGCGCTGGGCGCCGGATTCCCGGAGTCGGTTCCCGGCACCACCGTGGACCGGCAGTGCGGCAGCAGCCAGCAGGCCATCAGCTTCGCCGCGCAGGGTGTGGTCGCCGGCGCGTACGACCTGGTGATCGCCGGTGGCGTGGAATCGATGAGCCGGGTGGTGATGGGCAGCAATGTGCTGCCGGGCAGCAACCCGTTCGGCAACGACATGGCAGCGCGCTATCCCGAAGGCCTGGTGCCGCAGGGCATCAGCGCCGAACTGATCGCCGCGAAGTGGGGCTTCTCGCGGGCTCAGCTCGACGAGTTCTCCGCGGGCAGCCACGAGAAGGCCGCCGCGGCCACCAAGGACGGGCTGTTCGAGAACGAGCTGATCCCGATCGCCGGGCTTACCAACGACGAGATCATCCGGCCCGGCACGACGGTCGAGTCGCTGTCCGGGCTGAAGCCGGCGTTCTACAGCGAGGCGGTGAAAGAGCGCTTCCCCCAGATCAATTGGTCGATCACTCCGGGTAACTCGTCGCCGCTGTCCGACGGCAGCGCCGCGGTGCTGATCACCACCAGCGAGACCGCCAAGAAGCTCGGCCTGCGCCCGCTGGCACGCATTCACACCACCACCGTGGTGGGATCCGACCCGCTGTACATGCTGACCGGCGTCATCCCTGCCACTGAGAAGGTGTTGCACCGCGCCGGACTGACGCTGGCCGACATCGACCTGTTCGAGGTCAACGAGGCGTTCGCACCGGTGGTGCTCGCCTGGGCAAAGGACGTAGATAGGGAGCAGACTGGCATCCTTGAGCGGACGAACGTCAATGGTGGAGCTATTGCAATCGGCCACCCGCTCGGCGCCAGCGGTGCCCGCATCATGACCACGCTGGTCAACGCGCTCGAACAGCGCGGCGGTCGCTACGGCCTGCAAACCATGTGCGAGGGCGGCGGCATGGCCAACGCCACCATTATCGAGAGACTGGCATAGCCCCGATGTCGGACGGCGGACGTAACCTGTCGCGGTGGCTCGAAAATGTGTGTTCTGCGGCAAAACGCCCGTCACATCCGAGCACGTCTTCAAGCGCGGATTCCGCAAGAAGCTGAATCTGCCAACCGGCGACCGCCGGTTCGACCAGCAAAAGGGCCTTGACCAGCCTAAGACTAGCCGGTCCGATCCGAATCCATTGTTCGAACTCAAAGTGCGTCATGTGTGTGCGAAATGCAACAACGGATGGATGAACAGACTCGACCTTGCCGTCGAGCATTGGGTTCTTAACCCAGACAATGAACCGTGCGACCCCACTAATCTGCGGCGCTGGGCGATCAAGACCGCAATTGTCTATTCGCTCACCGCCCAATCGAGTGCGGTGCTTCCGCGCGCAGATTATGAAAGGCTCCTCGACGGCGAGGACATCAACGAATGGTTTGTGCTTGTCGGTCGGAACTCTTTTCCTGAGTGGCGACACGCCCAAGTGGGCCAAGGGGTCCGCTCCGAAAGCACCGGTGAAATGCTTCGCGGCATCACTCACGCGTCTTGGGTCGTCGGGACGTCAGTCGTGACGGCACTTCGCCCAGCAGGCGATCCAGAGATGCACTTGCTAAAGGCATTTCGCCATCACAACACCTATGTTGGCGAGCCGTTGGTTGAGATTCGATGTGGTGCCGATACTTTTCCGAACCTCTCAACGCATCGAGAGTTACTAGTTGGGGAGGCGACGTCGTTCTTCTTGTTTTTTGCAGCCGACCCTGCGTCGCCCGTCTACCCGGTGATCAAAGCTGGAGCCTCGCGGGTGCGAGATGCCGTGGCTACGCGAAGGAGGGAATTAGGTCTAGGGCCTGCTCATCCAAGCCCGTCAGCATGAAAGGTCAACCCGCAGCCGAGACGTAACTCCTGGGTGGATCGACGGAGAGGGTCTTCGACGGCTCCCATTCCGTTGCCTTGGGCACACGACACTGGCGCGGATCTTGCCAAGACCAACGTCAACGGCGGTGCCATCGCCATCGGCCACCCGCTGGGCGCCAGCGGTGCCCGCATCATGACAACACTCGTCAACGCTTTGGAGCAACGCGGCGGCAGGTACGGCCTCCAGACGATGTGCGAGGGAGGCGGCATGGCCAACGCCACCATCATCGAACGATTGGGCTAACCCCCGGTCGGCAGTAGTGCCCCCGTGCCTTGGTGCGCGGGGGCTCCGCTTTTGACCGATCAGCCCGCTTAGGAGTTGCGGCGCCAAGTCGCAGAGTCTGTCAGAGGTGACGCCTACAGTCGTGCACATGAACACACCGGTCGACCGACCAACAATTGTTGCGTAGCGTTTCGTCAACAAGCTGCAGTTCTACTCAGCCAACTTGGTCACGGCGCGTTTCGTCGCATCTCTCGCGGGCGACGGCCTCGAAGACTTCGAAACCGTCAATGGCACGGCCTTTATGGTCCGCTGGAAAAATGCCCTGTATCTCGTTACTAACCGCCATGTACTCGACTACAACTAAGCAGGAAAACGTCATAAAGTCGGTTGCGCTCAAATCTGTCGAGATCCGTGGACATGCCCAACCTGCCGATATTTCTCGGCCAACGGTGCCATGGACCTACACGCACCCCACGTCGTCCGGAATCACGTTTCACCCCGACACGTCGACCGACCTCGCGCTCATCAGCGCAAATTTGGACGCGTTTGCCCCGCCGTTTCGGATGCTTGTGAGTGTACTGAGTCTGTACTCGGACGCTGACTGGTTTGCATCGAAGTCAGAAATCGACGGACTGTGACTCAGCGCAAAAGGTAGCGAACCGCTGCACGCCAACGGGATCGCACTCAAACGGCAGCGGACTCGGATCGGCTGCTGGCTTGGGTCCAGCGGGCATGAAACACTCCTAAGAATGAGTAATGATCGACATGAGAACTTGGAGCACGCTGCCGAGGCATTGCGGGAACTCCTGAAAGACCCGATTCCGCCGGATGCGTCGGTGGGGAGTCACGAGATGGTGTCGTTAGCTCGGAAGGCACAAGCGGCGGAAGGTGTGGCGCGGCGCTACATGTATGGGGCCGACGTAACAGACGGTAGTGACATCAGGTTTCTGAATGCCCTGATGACCCTCGCCGTTGGCGCGATTGACAACCTCGCAGAGAAATCGGAATCAAACGGAATTGCGGTTCTCAACCGACTTGTCGAGGCGTTGTCACAAACCGCACCGACGCCGGAAGAATGGGCGCAGATGCAACAGCAATTCGGGGACGACTGAGTAATTGTCCCTGCGCTTGGCCTGAGATGTCCGGCGCTGGCGGTCGAAGGGCTCTTTCCCAGGGCTAACCAAGAGGTTTGCTGAGTGGTGCGCTCAGTCGCCTTTTAGGACGCTGACCTGCGGTCTTGCCGCCCGGCCATAGCTTTGCCCCGATAATGTGTTGGGTTGCAACACTTCTCGTTTTCTTGTCCCGCTTTACGGTGCTGTGCCGGGCGTACTTGATGCCGGGTGCCCCAGAGTGCTGAACTGGTTGCTATGGCGAAGAGAAGCTGCCGTGCGCCTTTATCAGGGTGCCCTCGTCTTCGACGAGTAGCGGACCGCAACCCGAGTCAAGGCGTCTTTGCACCATGGACTCACCGTACGGTCGCCGGCTCCAGCGGCGCCGCCACCCCCACATCTCATCCCTGGTAGCCGGAGACAATCACCAGGTTCGATGTCGTGGAGGCGTGGCGTAACCCAACCACCGCCTGATACTCGTCGGACTCGTACCAAGCCCGCGCGAGCTCATTGCTCGGAAACTCGATGATCACTGTGCGCGTGCAGGGCCAGCTACCCTCGACGACTTCGACATTTTCGTCGAGGCCGACCAGCTTCGCGCTGAACTTGTCGAAGATCTTTGGGTGACCGGCAATTTCGTACTGGTGGTAGCCATCTCGGTCGTTGATCGCGATTTGCACGACAACGAACGTCTTGGCGTCGGGCATGAGCGGTCTCCTCGAAGTGTCTCTATGCAGATAACATAACAATCGTTGAGTAGATGTCAATGAGTGTAGCTCTATGAGTTTTCTTCGTTGAGTTGCACTCGCCCATCCAGGTGGCGCACGCTCTAGCGGTGACCGCCGGCAACGCTGAACTGGCTCGACAAACCGCGCGGCCCCCGACTCAACGACAGGCCCAAGCTGACCTGACCCGGCGCAAGCTTCTCGATTCCGCCGTCGAGCACTTCTCCGCTCGTCACTACGACGACGTCGCGACCAGCGACATCACCGAAACCGCAGGTGTCGCACAGGGTTTGCTATTTCACTACTTCGGAAACAAGCGTGGCATCTACCTCGAGGCGCTACGCGACGCCGCCAACAGACTGAGCGCCGCCACGACACCGCCGTCCAGCGACGGCTCCCCCGGTGCGCAGTTTCGACGCATGTTGCGCGCCCATCTGGCGTACCTCAGCGAGCATGACGACCTTGCGCTGCGATTGGTCCTTGGCGGGAGCGGCGGTGACCCCGAAGCGTGGCAAATCTTCGACCAATCACGTTGGCACACCATCGAATGGACCTGTCAACTGCTCGAACTCGACATCGCCCACCCGGCATTGCGATTGATGCTGCGCTCCTGCGCGGGTGCTCTCGACGAAGCCACCACTTACTGGCTGAAGAACGACCGTCCTTTCGATCTCGACGCGATGGTAGAAGTGGTCGTCGAACTACTCGTCACGTCGTTACGCTGCGCGGCCCGTCTCGAACCCGAGATCGACGTCAGCGACGCGGTGGCGAAACTAGCTGATCTCAGTGACTGACTGCTGCCACTGGGTCGCCAACCGACGCGGCTGACGGCCAAGCTTGCGAAAATCGAGTGATTACCAGAGGCGGCAGTCCAATCTGCTCTAGATTCCACCCATGCACGGATTCCTGAGGACTTCCGCGGTGGTATTCAGCGCCACGATGCTTGCGGCGTGCGGTTCGTCAACCTCCCCGTCGTCGAAGACGTCGACCACCGGGCCGCCCTCGACGAACGTCGACACGAATTTCGACAGCTGCTCAGTGGTCACCCAGGAAGAGGCAGCCAGTGCTCTGGGCGAGACCATCACGGCGGCAGGCGTTCTCGGCACCGCCACGGTTGAAGGCGGCCTAGCCTGTGTCTTGTACGGCCCCTCTGCGCCGAAACCTGCCGATCCCAATGTGGGCCAACCCGATTCGGTTCGCGTTGTCGTGGTCAAGGGGCCCGAAGCTTCGCGTTGGTACAACGACTACAAATCCAAGGTCACCGCCTCGCCGGTTAGCGGCTATGGCGATGAGGCCTATTACGACGGCGTTGCATCCCTCAATGTTCTCAAGGGCGCTAACTACCTTCGCATCGCGGTGGTCCCTGCAGTCGGTCCACCCTCGCTGTCAGGCGAGCAGCAACTCGCTGCCGCAATTCTGCGGAAGTTGTGAGCGACCAGTCACCGCATCGACAGGCCTAGGCCGCCGTCGACCCGCAGGACCGTTCCGTTGATATACGCCGCCGCCGGCGAGAGCAGGAAGGCGGCCACGCCAGCCAGCTCCGCGGGCTCGCCGAAGCGGCCGAGCGGGATCTGGGCCATCGCGCCATCGCGTGCGGGGGCGGGCATCGCGCGCACCTTGGGGGTGGCGATCATGCCGGGCATCACGGCGTTGCAGCGAATCCCGCGCGGACCCCATTCGGCGGCCAGGGTGCGCGCCATCCCGACGATCCCCGCCTTCGACGCCCCGTAGGCGACCTGCCCGGGAAGCCCGACCTCGGCTGCGACCGAGGAGATCAGCACGATCCGTCCGTCGCCGGAGGCCAGCAGCGCCTCGAACGCCGCCCGCACCACCCAGAAGGCGCCGTACAGGTTCGTCTCGATGTCCTTGCGCCACTCCTCGTCGGAGAAGCGCTCCGCGCGGTGGATCGTGTCGACGATCCCGGCGTTGGCGATCACCGCGTCGCAGCCGCCGAGCGACTCGATCGCGTCGGCGACGCCACGGCGCACCGCCTCCGGGTCGCGAACGTCGAACGTCGCGGTGACCTCGGTGACGTCTCCGACGGGCGCGCCCGGCACGTCGCAGGCCGCCACCGCGCAGTCGCACGCCAGCAGCGTCTCGGCGAGCGCGCGGCCGATCCCCCCGGTCGCGCCGGTGACGATGACCCGCCGCCCCGACGGCGTCAGGCCGAGCATCAGGCACCGTCCTCGGCGGTCGGCTTGCTCAGGCCGTAGCGGGCCCAGTGCCGCTCCGGGATGTCCGCCGGGTCCTTGTACCAGTACCAAGTGCAGGGATCGTGGTCATAGTCGTCGGGCGGGTCGGAGGGGTACATCGGGTGCCCGATCCACTCGATCGGCTGGATCTCGTTCATGAACGAACAGTGCGTGCAGTACAGCGGGAAACCCTTGCGCCCGTAGCTCCAGTCGTGCGCCTCGAGCGTCACGCCCAGCGGAAGCTCACCGCGGTAGGCGCCGTTTCGCCACAGGCGCTGGCCCGAGCCGCACGGGTTCATCCGGAAGGTGAACTTCTCCTCGTCCTCCTCGATCTCGAATGCGCCCGGGTTCGGCCCGGTGCCCGAGCAGGAGTGCGCCCGCCATGTGGCGGCGAGCGCGTGCACGATCTGCCGCCGCCCGCTGCCCTCGATCTTCTCGACGTCACCCCGCCAGCCGCGCTCGTTCCCGTAGCGCCAGGCCTCGGCCACCCCCTCGTCGCCCAGCCGCTCCTGCACGAAGCTGATCAGGCCCAGCAGACCACCCGCCATCAGGTCGTGCAGGTAGCGCCACTCGTGCTTCATCTCCTCGCACAGCGCTCGTGCGGCGTCGGTGTCGCCGCGATCGAGCGCCTCGATCGCACGGTCCATAGTGGGCCG
>NZ_DATJYB010000311.1:0-20203 GCF_035499775.1 Mycobacterium sp. | reverse complement strand
TAGTGCAACCGGGCCGGCCGCGTGATGCCCGGCTGGATCGCGCGATCCTGGCCGCGACCCGCGAGCTGCTGGCCGCGGGCAGTTACGCCGAATTGTCGATGGAAAGCGTTGCGGCCCATGCCCGAGTGGGGAAGAAGACTCTCTACCGGCGCTGGTCATCGAAAGCGCCGCTGGTCGCCGAAGCGGTCTTGGCGGCTTACGGAGGGTCGGGGTCGTTCCCGGTCGCCGAGACTGGCGACATCCGCGCCGACCTACGGTCATGGCTCGACGAGCATGCCGATTTCCTGGCCGAGCCGCCCAACGCGGCCCTGGTGCGCGCCCTGGTCGCCGCCGCGGCGGCCAGCTCGGCCGACGGCGCGGCGCTCTACCAGCAGCTGAGCGCACCCCAACACGCCGGGTTGATGACACGACTTCACCGAGCCGTCGAGGACGGGCAGGTCAGCGCCGACGCCGATCTGCACGCAATAGCCGACGCGCTGATCGGCACCCTGCTCTTGCACGCGTTGACGCGGCCGGGCCCCAAGGCGCGATTCGAGGGGCTGCTAGACGCGCTGTTGCAGGGCTGCGCAAGTCAGTAGTCGTACTGAGCCAACGTGATGTCGCCGACGCGCTGCGCCCCGTCGACCGAAAGGGCGGCCGGGACCATCTCGCTGGTCACCAGACCGTGGCGATTAGTGAGCTCGTCGATGATGTCGAAGCTGCGTGCGATCGACTCCGGCGTGTCGACGATGATCGTGGTCACCGGAACCTTGCGTTCCAGTTGAAATAGCTTGTCGCCGTGGGGTTTATGGTCTCCATGAAATCCCCAGATGCCGCGCAGCACCGTCGCGCCCCGCGCCGTCCCGGACCGCAGCAGTTGTTGCACGATCGCGCGATGGATCGGCAGCCCGTCGTGCCGGGTTGCTTCGGCGGTGTACACCATCAGCTTTTGCCACAGCGTGCGACCCTGGTCGTCGGTCACCGGCAGTTCCTGGGGGCGCGCGAACAGCTCCCCGTCGCGTTTGCAGATCCGCACCCGCTCGACGGTAAGCAGTGGGTTGGGCACCAATTCAGCGAGTTCCGTTGCGGCGGAACGGACTTGAGCCACCGACCCGGTGGCGATGATCATCAGCGGCACATTGACGTTGCGGGCGAAGAAGCGGGCTCGGCACCGCTCCCCGTGGGCGGTGCCGTCGACACCGAGAAGCACTATGGCACCGGCAAACCCGTGTCGGTGCAGCAGATCACAGATCGCGATGTAGGCCAGCTTCCCGCCGACGTGCTCTTGACGGCCCACATACACGGTGATCTTGGCCCCGTCACCGCTTTGGCCGCCGTTGTAGCCGTCGAAGTCGCCGAGACTGGCGGTGCCGCCCAGTTGACGGGTGACCAGCCGCGCGCGTTCCAGTGTCACCAGTCCGCTGCCGGTCATCGCCGTGACATCGCGGACCAAAGAGCGGATCTTCGGCTCGACATCGACCGCGGCGACGGCCACCGCGGGATCCTCCGACAGGCTCAGCGACACGTCACTGCGCAGTTCGTGGCTCGGGCCGAAACTGGCGATACCGCGCAGCATTACGCTGGTCGCCACATCGCCGGCGCCGAACAGATCAAGCATCGCGTCGGCCAGAAACCCGCCCCTGTCGCCGGCCGCGCGTTGGCGTTCGGCGAAGTACGTCGTCAACTTCAAGCACGGCTCGTTCATATCTGGCCCGCCACCAATTGTCCGAATAGCGCAGCAGCCAGGCCGAGGCCGACGCTGACAACGATGTTGGCCAGCGCCGGTCGTGTCTGGCGCTCCTCGGCAAGCCGCTGGGTTTCCAGCATCCAGGTGGAAAACGTGGTGTAGGACCCGACGAACGCGGTGCCGGCCAGCAGGGCCGCGTCCTTGCTCAGTGCCAGGCCGCCCAGAAACCCGAGCAGCGCGGCACCGCTGATGTTCACCGTCAGCGTGCCGAACGGAAAGGGCCGCGCCATCCGGCGCGCCACCGCACGGTCCACCAGAAAGCGCGCCACCGACCCGATCCCGCCGATGACCATGACACCCGCCCAGACCAATGCTGTCGTCATGACCGCACCCGCACCCGGCGCACCAATGCCGTCGCAAGGTGCACCGCCAGCAACCCCAACACGATGCTGACCACGGTGTAGCTTGCCGCCAGCACCCAATGGTGGTGCTCGATCATTTTGAGGGTTTCGACCTGCATCGTCGAGAACGTGGTCAGCCCGCCGCACAAGCCGGTGCCCAGCAGGGGGCGCCGATAACTCGACAGCGGCAATCGCTCCAGCAACCGGGTGGTGAAATAGCCGACCAGGAAGGCCCCGACGATGTTGACCGTGAACGTCGGCCAGGGCCAGCGCGCCGGGTCGGGGGCCGCGAGGGTGCCCAGCGCTGCCCGGGCCAGCGCGCCCAGCGCTCCACCGGCGAAAATCGCGGCCAACTCCCGGTAGTCGTGGTTAGCCACGGTCAATTCCCTTCGATATCCCGGTGAACGCTTGGAAGCATAGAGCGACAGGCGAGTGCTGTACGGGCAGAATTGGCAGACATGGCCAACCTGCGTGCCGGTCAACCGGCCCAGCCCGAAGACCTTGTCGATCTACCCCATCTGGTAACGGCCTACTACTCGGTCCAACCCGACCCCGACGACGTCGCCCAGCAGGTCGCGTTCGGCACCTCGGGGCACCGCGGCTCAGCACTCAACGGAGCCTTCAACGAGGCGCACATCCTGGCCATCACCCAGGCCATCGTCGAGCACCGCGCGGCGCATGGCATCACCGGTCCGTTGTTCATCGGTCGTGACACGCATGGCCTTTCGGAACCGGCCTGGGTGTCGGCGCTCGAGGTGCTTGCCGCCAACGAAGTACTGGCGGTGGTGGACTCCCGCGACCGCTACACCCCGACGCCGGCGATCAGCCATGCGATCCTCACCTACAACCGGGGTCGCACGGAAGGGCTGGCCGACGGGATCGTCGTGACGCCGTCGCACAACCCGCCACCGGACGGCGGTTTCAAGTACAACCCCCCCAACGGCGGGCCGGCGGACACCGATGTGACCAACGCAATCGCCAAGCGCGCCAACGAGATTCTGCGTGACGTGGCGGCGGTGAAGCGGGTGCCGTTTGCCCGCGCGCTGAGCACTGCCCAGCGCCACGACTACATGCGCAACTATGTGGACGACCTGCCCAACGTCGTGGATATCGCCGCGATCCGCGATGCCGGTGTGCGAATCGGCGCCGACCCGCTGGGCGGGGCCAGCGTGGACTACTGGGGCGCGATCGCTGAGCGGCATGGTCTGGAGCTGAAAGTGGTCAATCCGCTGGTCGATGCGACATGGCGGTTCATGACGCTGGATACCGACGGCAAGATCCGGATGGACTGCAGTTCGCCGGACGCGATGGCCTCGCTGATCGCCAACCGGGAGCTGTATCAGATCGCCACCGGCAACGATGCCGACGCCGACCGGCACGGCATCGTCACCCCGGATGCGGGGTTGCTGAATCCCAACCACTATCTGGCGGTGGCCATCGACTATCTGTACACGCACCGCCCGTCCTGGCCGGATGGCATCGCGGTGGGCAAGACCGTGGTCAGTTCCTCGATCATCGACCGGGTGGTGGCCGGCATCGGCCGCAAGCTCGTCGAGGTGCCGGTAGGGTTCAAGTGGTTCGTCGACGGCCTGATCGGCGGCACCATCGGCTTCGGCGGCGAGGAATCGGCGGGGGCGTCGTTTCTGCGGCGCGACGGATCGGTGTGGACCACCGACAAGGACGGCCTCATCATGGCTTTGCTGGCCGCGGAGATCCTGGCCGTCACCGGCGAGACGCCGTCGCAGCGGTACCAGACGCTGGCCGCCGAGTACGGCACGCCGTTCTACGCACGGGTCAACGCGCCTGCTGACCGCGACCAGAAAGAACGGCTCTCCAAGCTGTCGGCCGACCAGGTGAGCGCCACCGAGCTGGCGGGGGAGCCGATCACCGCGAAGCTGACCAACGCGCCCGGCAACGGCGCTCCGCTGGGCGGGCTCAAGGTGACCACGCCCAACGCGTGGTTTGCCGCCCGGCCGTCGGGCACCGAGGACGTGTACAAGATCTACGCCGAGTCCTTCAAGGGCCCCGATCATCTGGCCGAGGTGCAGAAGATGGCCCGGGAAGTGGTCAATTCGGTCATCGAGTAGAGCCCTCTGACCTGGGACTTTGAACCCGTCTTGCCAGTGGTGTAGCTTCGATGGGCACAACTTCTTGGGGCTATGGCGCAGCTGGTAGCGCACCACACTGGCAGTGTGGGGGTCAGGGGTTCGAGTCCCCTTAGCTCCACCAGGAAAAACTCGGATCTCGGCAAGCTACTTAGAGCCGTTTGACGACAGTTTTGACGACAATTGGCGCTTGGAACTCTCGCCTGGGCTGGTGGCCCTATGCACTGCTGCGCGGGCTGGTGAACGTCGTCCTCGATCGGCGGCTGGCAGCTGATCCAGCGATGCATCAAGTCATCCGGACGATCGAGCAACGTTAATGACCAGACACCGATTCAGATCCGCGACGGCCGGCGCTAGGGCCACTTGCTCGTGGACACATTTTGAACACAAAGTCCGGTCCGGATCGGGATAGCCGTTGTGAACTGCTGTCAGCCGTCAGCAACCAGGGCCAATCTCGACGTCCTGACCAGGTAACCGGGGATCGCTTGGGCTGAAGGGAAAGTCAGCCCCCGTGCAGGTCTTCGGCCTCGACCCATCGACCATCTTGGCTTGTTGACGCCGTCAACACGGTCTCGCTCAGTCCCTGGTGACCAACTTAGACCCTGGTTGGCTTACCCCGCAGATAGGAAACCCTTCCCTTCCCAACAGTGAAGTCTGGCTTTCTAGCTATTCCGGAACCCCCTACTTAACATTCACCATTTTCCCATGACTACTCGGTTATCTGGCCCGCTGCCACCAAGCGGTGAAAGCTGCGTGGATAACGAGTTCGCCATGGTGAATCACGCGCCCACCGAGATGAAGAACATCGTTCTCGTGGGCGGCCACGATGAGACGTTCACACATTTCGCGGGATTGGGTTTCGAATTCAGCGTCTTACAGCGCCCGCGACTAATCGGCGAGAACCTGCGTACGCTCACCGATGACATCCACCCCGTTCCGGATTTCGAGCCGGACACCGTCGCCGCTGAGATAGAAAGAATCATACAGTCGAAGCGAGTGGACTACATTTTTTCATTCACTGAGTCCGGTTTGCTCCCCGCAGCGCTGGCCAGTCACCGCTTCGCCATCCCTGGAATCAGCCTGGCCGCATGCGGGCTGTGCATCGACAAACAAATGATGCGGGAATTTCTCGCCGGTTCGGAGTTCGCCGTCGCGAGTGCGATATGCCGTACCCCGACTGCCGTCGAAGCCTTTTTCGACCAGCATCGTCGGGGAATAGTTCTCAAGGATCCGACGGGATCTGGTAGTGAAGCCGTGTTCATCGTCCGCGACGAGCGCGAATTGGCAATTGCACTAACCCAGGTGGGCCGAGAAGACTTCGTCATGCTGGCCGAAGAATATCTACCGGGACGCGAAGTCAGTGTCGAGACCTTGACCATCGACGGCAAGCATCGGATTCTCGCCGTGACCAACAAGAAACTGCATAGGAACACCCTGGCGGAGGAACAGCACGTTATTTCTCCCGACGTCGTGGTCGCCAAACAGTTCCACGAGATCAGCGACTATTGTGAACGATTGCTCACGCGAATAAAGCATCAGCACGGGCCGTGCCATATCGAAGTGAAGATCGCGGATAACAGAATCCACCTGATCGAGATCAACAATCGAGTCGGCGGCGACTACATCGGGCTCCTGGTCGAACTCACGACCGGCGTCAGTCAAGTCAGAGAAACACTCCGCTGCCATAGCGACGCGACCCAGTCCAATTGCGACCGCGAGAATCGGGCGCTTTACACACACGCCGCATCGCATCAATTCTACGAACCCATCGAGCCGGAGCTGCTTCGGAGAGCTTTGCGCGGCGTCGACATCGTCAGGCTTCATATCGGGCCCGCGAAATCATCGGCGTGCAGGCCCCGGACGAATCAAGACAAGGTTGGCTGGATCGTCATAGCAGGCAATGAGCGTGATGCCTTCCACCGTGCCATCGACTTTCTCGACGCGTACTGCTCGTGAAAACCCATCGCGATCCCCAAGGTCGCCCACCAACACATGAAAGGTTGACAATGCAAATCATCGCCAGGAATGACCTCGCTTCGGTCAATGAAGCGGTGGTCGACGGCCAGGTCCACGACCTGGGCGTCGTCAAAATCTTCGCCCAGCACCCTGAATTGGCGCAATTCATTCCCGCCTCCAGCAACTTGGCCATCAGCTGGGTCAGATTGGAAGGTGGGCAGGTACTGCCTGTGCACAAACACCCGGAGCCGAGTCTGATCCTGGTCTGCGAGGGATCGGGACGAACGATGGGGAGCACACGCCGGGATGTCAGCGCGGGCGACATCGTTCTGGTACCGAGCGATACGTGGCACGGCTTCGAAGGAACTCACCTTGGCTTCTGGGCGCTTTCGATCCAATTCAACGGTCGGGCGTTGTACGAGAATACGGACGAGCCGAACGTAGTGTTTACACCCGCCGAATCCCATCCGGCTGACCAACTTCTCGAGGACAACAAGAAGTACTTGGAGGAATTCAGAACCAGCAAACTGCTGCGGTTGATCGACGACCCTTCGCTGGCCGATCACGATGTCCGCGAAAGACTGCTGGATTGCCAGCAAACCTGGTCGGATGTGTTTCAAGACCTCTTGCACCTGCGCGTGGCGATGACGATGGATCCAGAACACAAACACGTCGCGCTGGACCATTTGGTCGAAGAACTAGGACACAACAATAACCTCCGAAATCAACGGCAATCGCGGCATCGCCCGGTCACTGACCCGACGTTTCTGTCGATCATGGACTGGTTCAGGGAACAGATGCTCTACCGAAGCGATATGGTGCGAACCCTTCTGATGCACATTGTGTTAGAAGGCAGTGGCGAAATCTGGCACCGGCACGCGGCACGTGCGTTCCCGGACCTTCCACACTTCGAAGACCACGGGGAGGATGACGGCGACCACGTGACAATGGGATTGGATCTGCTCAATCGAGCCTCGCTGACCGAGATCGAAGAATTGAGGGAAGCGCTCGCCGAGGGGTGGAAGATGATCACACAATTGTGCGACAGGATCGCTTTCATTGCATTGGCCGAGGATGCGACGTCCGAGCTATCGAAATGCTGAAGAGAATCGTCTGGTTTTCGCTTCCCAAAGCCGGCCATCAGTCAGGCCGCCCAGCGAATGTCTGCCACCTTTCGAGGTGGCAGCGCTGGTGCGATTCGGCCCACGCTGACGACGTGCGGGCGAACGACCAACAACGTCTGCACAGATCCGTGTTCGAAGCGCTCCGCAGAGATGTTTGCCTTGCGTTCTTGGCAATCACCGTCAATGCTGGTTGCGCCTTCGGGGCGGCCATCACGCTGAAATCGCTTATCGAGCATCTCATCAAGCCCGGTACACCCCTCGTGGTGAACCTGGCGCTCGCAATCACCTGCATGCTGCTGACGTTTTCGGCATGGGTGGCCCTCAACCACTCCTTCCTGCTCGCCGAACTTGCAGGAATAGGAGGCCGGACATACATCGAGCAGAGGTTGCTGCGAAAGAAGAATTTCGATTACCGTTCGAACCAGCCGGTCGGCTTCACCACACTGTTCGACCGTGAGGCAGCGCGCGTCCAAGCCGCGTGGTCGGGCGTCGTGTTCATGGCTCTAGCACTCGCAACGATTGCTTTCACCACCGTATTCTTCTTCATGGCGTTAGGGCCGAGTGCCTTGTCAGCCCTGTCAACAATTTTTGTCGGTTCGATGGTGATCTTCTGGATCACCAAGCGCTTGAACGGCGTCCACGCCGAACAATCCGCGCGCTCGGCGGCTCGCATCGAAGTCGCCTCGTTTTCATTGAACAATAGGCTGCACGCGTGGCTTAAGAACTGGAGCGACGAACTGACCCGCCGGTATGCCCACGAACGTCGTGGCGAGGAGCAAGCGCTGAAGAAAGCAGCGCGCCTGGTCGCTTTGATCAATCTCATTTCTACTCTCACGCCGATTATCGCCATGCTTGCCGCCGCGGTCACCCAGCTAGCCGTCGTTGGGTATGTGGACCCGGCCGGCGTGTTGTCGGCAATGGCGCTGATCGGTGGCCTGAGATCGGTCGCCAACAACGTTCCGGAAATTGTGCAGAGCATTTCCCAGGGCATGGTCGGGCACCGGAACGTATCGCACTATCTGTCCGTGACCCGTCGGTCGAGCGCCGACTCGAGAACGGTACAGCTACCGACGACATCTGCAAAACACATTGCAGTCGTCGGTGCGGCGGGTAGCGGGAAAACATCAGTACTGAAAGCCGCCGCTCGAATGAGTAGCCGCGACCGACATATAAACGTGTTCATCCCTGACGAACCATGGGTATTCCCGGGGGGGCTGCGCGAAAATCTGTGTCTTTACCGGGGCGACTTTTCTGATGACGACGCACGAGAAGCCATCAGCATGTCCAGGCTGCCCGAGACCTTTTATACCGAGTACCTCGAAAGCAATTCTCGAGAAGAGAATGCAGACTGGGATATCTCCCGCGGGCAGGGCAAGCGTCTTGAAATCGCTCGCGCGATACTCGCGGAGCCATCATGCATTTTCATCGACCAGCCAACGTCGGGGCTGAACGATGACCTTGCACATGGATTGCTGAGTTCGCTGCTCCGGGGGCCGTGGCAGGACGCGACGGTTGTCTTTGCCACGGACAAGCAAGACGAGATCGACGCTGCGCAGGAGATCTGGGTGGTGGCGGACGGCGCCGTTGTGGAAGTCAAACCGAACCTGACAGTGCCGCGACTGGATTCTTTCCAAGAAACGACGAGGCGGGGCAGCACTTCCGAGGAACGCACACTTTCTCGTCAGAGTACCGACGGCGCGGGCTCGTCCGAATGTCGGAAACCGGTGCGTCGGAGCCTGATGAACTCGGGGTTGGCCAAGGTCGTGCTCGTTGCACTTGCCCTGTTTTTGTGCCGGGAAGTTCTGACGATTGCCGGCGATTACCTCACGGCGAGTGGACTTTCGACCTCGAATGCGCGGGCTTCGATGGTGGCGCTGGTTTGCATATTTTCGGTCGGCGCTGTCCTGTCGATTTCCGGTGCGCTATTGGTCGTACAAAGCAGTATCAGGGCGGCGAGTCGACAGTGCGTCAACTACTTCACGAACATTATGAGTCCGACGCTCGATCGATCGATATCTGCGGAGGTCAACCAGGACAGCCAGAGCAAACTCACGTGGGATCAACGGCGTGTCGACGAAGTCTTCCCCCTAGTCCTGCTCCATTCGCTGTCCGCGGCGACGTTTCTCGTCACGACCGCCGGTTTCGTTCTGAGCAAGAACGTTCTCGTGCTGCTGCCCTTCGCCGGAATGTGCTTCGCCTACTGGCACAGTTTGAGGCGAACAAGCGACCGACTGCAATACTTCAACGACCGGGTGATCAGAACGACTTCCGTATTGTTCGCGCAGGTCGAGGCGTTCACGTGGAGGTCGAGCAGATTCGATTTCGCGAAGGACAACTCGGTGCTGGTGAGGTGGCTGAATGAAAGTCTGATGAATCGCACATTCGCGTCTATGGATAATGAGAGGGCGCACCGATGGTTTGTTTACAAGCTTGACGTGATCGGCTTGGCCTTCCTTTCGGTCATTGTGGGTTCAACGGTGCTTATGCACGCCTACGGTGGCGTTGGCTTGGCCAATGTGCTTGCATTGAGCCTCTGCTACAGCCTGATCGCCGTCTTCGCACGTGTCGGGATATGCCTTGTGGAGCTCAGGCAGGTGCTGGACAGTGCGGATCGCCTGCTCACCCGTCCCGTCAATGCCGAACCTGACCGCGCTTGCGCAACGTTGAATGGCGACGGTGCGTATGTGTCGTTTTCGGACGTCACTTTCGTTGCCCCGCAGTCAAACGCGTTGCTGCTTGAGGGTTTCACGGAGTCGTTCCATCAAGGTGACGTCGTGGTGATCACGGGTGCAAGCGGGGTGGGCAAGTCGACACTCGCGAAACTCGTTGTCGGCGGTCTGCAGCCGACGACAGGCGTCGTGTCCACTTTGGGCTGCACGACGGGGTACGTGTCGAACATGCACAAGCAAGACGTACTTCTGCTGACGTCGAGTCCGGTCTTCAAGCCAGGGAAACTGTCCGAACACTTCAATGATCCGGAGGACGCGAAATTGGCTCGGACGGTTGATTTCCTCGAATTGGACGACGTCCTTGCGCGCATACCCGGGGGGTTCGACGAGTTAGTACCCTCGACCGGCCGGCTTAACCTGAGCAAGACGGAGTTGCAACGGCTGGCACTGTTGGATGCGCTGGTCAACCCACCCGCGATCGTCATTCTGGACGAAGCGACGTCGTCATTGAATTCGGATGCCGAGCGGTCCATATTGGGGTCAGTGACGTCCGCATTGCCCGACACTCTCTTCTTCATCATCACTCACAACCCCCGCCTGCGTGAACTGGGCGACCGGGTATTTCACTTTACCGATGAACGGCGCCTCGTCGAGATTCATCACGAAGTCGCCTGCAGCAGTCATTGACCGGGATCGAAAGGATAGAGAGGGATTCGATGGATTGGCAGCCCCAACGCGGTGCGTTTTGCGCAAGCCACAACGTTCCGGAGCCACGGCTCCCGTTGAGCGAGATCGCCCACTGGGACGCCGTGCTCCAGCATCGAGGAGTCAGCAATGACGCGTTGCATCAGGAGGGCGCATATGTCGCTCCCGGGTACTTCTATATGCCGGTGTCGAACCAGCCCGACGGGCCGAAGCTGGCGGAGTTGTTGGATTCGGCAGCCGGTTCAGACTGGTTGTTGGTTCCATCGGTTCCCAAAACGCAGTACAACGACGCTTTGCACGCCGCCAATGCTATTGCAGTTCCGTTCATGCAGGTGGCGTACTTCCGTACCTCAGGACGTATGGATGCCGCCCTGCGGACAGCGGTCGGAGACAGACAGTACAAGTCGATTAGGAGGATTACTTCGAAGGCCGAGGACGCATGTCGGAGCGAGATATACCGACTGTCTGATATATCAGATGGCCATCGAGCCCTGGACGATTTCGCCGTTCTGCAAGCCCTGAATGGAGCGAAATATCGGCATTCGAAAAATCTCTATACCCGCGAGGTTCTGGGTATGTTGGCACGTTCGATGGATGCAGCGAAATACTACCTGAGGCTCGAATACGAGAAAGCCTCAGATATTCCCCTATACGGAGCGCTGAGTTATGCGGACGAGGAGCGAGCCGTGTTTTCGGCGCTGGTTGGTGGTCAAGACCGCGACCGTGTTCCGGATGGACTCAATTTGTACATCGCCGGTCTTTATCAGTTGTATCGGCTTGCCAGTGACTTGGGGTTCGATAACATTTGCCTGGGCCGGGGAGCCATCGAAGGGAAGATGCGACTGGGCGCGAATCATATCGTCGACCTAGTAAACTGGCTGATTCCGGTAAACACACGCCGCACACTCGCGATGAACGAATTCGCGGGAATGACTGACAAAGCCGCAGCACCTCGAAGGGAACCCGAATGATCAGCGACGTCGTCTGGGACGATGGTAGGTTCGTCAGAAGTCACGAGGTGAGATTGTCGCCTGCCATTCATTCGTTGTCGTATGCGTCGTCTGTCTTCGAGGGTATCCGCAGCTACGACGGAAGAATACTCAAGTGTGAAGACCACTTGGACAGGTTGCATCGGTCGGCTAATGTATTCGGGCACACCGTGCCGTATTCGAATCTGGAGCTGACCGAGGCCTGCTACGAGTTATTGCGGGTCAATCAGTTGGCAGATGCATATATCAAGCCGATAGTTTATTACGACGATGCGGATATCAGCTTCAAGGGCCAGGGTTGCTCGAGCAAGGTTGTCATATTTGCCCTTCCTTTTCCGTCGGTTTCGACAGCCCAGCCGTATCGGCTTACGACGGCAGCGTGGCGACGACCACCCGCATCGTGCCATCCATATCAGGCAAAATCGTCGTCGAACTACGCGTTGAGCTATTTGAGCTACCGCAAAAAGCCTGTCGACTGTGACGACGTCCTCTTTCTTTCCACAACCGCAATGGTGTGTGAATCGAGCGGCTCGAACATCTTTTTTACCCAGGGCGACACATTATTCACACCTACCACGGAACTAGCTCTGGCAGGAATTACCAGAAAGCTGATCATCGAGGAGCTGTGTCCGCAATTGAACATTTCCGTGGTGGAACGCGACATTTCATACGTCGAGCTTGAAGCCTTCGACGGGGCATTCTTGTGTGGGACTGCGATGGAGATCACGGCAGTTTCCAGTATCGACGATGTCCGCTTTGCTGGATCTGCCTTGGTCGATACGCTCGCATCCGAGTACCGCCGGTTTACGACCGGCGGTTGCTCATGACGTCAAGCACCTCTAGACCCGCATAGCCACATCCGTATCGCCCTATCATCCAGATGTGAGGCACGAGATAGGATCTCCAGTTGGGATGACTTGCACGGTCGTCAAAATTTCGCGGATCAGTGATTCAACTTCAGAGCTCGAGCTTCCCGCTACTATGCCGCAGACCGGTAGCTCAAAATCGAAATAGCTCACTTTCTTTGGAAGGGAAGTGTCTGCTTCCAGCTGCTTCCATTTGAGCACATCTGGATGGTCTCGAAATTTTTCGCTCCCCTTAATCGCGCAGTGCCGCGATTCAAGCCGGTGACCTGGGAACATGAAATCTCCATATGTCCTGCTACCCGCCTTCCTTTCGAACCACTGTTTCAGCGGATTGACATCGAGAGGTGACCGATCGAGGCTTATGGCCAAACCAGCTGTAATTAGGTCAATGCCCGTGGCAAGCCGGAATGTCTCCACGATATCGCCCCCTCCGGGGCGGGCTGCGACCTCAAGGAAAACCATTCCGTCAACGGCCTCGATCATTTCAAGATGAAATGAGCCATTGCAGATGCCGACAGCCCGAAGATAGTCAAGTGCTACCTGGCAGCGCCCACCATCGTCGTCGAGTTGAATCGACCCCTGTGGAACACCTTGGGCAAACTCGAGGCAGGTGCCTAAATATTTGCTGGCGACGATCGCGACCGGGTCGCCGGCAAGCATCACGCCATCAAAGTGGAGGATCGGCCCCTCCACGTACTCCTCAAGTTGGAACCGCCCCGGATCCCAGCCTTCCAGACCTGTGGAGTGATTGGCGATCGCAGTGACGGCGTCAGCGTAGGTGGAGAAAACGAGGACGTCGTTGCTGGCGGTTCCATCGACGGGTTTAAGGACCGTCTTGCCAGTCCAAGGAGCGGCATCCGCAGATGAAGATGTGAGTGCCTCGTAGCACCGCGCAAACCTGGGTACGCGAAGTCCCGCTGCTGCGACCGCGGCTTTCATCGCCACCTTGTCGTTCACTATATGGACCTGCTCCGGCATTTCCCCTTCCACCCCCAGGCCCCGCCGGATCTGTGCTGCTTCCATGGTCTCGTATTGGGAGACGCTGATTACCCTATCGATGTGATCGTCGGGAGAAAACAAGGTGAGAACTTCTTCGACCAGACCTGCGTGACCCGGCCTTTCTACCCTCTTGCAGGGAAGGTCGGAAGGGAGAGTCGCAAGCTGCGCGCTCGTGCCCACGTAGACGACATCGTGGAGCCCGTGATCGATCACACGATGGTATTCGATGAAGGAATACGGAACGCGATGCAGGATGACAAGTTTCATTTAAACGACTCCACTGGGATGAAATGGGTACTGCGTCTGCATAACCGAGTAGTCATGAGGACAATGATGATGATCAGGAAGTGGTTCCGTAATCGCTGGGAAGCCAGATTTGCTCTCCTGAATGGGAAGGGTTTCCTATCCATCTGGTAAGCAACCCCGAGTCCCTTCGGTCATGAAGCCAACGACCCGAATGGGTTCCTCAGCGTTGGCATTGGTGCGGTCTGATTCCAAACTGCGTGAGCAAACTGACCCCGGCGTCGCAGTCGAATTTTGATTCCAGGTCCGGTGGAAATGTTGTCCCTGGCGGGATCGCTTGGGCGGTTGAACACCGATCTGGTGGACGGCGCGGTCGGCGCCGGCAGTGCGAGCGTGGTGTGGCTGAGGCTGGGCGCGCTGTGCGCGTTGGTCGGCATCACCACCGTGCGGCGGCGATGGCCGAGCGGACCCTAGCCCTTACCGGGCGGATAGGAAATCCTCCCTTTTCACAAGTGGAATCTGGCTTCGCAGCGATTACGGAAACCGTGGTTGACAAGGACTATTTCCCTCATGACTACGTACACCGAAGACCAGCAAGACGTCGACTGGATCCAGTCACACGCCCGTGCGGCCTCGTCGATAACGAGCGCAGCCGGAACGACGTCCGGCAAGCCCGTGGAAAGGAAAAGGTCTGCGCGTGATTCTGAGCAGAATCCCGAATTGGTTTCCGACGCGTTGCTCGAGGCCGAGGCGAAGTTGGTCGACAGCGGCGCAATCGGCGTGGGTGGCGGGTGCCTTCACGCGTACCGCGGTGCGCCCACTCAATTGTCGGGTACCGAAATAGAGCGAACGCTTCGGAGATGGCAGGCAGGGCACGCAGAGTTTCCGTTCAGTGCTGTCGTTGCCCATTACCGGGCGGTCGGACGAAACCGGGTGCGGCCAGACGTTGCAGCCAAGCTGAGGGATCTCCACGGTAGGCGCCTGGACGATCCGATTCTCGCCGCGTGGCTGCCGATGACGTTCGACACAGATCACGGCACCTATTCGACATACGTCGGCCTCGACTACTTCGACCACGTGGTTGAATCCGCGCAGCGACCCGCAGATTGTGAACGCGTAGATGCATACATCGCGGCCGCGGCGATCGACCTCGCGCTGTTGGAGACGAGGGCGGCCGCGGCGTCTCCTCATGGCCCGCAATTGGCCAGGGCGCGCGCAGCGACCCGCGTCGTAACGCAACTTGGTCGGTTCGCACCCGATTACGTACTCGATCCAAGCCTGGCGGCCACGGGTGCGGCGGCAATGGCTCACGCCGGCTGCCATTACGAATCGTTTGCATCCGCGGCGGCACTGGCGCTGGAAAGCGTCCCTAACGACATCGCCACTGCAGTTCGGCTGACACTGCTGCCAACCACCCGCCTGCATGACGAGCAGATGTTCATCCGCTGCATCCAAATCTTCGAGGGTCTGTACCGGCAGACTGCGACAGCAATCTCATCGGCGACGCGGAACCTCCTGGCTGGCGAGACCGCACATGCAGCGGACTGCCTCGACCGGGCATCCGGCCGGCTGGAAGCCATACCTATGCTCTTTCGAGTCCTGACCACGATGCCGATCGACGCCTTCTCCGTCATTCGCGGCTTCACCAACGGCCGGAGTGCTGTTCAGTCGCGCGCGTTTCGCGAGATCCAGTTCTCATGCGCGCCGGCAGATCGGCGCCCTCATCACATTCAGCACGTCGATGCCAGGGAGGCTACCCTGCAGTGCGCTTATCTTTCGAGGCGAAGCACGCTGGCCGACGCACTGCATTTCGAGGAATCGATGCGCCGCCTCGACCGCACATGGGGTGCGATGAAACAGGGCCACTGGGGCATCACGCGGAAGATCATCGGATCTGTACCCGGTACCGGAGGGACGGCAGGCGCATCGTACCTACAGACTGCGGCCAAGTCCTCGCTCTTTCCTGGGCTGCCCGCGGCGGCGTGACCATGAGCGAAACAAACGAGCGGGTCAGAAGGCAAATCATGGGATACATCGTGTCCCAGGCTATTTCGGCCGTCTGCGAACTCGGTGTGCCCGAAATACTCTCGGATGGACCTCGCTCGCAGCATGATCTTGCAACGAGCGTGGGCGCGAACGCCGATGCGCTCCGTCGATTCCTACGAGTGCTCGTCGCAGAAGGTTTGTTCGAAGAAGACAGCCTCGGGCGATTCTCCCTGACTGAGGCTGGTGAGCTGTTGCGAATTGACACGCCCGGTTCGCTACGGCATTTGGTCAAACTGATGTCGAATGAGGCTTACACCGCGTGGGGACACGCGCTTCATTCTGTCCGAACCGGCAAGGAGTCCTTTTCAGAAGCCTTCGAAAAGCCGTTCTTCGATTGGTTGTCCGAAAAGCCGCTTGCTGCAAAAGAGTTCGCCGGGGGCCAAGCTGGACTGGTCGAGATGCGTTTGTTACCGCTGCTCAACCGCGACTGGTCGGAAGTAGGGACCGTCGTCGATATCGGCGGTGGGGAGGGCGCACTGATTTCTCGCCTGCTGCGAGGTCATGCACACTTGAGGGGCGTGCTGTTCGACTTGCCCCATGTCGTTTCGGAGTCGGAGTCGAAACTCCACTCGGCAGGCATCGATGACCGAACGACAATCGTCGGCGGGAGCTTCTTCGAAGAAGTCCCTCCCAACGGGGATGTTTATGTGATGTCGCAGATTCTGCATGACTGGGATGACGAATCCGCGGGGAAGATTCTCAGGAGTTGTCGGCGGGCGATCCCGGAACGTGGCCGTCTGCTGATCGTGGAGCAAGTCCTACCCGAAGCTGCCACCGCCCACCCGATGGCACTCCTGGACCTGCACATGCTGGTTCTGCTAGGTGGTCGTGAGCGCATGGCTACCGAATGGAGCCGGCTGTTGAGCGACAACGGTTTTAGGCTGGAATCCATCACACCGGGTCCTCGATCGTCCGTAATCCAAGCCGCTCCGGCGTGATCTCACCGCGCGGCGTCCAGCGCCAGGCGACCTGTTCTCCGCGGGATAAACGTGAGCTCACGACTAAGCCGGGGTCTTCGTCGACCGAGAGCCAGCAATCGCGACCCCAGCGACCAAGAGTGCGACGATGACAGCGCTAGTACGGCGAGAGCGGCGTCGCTATTTCGCGGCAGGCTGAAACGCCGTCGTAGTACTCGCCGCGACACTTTGGGGTGTCTTGGGCCAACAGAGGTGACCGCGCCTGTGACTCGGCGATTCGTTTACGCAGTTCAGACCACCTTTTACAGAGGTGACCGAGGTTCGAGTTTCTTCCTATTGCCTCCACCAAAAAACAGCAGGTCACAGCGACTTGCTGATTCGCAGGTCAACACAGCCAGGGCTCGCCTGGATGGGCGCGTGCATCCAATTTCATTTGAAGAGTTCCGGCAACGTCTGGTTACGACAGCGTCGGGAGAGACATCAATCGCCGCCAGTTAGGCGGCGACGGCTGTTGTACCCGGCCAGCGGTGCGCGGGTAGTGCCACACGAATTTCGCGACCTCGACGTGCTGCCAGGGACACCGGCGGTTAAGCCAAGGTCTTGTCCGGGTCGACCACGCTCAACCATTCCCGAGGGGAGGGATATCCAGAGCGCGTAGCAGCGAGCCGACGGCGGTCGTCACCGCAGACACGCCGGTGACGCTGGGCTGACCCAGGTTAATCGACAGACCCGGATCCAGAGACGGAACAAACGGGTACGTGTCGGGCATGGCCGACTGCGGAAGCACTCCTGCTAGCACCAGGTCCGCCTGCACGCCTTGCGTGGCTCCCTTGATCAGGTCGGTGCCGACGGTGATCGGGTTGACCAGGTGGATCAGGCTGGCAGGCGTGGGTAGATCCGCGTAGTCGGTATTGGCTCCGCCGATATCGCCGTAACCCATGTCGATCAGCACTCTCAAGTCCGGTTGGATCAAGTTGAGCAGCGGCTGCGGCAGGTTCAGCGGCCTCAGCAGCGGCAGGTCCTGGGTCGGAATCATGTAGTAGGTGGTATGGCCCGTAGCTCCGGGAGATACCGGCTCGACGATCGCCGTCGCAACCTGCTGAGGTGTCAGGCTCTCGTATGCGGGAGTCGGACTGAGGTGGTCGTAGTACAGGCCGGCAACGGCGTTGGCGTCTGCGAGGAAGTTGAGCGGGTAGCGGGGAAAGTCGGCGAAGCCGTCGTATTGGATGGAGTAGATGTAGGTCGGGTAGGACAAGTCGGGTGTCGCACCACCGAGTGTTTCGTTGAAACCGGGTAGGTATAACCCGACGAAGCGTTCGAACAAACCGCCGTTGGGATTGTTGGGATTGCCGGCCAGTACGAAGCTTAACTGGGTCGAAGGCGGTGGAATGGAACCGTTGGCGATGCCCTGTAGGTACTCGGTGGCGATGGTGGCGCTTTGGGAAAACCCGAAAACGACGGTTTGAGTTCCCGCCGGTTGGGCTGCGATCGCCTGCTGCAGAATCTGACGCCCCTGAGCAACCGACGTATCGAAGGTCAAACTGTTGAGGCCGGTCAACGGGAAGCCCTGCTCGGGGGTGGTCAAACCGGTCGGGGTGGCAGTCTGGGGAGCGATGTGCGGCTGGATGTAGGCGTTGTAGACGTTGGTCAGGTAGGTGTTGTTTGGGACGGGGTTGCCGGTGCCGCCCATGATCATCGTGGCGACGCCGGCGTTGGTAGCTGCGGGAGTCGCGGCCGTCACGTTTGCACCATCGCCGGTCAGGGGGCGCCCAAACAGGGCCGGTGCATTGATCGAAGCCAGCAAATCGTCCTGCGCTGTCTGCAACGGCAATGCGTTCAGCGCCTCCGCGGCCAGATACGATCCAGCCCCCGAAGTCACCGCCTGAACAAACTGCTGATGAAATGCACTGGCCTGCACGCTGAGTGCCTGAAACTCCTGGCCGTAGCCGGCAAATAACGTTGCCACGGCCGCCGATACTTCATCAGCGCCGGCGCCCATCAGCCAAGTGGTTGGTGCAGCGGCCGCCGCATGTGCTGCATCCAGCGCCGAACGGATGCGCTCCAAATCCGCTGCCGCCGATACCAACGACTCGGGCGTCACCGTCAGAAGTGACACGCTGCCCCCTCTGCCTCAATCGCCATCACGGCTCCCTCATTGAAGCACGGTTATTCGTACCGCTTTTCCGTCTGCGCTGAATCCTCCGGCCCACCGGATCCCGGCGATTCTTCGCCGCGGTCGCGGCTCCAGGTGTGCGGCAATCTCGGCGTGGTTGGTCCGGCACCGAAGCCACCAGCCAGAGCCATCAGCCCTTCCGGGCGGACCCCGTCGGCCTTGGACGCTGTCCCGGTGAATCCCAACGATCGGGCACCCTGGTTTGAGGCGGCTATCGGGGCGGGTGCGCCGTCCGGCGGCACGTCCAGTTCGGAGTCGATGTCGACGTATTCGTCGCCGCGGCCCCTCATCTCGGTCCGCCGGCGTCGCCGCGACCGCTCCTGCGTCGATGCCCGTGACGGGGCTGCGGCCGCCGCGACGATATCCGCCGACGGCGCCTTGACCTTGCCACGGCCGATCAGTGTCGGGCCGTCCTCGTCGGGTCCACGGCCGGACACCAGATAGCCGAAACCGGGTATACCGGCCGCCGGTGCGGGTGCCGTTGCCGGCGCGGAGCCGGGCGCTGACGCGGGAGCCGACCCACCCGTCGCGGTCGACGCGGCCGACGCGGCAGTCCCGGGCGCTGCGACCGCAGTTAGGTTCCCCGCAGCCGGCCGCGCCTCGGTCGGCGGAAATTCCGGAATCTGGCCGCCGGCGGGCAGCTTTAAGCCGGCAAGTCCGGCCAGACCCGCAAGTCCGGCGACACTCGCAAGACCGGGTAGGCCGACGAACGGCAGTAACGGAGTGCTCAACAAAGCCGCGGGCGACAAGAACAGCGTGTCGAAAGTGACTTCATAGGTCGCTGCGAACACCAGTGGACCAAGGAGGGCCGGGGAAGGATTCTCCAAGAAGGCGAGCACCGCCGCGGGGAATCCGTTGAGGGAATCGATTGGGGGCGGGCCCTGCACGCCGAACAACCCATCCACAACGGTCTGGACGAAGTTTTCCCAGTCAGTGAGGATGTTGCCGGGGGAGGGGTCGGTGGCGGCGGATTTCAGTACGGGGGGTGCCGGCGGCGTGCTCGGTACCGTCGCCGCCGCCTGCGCGGAGACCGCTTGGTAGGTGCTCATGGTGGTGGCGGCCTGAATCCACATCCGCACATAGTCGGCCTCGTTGAGTGCGATCGGGATGGTGTTGATTCCAAAGAAATTCGTGGCCAGCAGCACCGCGTGGGTGGCGTGGTTGGCGCCCAGCTCGCCCAGGGTGGGCATGGCGGCCAGCGCGGTGGTGTACGCGACGGCGGTGGTCTCCTGTTGTGCGGCCGTGGCGGTAGCGTTGGCGGCCGCCTGGGCTAGCCAAGCCACATACGGCGCATGGGCGGCCACATACGACTCGGCGCTGGGGCCCTCCCACGCTCCGGCCTGC
>NZ_DATJYB010000310.1:0-5338 GCF_035499775.1 Mycobacterium sp. | reverse complement strand
CTTGGCGCAATCCGGGCCGCTCTCGGTTTGTGCCCGTCAGACCGTGGTCGACATAGATCCGCTCCGAGTCGACACCGAGCGCCGCGAGCGCCTCCCGTTGCAGCGTGAGATCTTGATCCACCGTAGACAACTGCGCGTAGCCGATCTTCAGCTCCGTCGCGCCAAATAGGCCAAATAGATAGTGTGCCGCTTAGCCCCCCTTCACCGGGAAGGATGACCGAACCAGTCTTACGGGACATCGGCAGTCTCCTGCCTGGCCGGCCGCGGTCGCTCGGTGTCGGCGTGCCGTTTGAGGTTCCCCTTGCGAGCAGCCGATTGAGTTGAGCGGCGTCGGCTGTGTGGGCGACGACGCAGCGCGGGCGCGATGTATGACCTCTAGCTCGGAGGAATGAATCCAGGCACGCCGGTGCCTATGACCGGGTTGAACCTGACGTTCGTGGTGATACGGTTCCGAATGTCCTGCATAGCGTCTTCAGGGAGAGTCGAAATCTCAAAGTTCTGTCGGATGCGTTCAGGTCTGGTCGATGTGGTCAGGAAAGCAGTGCCCCGCTGCACGGCCCAAGACAGGGCAACCTGGGCCGAGGTCACGTGCAGGCGCTCTGCGATACCGGCGATTATCGGGTCTTCCAACAAATTTGGCACCGAGGAATGTCCCAGCGGCGCGAATGCCAAAAGCACGATCCCATGCTCGCGACAGAAGGAAAGCAGTTCCCATTCGGGTAGATAAGGATGCGACTCGACTTGCACCACCGCCGGCCTGATACGCGCAACCGCAACGATCTCTTTCACTTTCTCCACGGTGATGTCTGACAGGCCGATCGACCCACAGCGACCGTCGTCCACGAGGCGCTCCAGCGCCTGCCACGTCTGCGCTAATGTGACCCCCTCGTCGTAGATCACCTGACCGTTCTCATCCCTGGGATCTTGGTCGTCGCCAGGACGGAAGGCGAACGGTGTGTGGATCAGATAGCAATCGACATAGTCGAGCTGAAGTCGGCGAAGGCTCGCTTCGAAGGCAGGCCTGACGCGCTCTGGGCGGTGATTGGTGTTCCACAGCTTCGTGGTGACGAAGACATCTTCCCGCTGAATCGTTCCGGCCTCGAACGCCTCGCGCAACGCATCGCCCACCGCGTCTTCATTGCGATACCGTTCCGCGCAATCGAAATGCCGAAAACCCACGCCCAGCGCGGTCGTGACGGCCCGCTTAGTCTCAGCACGATCCGGAATCAGCGTGCCGAACCCGACAGCAGGTATCGCACCCCGGCCGTTGACGAGAGGAATCCTCGTCAAGCGAAGTCCATCAGGTGCTGTCATGTCAGACTCCCAACCCAATTCTTCGGGTGCGCAATGTCACCAACGGATAATCGAAAGGCGGCTAGTCGCAGGGTCGTCGGGATAGATGGCCGGCGGCACGATGTCAGCAGCGTCGCGCGCCCGCAGCCCGAAAGCGCGTGATTGGCCTGGCTCGCCTGGAGCCGTCCAGAGTCGCATGAAGTGACCCTCCTCGCCCAGTTCGTGGGCCTTTACTAGCTTGCCGCATCTAAGCGTCACCGACAACGCGCAGTGATGCTCTCTGAATCGTGAGGGCGCGCGGATAGTGGCAGACGCTCGAGCTCGCCGTCATGCGCGGCGCTTCGCGCCTGTCGAACACCGCGGTCCGGTAGTAGACCGAACGCACAGGCCGCCAACCCGGCGACCTGTCCGCGCAAGTCACGCGCGTTAAATCTTCGGTCCGCAGCTATCCCAGCGACGCGGCTGGTCCTACGATCTTGAGATGATGCAGGGCCAAGCTGCCCAGCCGGGCCAGTGACTTTCCCTGGCGCGAAATACCGCCACCTGCGGATCGCAGAGCTCTTTCCTTCACACGGAGGACAATTCTGATGTCACGTGTCGCGATGGTCACGGGAGCCAGTCGGGGAATCGGTTCTGCGACCGCACGGGTGCTTGCCGAAGACGGGTTTCGGGTTGTCGTCAACTACCGGTCGAGCGCCGCCGAGGCTGACGAGGTGGTCACGACCATTACCGCGGCAGGGGGCGAGGCAGTGGCGATCCGGGCCGACGTGACGCTAGCCGACGACGTCGCAGCGATGTTCGGTGAAATCGAGCAGCGCTGGCGCTCGGTCGACGTGCTCGTGCACAACGCGTTGATTCCTTATGTCATCACCCCGTTTGCCGATCTGACCTGGGAACAGCTCGGCGGCAAGCTGGACGCTGAGCTACACGCCGCATTCCTGCTCACCAAAGCTGCTGTGCCGGGGATGATTTCCCGTGGCTATGGCCGTCTACTTTATCTCACCGCCGAGCCGTCGCGGCATCCGCGCAACGGCATGATCAACCTCGGCGTCGCCAAGGCGGCCATGAATCAGTTCGTCCGCTACATCGCGCTCGAGCTGGCGCCGCACGGAATCACCGCCAACCTCGTCGCACCGGCAACGGTGCAGGGCACGTCGATGAACCAGAAGTTGACACCGCAGGAGTTGCAGGCGCTCGGCGCGGCGGCGCCGATGGGACGACTTGTCACGCCCGACGAGGTGGCCAAGACCTTGGCCTTCTTGGCGAGTGAAGATTCCGGTTTCACCACCGGCCACTATTTCCCGCTCGACGGCGGCCTGACGATGGATTGAATGCTCGTATCGCGACTCAAGGAAGGCCTCACCATGCACACGATCGATCTGGCTTATGTTGGTCGCGGCATCCACGAGGAGCTGATCGCCTACGTGGCCGATCAGGAGGGCTACTTCGAAGACGAGGGCGTCCACGTTGCCATGCGGGATGGAACCCGTTGGGACATAACGCGTGTACGCACCTGCGCGACCATTGGGCTCGGCCGGGCGGTACTATCGCGACTGACCGACGGCTTCGAGTGGACCGTGCTGAGCATGAACACCGACCGGCCATTGTTCTGGTTCCTCGGCAACGCAAACGTGACGTCCATGGCGGACCTCCGCGGTCGCCGGCTCGCTGTGCATGCGCCGGATAACCCGCCGGGTTGCTTTGCCCGCATAGTGCTGCGGAAGCACGGTCTGGACCCTGACCGGGACGTGACATGTATGGTGCGACATCCGGGTGACTACCAGATGGACCTACGGCACCTTCGCGACGGCTCCATCGACGCCGCCTACGTTGGCAGCACCATGGGCCCCGAACAAGTTGCCGAGGAAGAGGGCTTCCACGTATTGGCTTGGGTGGGAGATCACTTCCAGATCCCGACTGTGGGAATCGCAGTGGACGCCACCTACAACCCGATCGACAGCCCTGCGCTGCAGGCGCTGGTCCGGGCCAATCAGCGCGCACTGAAAACGTTGGCGGATCAACCCGACCTGGCGATCCGCTACATCGCGTCGTTTCTCAACCGGATGACAAATCAAGAGGTGCAGCGCTACTACGAGCGCTACATCCAGCCGTACTACACCTCCGACGGCCGAGTGCACCCGGATGTCGCCAGGCTCGCTGTCGATGCCATTGCAGCCGAACTCGGCGTCGCGTCGGTACCCGCCGACGCCATCTATGCCCCGGCGCTAGGAATGGATGAGGCGAAAAGCCATGGCATTGCATGAAAAACTCAACCAGCACAAGTTCGTCCTGAACAACGGTGTCAGTGAGATCCCGGCGCTCGGGTTTGGGACATCGCTTTCCGATCGCACGAAGACGCGCAGCGCGGTGACGACAGCTGTCGAGGTAGGTTTCCGTCACCTCGACGCCGCCGAGCGGTACCGCAACGAAGCGGAGGTCGGCGCGGCACTCAAGGATCTATTCGCTGCCGGGACGGTGCGCCGCGAGGACTTATTCGTGACCACCAAGCTGTGGAACAACAACCATCGACCGCAACGAGTCAAGCCCGCGTTGCAGGCCAGCCTGGACAGGCTCGGACTCGAGACCGTCGATCTGTATCTGGTGCACACCCCGTTCGCCTTCCGTCCTGGCGACGACCAAGATCCCAGGGATGAGAACGGTCGGGTGATCTACGACGAGGGGGTCACATTAGCGCAGACGTGGCAGGCGCTGGAGCGCCTCGTGGACGAGGGACTTTCACGGGCAATAGGCCTGTCGGATATCGGCGTCGAACGCACCCGCGAAATCGTCGATACCGCGCGAATCAAGCCGGCGGTCGTGGAGGTCGAGTCGCACCCGTATCACCCGCAGTGGGAGCTCTATGAACTCTGCCGGGCACACGGAATCATCGTGTTGGCGTTCGCATCGCTGGGCCACGCATTAGAACCGCGACTGCTCGATGACCCTCTCATCGTCTCGATCGCTCAACGTCATAGAAAGACACCGGCGCAAGTGCTTTTGGCCTGGGGGATACAGCGCGGCACTGCAGTTCTCACCGGGTCGGTCACGCCGTCACGCATCAAAGAGAACTTCGATGTCACCGCCCTGCCCGAGAGCGCGATCCAGGAAATCAGCGAACGTCTCGAAACGCGGATCCGGTTCAATTCCGTTGCAGACGGCGGGGAACCGGGATTCGCTGAGGTTCCTTCGGACAAGTGACGGCAATGACTGACGCGTTCGTCCTCAGCGGGGTACGGACAGCGTTCGCATTTCCAGACCGGCCCACCGTCGGCGCGTTCGCCGGTGTGGTGATCAAGCACAGCAAGGACGGCTGGAGCATTGCCTACTACCGGGCTTCCCACCAACGTATCTGGGCGACACGATCGACCCGCTGCACGCCGACGGCATCGCGGTCACAGACGAGATCGCCGCTCACCTGAGGCCGGCGCAGCATGACCATATCAACTTCTACGGCGCCTACTCCTTCGACATCGACGCCGAACTCCGTCGCGACGGGCACCGCACGCTGCGCGTCCCCGCCTGATCCCCACAAGACCGCGAAAACACCCAGAATCGTTGCGTTACTAGGCCGGCCCCATGGACTACGGCCTTATGTTGCTGATCGACAGCAGCTGATGAGAATGATGAGGGTTGGGTACCACGAAACATGAAACGCGGGACAGTGAATCAGGACTAGACAACCCAATCGGTCCGGTCAAAGTATTTTCTGTACGACCAGTGAGTCGGACGACGCCGGATGAGTATTGCGGTGGCTATCGGCGTATGCGCAGAGCAAGGAAGTACTCGTACATTCGGTCGCGGTCGACGGTGAAGCTAATCGCCTTTTTGATGCCATAAGTATCGTATTCCAACCAGCGCTCGGTGCGCTGACGCTCAAATTCGGTCCAGGACCCCACGGTGAATCTCTCGAGGAATGTATCTGGTTGTCCGGCACTGTGATACAGCCGCCAACTGTGTCCACCCGTTCGCAGCCGTGACTGCCTCACCGCAGTCATCGCCTCCATGAAGTCATGAAGGCTCTCGGCTGGAACTTGGTAGCGGACGG
>NZ_DATJYB010000309.1:0-21420 GCF_035499775.1 Mycobacterium sp. | reverse complement strand
CGGCGAGCGGAGGCCAGTGTGCCCAGCTACCTGGCAGCCTGGATCGCGTCGAACACGCCGGGATCCAGCAGCGTCGACGTATCGCCCAGCTCGCGGTTTTCGGCGATGTCGCGCAGCAGCCTGCGCATGATCTTGCCGCTGCGGGTTTTGGGCAGTTCGGGCACGATATGGACCTCGCGTGGCTTGGCGATCGGCGAGATCTCCCGGGCCACCTCGCCGCGCAGCTCGTCGTGGGTTCCGTCGTGCGGCTCGTAGCTGGCGCACACGACGACGAACGCGCAGATGGCCTGACCAGTGATCTCGTCGGTCACGCCGACCACCGCCGCCTCGGCGACCGCCTCGTGACCGACGAGCGCCGACTCCACCTCCGCGGTGGAGATCCGGTGCCCGGACACGTTCATCACGTCGTCGATGCGACCCAGCACCCAGATGGCCCCGTCGGGATCGAAGCGGGCCCCGTCACCGGCGAAGTAGTAGCCCTGCTCGGCGAATTTCGACCAGTAGGCTTCCCGGTACCGCTCGGGGTTACCCCAGATGCCGCGCAGCATCGAGGGCCACGGCTTGTCCAGGACTAGGTAGCCGGTGACGTGCTCTTCGCCGTCGACGTCGGGCGGCAGCGGATCGCCGTGGTCGTCGACGATCTTGGCGGAGATCCCGGGCAGCGGTGTCATCGCCGAACCGGGCTTGGCCGCGGCGACTCCCGGCAGTGGAGAGATCATCGCGGAGCCGGTCTCGGTCTGCCACCAGGTGTCCACCACCGGGACCTTGTTGGCGCCGAACACCTCGCGGTACCAGCGCCAGGCCTCGGGGTTGATCGGCTCGCCGACCGACCCCAGCAGCCGCAGGCTGGACAGGTCGTGCGCATCGGGGATCTGCCGGCCCCACTTCATGAACGTACGGATCAGCGTCGGGGCGGTGTAATAGATTGTGACGCCGTATCTTTCGATGATCTGAAAGTGCCGGTGCTCGTCGGGCGAATTGGGCGTGCCCTCGTAGAGCACCTCGGTGACGCCGTTGGACAACGGGCCGTATACGCCGTAGGTGTGCCCGGTGACCCAGCCGATATCGGCCGTGCACCAGAACACGTCACTCTCCGGCTTGACGTCGAAGATGGCGTGCACCGTGTAGGAGGCCTGGGTGAGATAGCCGCCGCTGGTGTGCATGATGCCCTTGGGCGTGCCGGTGGTTCCCGACGTGTACAGCAGGAACAGCGGCTGCTCGGCGTCGAACGCTTCCGGGGTGTGTTCGGGTGATGCCGAGTCGACGACGTCGTGCCACCACAGGTCGCGGTCGTCGTTCCAGGCCACGTCAATTCCGGTGCGTCGCACGACCAGAACATGCTCGATGGGGCTATCCGCATCCGCCACAGCCTCGTCGGCCGCCTCCTTGAGGGGTGCCGGTTTGCCGCGCCGGAACTGGCCGTCGGCGGTGATCAGCAACTTGGCCTGGGCGTCGGCGATGCGGGTCCGCAGCGCGTGCGCGGTGAAGCCGGCGAAGACGACGCTGTGCATGATGCCCAGCCGTGCGCAGGCCAGCATGGCGACGACGGCCTCGGGGATCAACGGCAGGTAGATGGCGACGCGGTCGCCGGCGACCAGCCCGAGGCCGGTCAACGCGTTGGCCGCCTTGCTCACCTCGGTCTGCAAATCCGAATAGGTCAGGGAGCGACGGTCGCCATCCGGCTCGCCCTCCCAGTGGATGGCGACCCGATCGCCGAGCCCGGCCTCGACGTGGCGGTCCACGCAGTTGTAGGCGACATTGAGCCGGCCGCCGACGAACCACTTGGCGAACGGAGCGTCCGACCAGTCCAGCACCTCGGTGTACGGCGTCGCCCACGACAACCGGTCGGCTTGCTTGGCCCAGAACGCCAGCCGATCTTCCTCGGCCTCGCGATACATCTCCTCGCCGGCGTTGGCCTGCTCGACGAAGTGTGCGGGCGGCGGATAAGACGACGGGCTTTCGGTATTCGTGGCGGTCACTGACTTCTCCTGGGTCTTGGCTCGTCAACCGTCTGCGAGCCTAACGCCGCGGTAATGCGCCTGTGCAGGAGGAGCAGTCCGGAGGCGTCGCCGTTCATTCTGTGGTCACCGCGGGGACACGTGCCGGATAATCACCGCTGTGTGGAAACCCCATCACCTCGCCGTGGCCGCGAGTTGGGCAGCCGCCACCATGCTGGGGTCGCCGGCATGGGCCGAACCGTTCGACACCGGCGACGAGCCGACACCGTGCCGGGCGGACCAGATCGCCGTCAACGTGTCCCAGGCCGACGGCGCGCTGGGCCACCGTTCGGCAACCCTGATCTTCACCTTGGCCGGCGGCGCGTGGCCGTGCACGCTCGTCGGCTACCCCAGTGTCGACTCGGGCGCAGGAGGGCCGCTCATTCACGCCGAGCCCACGCTGCGCGGGAACCTGGGTGGCCTGCCGGGGGGCGTCGATGCGCCGCCCACCGTCACCCTGTCGCTGACACAACAGGCTCAGGCCGTCGTGGAGGGCATCACCGACCCGGTCGTAGCAGGCAGCGGCGACCAGTGTCCCAGTTACACCGATCTGCTGGTCAATCCTCCTGACACCATCTTTGTGATGACCGTGCCGGCCACCATCGACGCTTGCCATCTGCAGGTGCACCCGATCACCCCGAGCTGACAAGGGCTAGCGGTCCCCATCGAATTCACCGAGCAGCGCGGCGAGCTGGTCCCGGCCGGCAGCGCCGGAGCGCTGCGATGCGCGATAGAGATGCCCTTCGATGGTCCGGATGGACATGCCCAGTTCCTCGGCGATCCGACGGTTGGACCAGCCCTGAGCAACCAGCGCGACGATTTCCCGCTCCCGAGCGGTCAGCGGAAGCGGTTGGCGTGCCTCACGAATTGCCGGGCTCACCGCACTGCCACACACGGTCGCCAGCCGCTGTGCCCGACCCGCGGCGGTCAAGGCAGAGCCACGCAAATCGCGTCGGCGGTACGCCACCGCGGCATGCGCCGCCACGTCGGCCGCGGCAAACAAGTCACCCATCGCCTCGAATCGCTCTGACGCTGAACGCAAGCGGTCGCCATCAGCGGCGGCAAGTGCGTCCGCGAACGCGACTGCCACGCTCACCCGCGGTGCGTCCACCAACCGGGAAAGGTCTTCGAGCCGGGCCGCCGTCGTCGCGTCGCCAAAGTGCGTTGCGGTCTGCAGACTGAACACTTCCCGTGTCAGCTGTCCCTGGGCGCGTGCATAGTCAGCTGCGCGATGGGCGATGCGGACGGCCTCGCTGCGCGCCCCGCGGTTGGCCGACACCCAGGCCTGAGCCAGCATCCGATCCGGCTCCAGCGCCAGGTGTGTGGAATGCCTTGCGCCGTAAGGGCCGTGGGTGTGTTCGGTGGCGGCGTCGGTCTCGCCGAGCTTGGCCAGGGTCTCCGCCTGATGAACGGCGAATCTCCCGCGCAACGACGCTGATGTGACACCCAGCGAGAGCACACGTGCGGCAGCGTTGAGCTGCTCGCGGGCGAGGTCGAGCCGGCCACTGCCGAGCCACGCGATCGCGGCGATACCAGCACCGATCGCCCCGATGGCGCCGGGCGCGTCCGCGCACTGCTCGGCCACCTCGCGGGCAACAGCGAGGGCCTCGGAGGTCAATCCGGCCAGCAGCAAAGCCTTGACGTGGAATTCGGCCAGCCCAACGCCCAGGTACGCGGCTTCGATAGACGCCGCGGCGATGTCGTACCCGGTCCGGGCCGCCGATCTGATGTCGGCAATCCGGCCAAGATCTCCCGCGGCGATGGTCTTTCCCCAGGCCAGTTCCGCCGCGACGAAATCGCCGAGGTCCGTCTCGTCCACCTGAACAGCCAGGGCGAGGGCTTCCGCGGGCCGGGCCTGCGCGGCAAGGTGCAAAACTCGCATCGCCCGGCCGGCGTTCGCGAGAACGGGATTCGGCCGGGACATCGCCTCGTCGACAATAGCCGCCGCCTCCTCCGGCCGCTCCAGCGGGCTCCATAGGTTGCTGATCCTCAGCGCGGTCGCATGCGCCAGCTCGTGGTCGCTGAGCAGTCGGGGTTCCAGGGCGTCCAGCACCAGCTGCGACTCCGCGGCGCGGTTGAGTAGCCCCAAAGACTGAGCCCGCAGCAAGGCCGCCGCGGTGGGGCCGCCCGCATCAGCGCACGCGCCGGCCAGGCGCTCGGACAGCCCCAGATCCAGGCGGGAAAAAGCGATCTGGGCGGCCCGGGCCAGCAACTGCGGAAGCGGCGACAGATCGGCATCCAGAGACATCGTCGCGGCCCGCAGCACGCTCGTGTCGTCGAGGTCGGGAATGGCGACCATGGCCGTGACGATGCGTCCACGTAACCGCCTCAACCGCACCGGGCCCGCGCGATCCCGTCGCACCTCGCCGTAGAGCGGGTGGCCGATATGGACCACCGCGCGATGGCGGTCGGGGGTGATACCGATCAGACCCCGTCGCTCCGCAGTCTCGATCGCCTTGTTGTCGGCCAACGCCGACAGCAGACCCAGATCCACCGGTTCGGCGACGGCCACCATGTCGATGACGTCGAGCACGTCCTGCGGCACCACACCGACCTGAGCTTCGATCAGGTCCGTCAGGCTCGACGACACTTCGAACGCATCCGTCCAGGTCCATACGCCGGCATGCGCCGCGAGCCGCCGTGTGGCGACCTCCTGGTCCACCAGATGGCGCAGCTGCAGCACATTGCCCCGGGTGACCTCCCACAGCCGCCGCGCACAGTCGGGGTCGAGCTCGCCGCCCAGCGCCCCTGCCAACAGCAGATCGGACTCGCCCCGGGACAAGGGCTGAAGCTGCAACAACCGCAGGTGCCCGTCCTTCCACACCGTGGTGACCGGATCGGGTGCCTGCTCGCCGGAGCGGATGGTCGCGACCACGGTTGCCAGTCGTCGAATCACCAACTGGTGCAGCAAGAAAGCGGAGAGCTCGTCCAACAGATGGGCGTCGTCGACGACGACGATGACGCGTTTGCGCCGTGTGGTCGAGGTGAGCGAATCGACTGCCGCGCTGACTGCCTGCAAAACGCTGCCCTGGTGGGGATCGGCCCATTCGGCGAAGGCGCCCAGTGGAATCGACCTGCCGCTGGAGGTGCCGGACGCGAACCGGACGGTCGCACCCGTCTGGGCGGCCAGTTCCATCGCCTCGCGGGCCAGCCGGCTCTTCCCGGTTCCAGCCGGCCCCACTATTACGACGCCCGCGTATACGCTTGGTGCACTGCAACATTCGGCGATCAATTGCAACTCTTCGGCGCGGCCGGTCAGCGGCCAGGACCTGAAGACCGAGCCCACCGTGTCCTCCCACAGCCCTGTCGAACCGGGACAGGTCTTGGAGCCTAGTTCCGCGCGCGATCGGGGGTCAACAGCTCCTCCTAATCCCGGCCAACTTCGCCTGCGCAAGCAACAGCAGGGTCGGAACCCCCTCGCGCTCTACGCCAAGCCGCTGGGCGATTTCGCCATCGGTGCAATGCTCATTACGCAACCGAAGAGCCGCCGCGTACACCTCGGGTAGCTGGTCGAAAGTGTTGTCGTCGCTATCCATGGCGGCCACGCTCCCGTAACTGCCGCCGAACCGAAGGGGTAGTCCGCTACCTCATTCGGGTTCATTCGGGAGGGTCATTCGGAGCACCGGTAACGCGTTGAATGACTCCCAGCGCGTCAATTGGGGTAGTTGGATACTCCAGCGCCGGCCATGCCACGGCAGCAGACTAAGACGGGGATCGCCACGAGAAGGAGAACCGATGACTGCCATTGCGGATGCGAGCGCGATCGCGGCGCTGGCGTTGGCTCCGGCTAACCCACTGCCGTTGCGCGAGCGGCTGGCCAATGCACGGGACGGTGCCGCCGGCGTGCAACGGCTGTGCGCGGCCGGGGGCCCGGTGACCAGGGTGCACCTCGGCCCAAAACGGTTGACGCCGACGCTGGTCTACGTATCGTCGCCGCAGGGGGCGCATGACGTGCTGGCCCGCCGCGACGGCGCCACCGATCGGGCATCCCTGCCGTCGATGAAAGAGCTGCGGTACGTGGTGGGGGCGAACCTGCTGAACCTCGACCACGAGCACTGGGTACCGCGCCGGCGCGCGATGCAGCCGATCTTCGCCAAACACAACGTCACCCAATTCAGCACGCACATCGTCGATGCGACAGAGGAGCTTTCGCGGAAATGGCGGATCTGCACCGAGGTTGACCTCGCCGCCGACACCCGCAGCATGACGATGCGCGCGTTGAGCCTGTCGTTGCTGGGTCGCGACCTCGGCGCCGAGGGTCAGGCGGTGGGAGCCGCCATGCACGCCGCATTCCTGTGGGCCGTGCTCCGGTCCATGGCCCCGGCGCGGCTCCCCGCCTGGCTGCCGACGCCCGCGCAACGGCGTGCGCACCGCGGCAGTGCGGTGCTGCACCGGTATGCCGCAGAAGTCCTGGCGACGTGTCGGGCCGATCCCGACCATGACGCTCCGATCGTGCGGGCGCTGATCGCGGCTCGCGATCCCGACACCGGAGAAGGATTGTCCGACAACGATATTTGCGACGAACTGACGATGTTCCTGTTCGGCGGCCACGACACGCTGACGATGTTGCTGACTAGTGCGCTGTGGCTGTTGGCCAGAAACCCGCAAGCGCAGACCCGTGTCGCTGAGGAGGCCCGCAGTGTCGGTCGGAGCTTGACCGGTGACGACGTGTCCAGCCTGGGGTACACCGTGCAGGTGCTGCACGAGGCGCTGCGGCTCTACCCTCCCGGACCCGTGCTGCCACGCCTGGTGTGCACCGACATCGAGGTCGACGGCTACCGCGTCGAGGCGGGCACGGTGGCGTTGGTGGCGGCCTACGCGATGCATCGCGACCCGGCACTGTGGCACGACCCGCTGCGCTTCGACCCCGAGCGGTTCGCTCCGCAGTTGGCCAGTGGCATCGACCGGTGGCGGTACCTGCCCTTCGGTGGGGGATCCCACCGGTGCATGGGCGATCACTTCGCCATGCTCGAGGCGACGCTGGCGCTGGCAACGCTGGTGCGTGACATAGATTTCACAGCGTTGCGTGCCGAGCTCCCCATCGCCACGAGCCTGACCATGCTGCCGTCGGGGCGGGTCCCGATGCGCGTTCGTCGACGCTGATCGGTTCCTCGGCGGTGGTGCCTGCGCCATCGCCGGGCGGCACGCTCTAGGGTCGCTGTCATGCGTCTGAGGGCCACGCTGGGTGCCGTCGTCGCGGCGGTGCTGATGGCCGCCGCGCTGCCCGGGTGCGGGGGCGGCGTGCTGAGCCCCGACGTGGTGGTGGTCAACGCCGCGGAACCGCCCAACCCGTTGATCCCGACCGGCACCAACGACAGCAACGGCGGACGCATCCTCGACCGACTGTTCGCCGGCCTGATGTCCTACGACGCCGCCGGCCATCCTTCGCCGGAGGTGGCCCAGGCGATCGAGACCACCGACAACGTCAACTACCGCATCACTCTCAAACCGGGCTGGAAGTTCACCGACGGGTCGCCGGTGACCGCCCACTCGTTCGTCGACTCGTGGAACTACGGGGCGCTGAGCACCAATGCCCAACTGCAGCAGGACTTTTTCAGCCCGATCGACGGATTCGACGAGGTTGCCGGCCCGCCGGGGGACGGAAAGCCGACCACCATGTCCGGGCTGCGGGTGGTCAACGATCTGGAATTCACCGTGCACCTGAAGGCGCCGACCGTCGACTTCATCCTGCGGCTGGGACATAGCGCGTTCTATCCGTTGCCGGACAAGGCATTTCGGGACATGGCGGCGTTCGGCCAGAGCCCGGTCGGCGATGGCCCCTACCAGCTCGACAATGGTTCTCAGGGCCCCGGGGGCCAGGCCTGGGAGCACAACGTCAAGGTCGACCTGAAGCCCAACCCCGACTACCACGGCAACCGGAAACCCCACAACAAAGGCCTCAGGTTCGAGTTTTACGGCAATCTGGACACTGCGTATGCCGACCTGCTGTCCGGCAATCTCGATGTGCTGGACACGATTCCGTCGAGCGCGCTGACGATCTACAAGCGCGACCTGGGCGGTAACTCTGCCAGCGGGCCCGTGGCGGTCAGCCAATCGCTGGACACGCCGTTGCGGCTACCCCATTTCGGCGGCGAGGAGGGCCGACTGCGCCGGTTGGCGTTGTCGGCGGCCATCAACCGTGCGCAGATCTGTCAGCAGATCTTCAACGGGACCCGCAGCCCGGCCCGCGATTTCACCGCCCGATCGTTGCCCGGGTTCGACCCCAACATCCCGGGCAACGACGCCTTGGACTTCAATCCCGAACGGGCCCGGCAACTCTGGGCGCAAGCCAACGCGATCTCGCCGTGGAGCGGGCGGTACGCCATCGCCTACAACGCCGACAGCGCCCACCAGGAATGGGTGGACGCGGTCGCCAACAGCATCAAGAACGTGCTGGGCATCGATGCCGTCGGCGCGCCGCACCCCACCTTCGCCGGATTCCGCACCCAGATCACCAACCGCACCATCGACACCGCGTTCCGGGCCGGCTGGATCGGCGACTATCCGTCGATGATCGAGTTCCTCTACCCGTTGTACGTCACCGGTGCGGGATCCAACGACATCGGATACTCCAACCGGGAGTTCGACGCCGCCCTGGCCACCGCCGAGGCCGCGCCCACCCTGCAGCAGGCAGACGTGCTGGTCAACGTCGCACAACGAATCCTGTTGCACGACATGCCCTCGGTGCCGCTGTGGTACTACATCACGGTGATCGGGTGGTCGACGCACGTCAGCAATGTGAAGGTCACCTGGAACGGGATGCCCGACTACGAGAACATCGTCAAGGCCTGAGATGGTTTGGTACATATTGCGCCGCATCGCCGTCATGGTGCCGGTCTTCCTCGGCGCCACGCTGCTGATCTACGGCATGGTCTTCCTGCTGCCCGGTGATCCGCTGGCGGCGATGGCCGGAGACCGGCCGCTGACCCCGGCCGTGGCCGCAGCGCTGCGCGCCCGCTACCACCTTGACGAGCCGTTCCTGCTGCAGTACCTGCGCTATCTGGGCGGCGTCCTGCACGGCGACCTGGGTCGCGCCTACTCCGGGCTGCCGGTCAGTGCCGTTCTGGCACATGCGTTTCCGGTCACGATCAGGCTGGCGCTGATCGCGCTGGCGGTGGAAGCCGTGCTGGGGATCGGCTTCGGCGTGATCGCCGGCCTGCGCCAGGGCGGCATCTTCGACGCGACGGTGCTGATCACCGGCCTCGTCATCATCGCGATCCCCATCTTCGTGCTGGGGTTCCTGGCGCAATTCCTGTTCGGCGTCCGGCTCGGCATCGCGCCGGTCACCGTCGGCGAAAGGGCCACGTTCGGGCGGCTTTTGCTGCCCGGGATCGTCTTGGGCTCCGTGTCATTCGCCTACGTGGTGCGGTTGACCCGATCAGCGGTGGCCGCCAACGCGTACGCCGACTACGTCCGCACCGCCACCGCCAAGGGTCTGTCGCGGCCCCGGGTGGTCACGGTGCACATTCTGCGCAACTCGCTGATCCCCGTGGTGACCTTCCTGGGCGCCGATCTGGGCGCGCTGATGGGCGGAGCGATCGTGACCGAGGGCATCTTCAACATCCACGGCGTCGGCGGGGTGCTGTATCAGGCCGTCACCAGACAGGAGGCGCCGACTGTGGTGTCGATAGTGACGGTGCTGGTGCTGATCTATCTGATCACCAATTTGCTGGTGGACCTGCTGTACGCGGTCCTGGACCCGAGGATCCGTTATGGCTGAACGGACCCGGCACAGCTTCTGGCGCGACACCTGGCGCAATCTGCGCCGGCGCCCGCAGTTCATCGTCGCCGCCGCACTGATCCTGTTCATCCTTGCCGTCGCGGCGTTTCCGGCGCTGTTCACCGGAGCCGACCCGACCTACGCCGACCCCAGCCAGAGCCTGCTGTCCCCGTCGGCGGCACACTGGTTCGGCACCGACCTACAGGGCCACGACATCTACGCGCGCACGGTCTACGGTGCCCGGGCCTCGGTCACCGTCGGCTTGGGGGCCACCGTATTGGTGTTCGTGGTCGGCGGTGCACTGGGTGCGCTGGCCGGCTTCTACGGCGGCTGGGTCGACGCCGTCGTATCTCGGGTCACCGACGTGTTCTTCGGATTGCCACTGCTGTTGGCCGCCATCGTGCTGATGCAGGTCATGCACCACCGCACGGTCTGGACGGTGATCGCCATACTGGCTCTGTTCGGCTGGCCGCAGGTGGCCAGGATCGCCCGCGGCGCGGTGCTCGAGGTGCGGGCCAGCGATTACGTGCTGGCGGCTAAAGCGTTGGGATTGAGCAGGTTTCAGATCCTGCTCCGACACGCGCTGCCCAACGCGATCGGCCCGGTGATCGCGGTGGCCACCATAGCCCTCGGGGCCTTCATCGTCACCGAGGCGACCTTGTCCTACCTCGGGGTGGGCCTGCCGACCTCCGTGGTGTCCTGGGGCGGCGACATCAACATCGGGCAGATGCGGCTGCGAGCCGGCTCGCCCATCCTGTTCTATCCCGCAGGCGCACTGGCGCTTACCGTGCTGGCCTTCATGATGATGGGCGACGTCCTGCGTGACGCGCTGGATCCGGCATCGCGGGCGTGGCGGGCATGACCGCGCCGTTGCTGTCGGTCGAGGGCCTCGAGGTGCGGTTCGGCACCCACGAGGCCGCGGTGTGCAGCATGGATCTGACGGTCCTTCGGGGTCAGACCGTGGCGGTCGTCGGCGAATCGGGATCGGGCAAATCCACCGCGGCCGCCGCGATCCTCGGGCTGCTGGCACCCGGTGGACGAATTACCGGCGGCCGCATCGTTTTCGACGGCCGTGACATCACGAAGGCCGATCATCGACTACTGCGATCCATCAGGGGTCGGGAGATCGGCTACGTACCCCAGGATCCGATGACCAACCTCAACCCGGTCTGGAAGGTCGGCTTCCAGATCCGGGAAGCGTTGCGGGCCAACACCGATGGACGCGAGGCTCGGCGCCGGGCCGTCGAGTTGCTCGCTCAGGCCGGCATGCCGGATCCGGTGAAGCAAGCGGGGCGCTACCCGCATCAGCTGTCCGGCGGCATGTGTCAGCGCGCGCTGATCGCGATCGGGTTGGCGGGCCGGCCGCGGCTGCTGATCGCCGACGAGCCGACGTCCGCGCTGGATGTCACCGTGCAGCGCCAGGTGCTCGACCATCTGCAGCATCTCACCGACGAGCTGGGCACCGCGCTGCTGCTGATCACCCACGATCTGGCGCTGGCCGCCGAACGCGCCGAGTCTGTGGTCGTCGTCCATCGCGGTGCGGCGGTGGAATCCGGTGCGGCGCAGGAGATCCTGCGCAACCCCCAACACGAGTACACCCGACGGCTGGTGGCGGCGGCACCCTCGCTGACGGTCCGGACCCCGCGCCGGGCGACGCCTCGGGCCGGGACCGACGACATCCTCGTCGCCTCGGAGCTGACCAAGGTCTACCGGGAGACGCACGGCGCGCCCTGGCGGCGCACGGAGTTTCGTGCCGTGGACTCGGTGTCATTTCGGCTACCGCGTGCGAGCACCCTGGCGATCGTCGGCGAGTCGGGGTCGGGGAAGTCGACGCTGGCCCGGATGGTGCTCGGTCTGCTGCGACCCACGTCGGGCAGTGTGGTTTTCGGGGACACCCAGATCGCGGAGAAGCTGGACCGGGACGCCGCGCTGGCCTTCCGCCGGCGTATCCAGCCGGTGTTCCAGAACCCGTACAGCAGCCTCGATCCCAGGTACACGGTGTATCGGGCGGTCGAGGAACCGTTGCGGATCCACCGGGTGGGTGACCGCAGGCAGCGCGAACAGGCGGTGCGCGAGCTGGTCGACCAGGTGGCGCTGCCGTCGTCGGTGTTGGGCCGGCTGCCGCGTGAACTCTCGGGTGGTCAGCGGCAACGGGTAGCGATCGCCCGGGCACTGGCGCTGCGGCCCGACGTGCTGGTGTGCGACGAGGCGGTGTCGGCGCTCGACGTGCTGGTGCAGGCGCAGATCCTCGACCTGCTGGCCGGGCTGCAGTCCCAACTCGGCCTGACCTACTTGTTCATCAGCCACGATCTGGCGGTGATCCGGCAGATCGCCGACGACGTCCTGGTGATGCGCGCCGGCCGGGTGGTAGAGCATGCCCCCACCGAGCAACTGTTCAGCCGGCCCGGCCATGAGTACACGCGCGAGCTGCTGCGGGCCATACCCGGCGCGCCCGTGCCGCCCGGGTAACCGAGCGTGGTTCTGGTAGATGGGGCCCACGCCAGGCGACCCGATAGGGTCTTCAACCTGTGACGGCTGATCCGCTGGCCCCGCTCATGGAGCTCCCCGGCGTCGCCGAGGCCAGTGACCGCGCCCGCGACGCGCTGGGTCGGGCCCACCGACACCGCGCCAACCTGCGCGGCTGGCCGGTGACCGCCGCCGAGGCCGCGTTGCGCGCGGCGCGGGCGTCCTCGGTGCTCGACGGCGGTCCGGTGCGACTGGAAGACCTCGCCGAAGCCGCGCAGGTTGCCGATCCGGTGTTCGGTGGAGCGCTGCGGGTGGCCCAGGCGCTCGAAGGCGGCGGGAGCGCATTGGTCGGGGTGTGGCAGCGGGCGCCGTTGCAGGCACTGGCGCGCCTGCACATGCTGGCCGCCGCCGACCAGGTCGACGCGGACCGGCTGGGCCGTCCCCGCACCGAACCGGAGATCGGCCCGCGTCTGGAGTTGCTCGCCGAGCTGGTGACCGGTCGCACCCGGGCGTCGGCGCCCGTGGTTGCCGCCGTCGCCCACGGAGAGCTGCTGACGCTCAAGCCATTCGGCAGTGCCGACGGTGTGGTGGCCCGGGCGGTGTCGCGGCTGGTGACCATCGCGACCGGATTGGACCCGCACGGACTGGGTGTGCCGGAGGTTCCGTGGATGCGTCAACCCGCGGACTATCGGGACGCCGCCCGCGGCTTTGCCGAAGGCACGCCCAAAGGTGTGGGCGGGTGGCTGGTGCTGTGTTGCCGGGCGCTGCAGGCCGGCGCGCAGGAAGCTCTGTCGATTGCCGAATCGTTGCCCAAGCGGTAGCCGAACGGCGCGGTGGATGCCGTCTGAAAGTGGCCTGAAAACGTAAAGGCGGGCGGCGATCCGAAGTATTCGGGTCGCCGCCCGCTAACACGGAACTCGGTTACCAGGCGTGCATCGTGCGGGTTGTGTGGGATGGCCTCGGCGATCTTGCGACGCTTCCGGTTGCAACCCCACCCAAAGGGCCGTCGATACCTTCCACTTTTTCGCAATTACGCAGGCCCACAACACTTCTGCCATTATCGCGGCTGTGACTCAGCGTGGGTGCCGAGAACCGTGCTAGGTGCCCGGATCGGGAGATCGAACCTTCTCTTCCGGCTCGACCTAGGCCTCACCAGGCTTCCGTGTTTTCCTTTGTACTCCTCGACCCTTAACACAGCAAGGCCCAATTCTGCGAATGTTGCGAAGGCGCACCGAATTTGCGTGTTCGCAAGTTTGCTGTCGGTGGTGCCCGGGCTAGAAGGCGAAGCGGCGTAGCAGCGCGTAGGTGACCGCTCCGGCGGCCAGCGCGCTGAGGCCGACCGCGGCGGTGGTCGCAATCGCGGCACCCGACGGCGCCGGGATCCGGTCGCGCAGCGACACCGGCCGGTTGAACGACAGCAGCGGCCAACCGCGCTCGACGGCCTCCCTGCGCAAGGCGCGATCGGGGTTGACCACACTGGGGTGGCCGACGACCTCGAGCATCGGCAGGTCGGTGATCGAGTCGGAGTAGGCGTAGCAGTGCTCCAGCGGGTAGCCCTCCCGGGCGGCCAGCTCCCGGATCGCTTGGACCTTGCCCTCGCCGTAGCAGTAGAACGCGATCTCTCCGGTGTACTTGCCGTCCTCGACGACCATCCGGGTCGCCATCGCGTGGGTAGCGCCCAGCGCCCGGGCGATCGGGGCCACGATTTCCTCTCCCGAAGCCGAGACCAGGACGACGTCGCGGCCACACAGCTTGTGCGCGGCGATCAGGTCCGCGGCCTCGGCGAATACCAGCGGGGTCACGATGTCGTGCAGCGTCTCGTTCACGATCGACTTGACCTGCTCGACGTCCCAACCGGCGCACATGGCCGTCATGTGCGCCCGAATCCGGTCCATCTGGTCATGATCCGCGCCGGAGAGCAGGAAGATGAACTGCGCGTAGCTGGTCTTGAGCACCGCGCGACGATTGAGCAGTCCCTGATCGAAGAATGGTTTGCTGAACGCCAACGTGCTGGACTTCGCGATGATGGTCTTGTCCAGGTCGAAGAACGCGGCGGTGCGGGCACTGGGGCCGGTTGCCGGCGCTGCGTGTGCCGAGGTTTGCTGCTGCGCGGCCGAGTCGAAGGCGGTCACCGATCCAGCATAGGTCGCGGGCCCGCCGGGGCCGCGACTCCGCGCCCAAAATGGCCGCAAGGGTCAGGCGAGGTGGACGGGGCTGACGGTGTTTTTGCGGCTCAAGGTGTTTTTTTGATTGAGCGATTACTTGCATTAGAGCGCACTAGCATGTGTATAGTAAGCATTACTCGGCCCTGAGCCGAGGGTGTATCAGCCCGACCCCCCGGGGCTGATGCACGACGACCCTCGCCTCCTCCCCCCCTGGCGGGGGTCGTCCCTTTTCTGGGGTAAATATTTCTCATAGATAGGGTGCTTAGCCCGTCTGCCTGCCCGTTGCGGAGATTGTGCTGTCGCGCGCGGTCGCAGCGCTGGCTCGACGTGTTTGTGCACAGTACCGTCTCTATCCACAAATCCGCGTTTGGGACTGGTGTGCCATCCCTGCCGCCCCCGACGCTGGATGGGTGACTGGCATCCCGACCACTGGACCCGCGGGTTCCTCCGGCGTGTTGGCGGTGCTGAACGACGCCGAACTGCGCGACGGCCTGGACCGGGTGGCCGCTGCCGTCGGTGTTCGGGTGGTTCATGCCGGCGCCGGGGTTCCGCTGAGTAGGAGAACCTGGTCGGCCGCCGCGGCCGTGGTGCTCGATCGGGCTGCGGCTGATCGCTGCCGGCAGGCGGCGTTGCCGAGGCGCGTCCACGTCAGCGTGCTGACCGGCGCCGAACCCACGACGGCGACCTGGGAGTCGGCCATCACGGTCGGTGCCCAGCGTGTGCTGCGGCTGCCCGAGCAAGAGGCCGAATTGGTCCACGTGCTCGCCGAAGCCGCCGAGTCAGCACGCGACGACGCGCCGCGCGGCGACGTCGTCGCTGTGATCGGAGGCCGCGGCGGGGCCGGTGCCTCGTTGTTCGCCGTCGCCCTGGCCCTTGCGGCCACCGACGCGCTCTTGGTGGACCTCGATCCGTGGGGCGGCGGCATCGACCTGCTGGTGGGTGGGGAAACCGCACCCGGTCTGCGCTGGCCGGACCTGGCGTTGCAGGGCGGACGGCTGAATTGGTCCGCCGTGCGTGAGGCTCTGCCGCGACACCGGGGGATCAGCGTGCTTTCCGGCACCAGGCGCGGGCACGAGGTGGATGCCGGGCCGGTGGAAGCCGTGGTCGATGCCGGCCGCCGCGGGGGAGTGACCGTCGTTTGCGACGTGCCCCGTCGGCTCACCGACGCCACCCAGGCCGCGCTGGACGCGGCCGATCTCGTCGTCCTGGTCAGCCCGTGCGACGTGCGATCGTGCGCGGCCACTTCGACCATCGCGCCGGTGCTGGCCACGATCAATCCCAACCTCGGGCTGGTCGTTCGGGGCCCGTCGCCGGGCGGATTGCGGGCGGCCGAGGTGGCCGACATCGCAGGTCTGCCGCTGCTGGCGTCGATGAGAGCCCAGCCGCGGCTCGCCGAGCAGCTTGAACACGGTGGGCTGCGATTGCGGCGCGGATCCGTGCTGGCCGCGGCGGCCCGCCGGGTCCTTGCCGTGCTGCCGGCGCGCCCGGGGTCCGGGCAGAACGGCAGGGCGGCATGAGCGGGTCGCTGATCGAGCGGGTGCGGGAACGGCTGGCGGCGGAATCCGCCCCGCCGGGGTCATCGCCGGGATCCCCCTTGAAGGCCACCGTGGTCGCCGCCGCGATCCGGGCCGAGTCCGGCGGGGTGCTGGGTGATACCGAGGTCCTCGCCAATCTCCGGGTGCTGCAGACCGAACTGACCGGGGCTGGCATCCTCGAACCGTTGCTGCGGGCCGACGGCACCACCGACGTGCTCGTAACCGCACCCGATGCGGTGTGGGTCGACGACGGAAATGGTCTGCGGCGCAGCGAGGTTCGGTTCGCCGACGAGGCGGCGGTGCGGCGCTTAGCGCAGCGGCTGGCGTTGGCCGCCGGACGCCGCCTCGACGACGCGCAGCCGTGGGTGGACGGGCAGCTGAGCGGAATCGGCGGCGGACGGTTCGCGGTGCGCCTGCACGCGGTGTTGCCGCCCGTGTCGGCCGACGGCACCTGCCTGTCGTTGCGGGTGCTGCGACCCGCCACTCAGGATCTGACCGCCCTCATCGCGGCAGGAGCGATCGAGCCACCGGCCGCCGCACTGGTTGCCGACATCATCGCGGCCCGGCTCGCGTTCCTGGTGTGCGGCGGCACCGGGGCGGGGAAGACGACCCTGTTGGCGGCGATGCTGGGCGCGGTGGCGCCCACCGAGCGGATCGTCTGCGTGGAGGACGCGGCCGAGCTGGCGCCCCGGCACCCGCACCTGGTCAAGCTGGTCGCGCGTTGCGCGAACGTCGAAGGTGTGGGCGAGGTGCCGGTGCGCCAGCTCGTCCGCCAGGCGCTGCGGATGCGGCCGGACCGGATCGTGGTCGGCGAGGTCAGGGGCGCCGAGGTCGTCGACCTGCTGGCGGCGCTGAACACCGGCCACGACGGCGGCGCGGGAACCGTGCATGCCAACAACCCGGGCGAGGTTCCCGCCCGGCTGGAGGCGCTGGGCGCGCTCGGCGGTCTCGACCGGCCCGCGCTGCACAGCCAGCTCGCCGCGGCGGTCCAGGTGCTGCTGCACGTCGCGCGGGACCGGGCCGGCCGGCGCCGGCTCGCCGAGATTGCCGTGCTGCGCCAAACCGACGGGCGGGTCCATGCCGTCACGGTGTGGCACGTGGACCGCGGGATGACCGAGGATGCGGTCGATCTGGGTCGTATGCTGCGAAGCCGGATGCAGGCATGAACGGCCAGTTGCAAGCCGCGTTGTTCGTGTCGCTCGCGATGGTGGTGCTTACCTCGTCACCGCGGCATCGGCTGGGGCCGCCGGCCGCGGACCGTCGGCCCCGGCCGGCCGGCGCGCGGTGGGTCGGCCGCATCGCCGCCGGGTGCGCCGCGGTTGTCGGCGCCGCGTTGCTGCCGTTGACGACCGTCCTGGCCGCCGCGCTACTGGGCGCCACTGCGTCCGTGCGTCACCGTCGGCGCCGTCGCCGCATGCGGGCCACCGACGAGGGGCACACCCTGGAAACCGCGCTGGACGTGCTTGTCGGCGAGCTGCGAGTGGGCTCGCATCCAGTGCGTGCGTTCGGCATCGCGGCAGACGAAACCGACGGCCAGGTTGCCGCGTCGTTGCGCGCCGTCGCGGCGCGCGCCAATTTGGGTGCCGACGTCGCAGGCGGTCTGCGCAGCGCGGCCGGCTCGTCGGCGCTGCCCACGCACTGGGCACGACTCGCGGTTTGCTGGCAGTTGGCCAGCGACCACGGGTTGGCCATAGCGACGCTGATGCGCGCCGCGCAACGCGACATCGCCGAGCGGCAACGATTCACGGCGCGGGTGGCTTCGGGGATGGCCGGCGCCCGTGCCACCGCGGCTATTCTGGCGGGCCTGCCGGTGCTCGGGGTGCTGCTCGGTGAACTGATCGGGGCCCGACCGCTGAGTTTCCTGTTGAGCGGGCATGCGGGCGGGTGGCTGCTGGTGGTGGGGTCGACGCTGGCGTGCGCGGGACTGCTGTGGGCGGACCGGATCACCGAACGGGTGGCGTCGTGAATACCGCGGCGGTGTTGCTTGCGGTCGCGTTGTGGACCGGCGGCGGCCCGGCGGCGGTGCGGGCGCGCGCCCGAATGCCGCTCCGGGTGTATCGGCGGCGGGACCGCCCGGGCGGCGGTGTCGACCCGTTGGCTGTCGCGTCCAGCCTCGACGTGCTTGCCGTCTGCTTGGCGGCGGGCATGTCGGTGTCGGCTGCCGCGGCAGCGACCGCGCCGTCCGCGCCACCGAAGCTGGCCCTTGTGTTGCGCCGGGCCGCCGATCTGCTGGCGCTGGGCGCCGACCCGGCCGTGGCGTGGTCGACACCACCTGAGCTACCGGCCGGCTCTGTCGATCTGCAGACCGATGCGCTGCTGCGGTTGGCTCGGCGTTCGGCGTCGTCGGGCGCGGCGCTGGCCGACGGTGTGGCAGAACTGGCCGACCAGTGTCGCCACGATGCCGCACATGCGGCGACCGCGGCCGCCGAGCGCGCCGGGGTATTGATCGCCGGACCGCTTGGGCTGTGCTTTTTGCCGGCGTTCGTGTGTTTGGGCCTCGTCCCGGTGGTCGCCGGATTGGCCGGTCATCTCCTGCAATCGGGGTTGCTGTGAAGAAAGGATGCATTGGTGATCAACATGTTTCGCGTGTTCGTGGCGCGTGTGACGCTGCTGGCGACCGACGAGTCGGGCATGTCCACAGTCGAGTACGCCATCGGGACGATCGCGGCCGCGGCGTTCGGGGCGATCCTCTACTCCGTGGTCACCGGGCATTCCATTGTGTCGGCGCTGACCAACATCATCGGTCGGGCGCTGAACACAAAGGTCTAGCTGCCGATGCCGGTGCGAGCACCGTTGAGGCGGCGCTGGGGATCGCCTCGCTGGTCGTGGTGCTGGTGCTGTGTCTGGCCGGGGTCACCGCCGTCTCGATGCAGGTGCGCTGTGTCGACGCCGCCCGCGAAGCGGCCCGGCTGGCGGCGCGCGGTGACCAGCGCGCCGGGGTGGACGCGGCCCGGCGCATCGCGCCGGGCGGTGCGCAGGTTCAGGTGCGCCGTGACGGCGACTACCTGGTGGCCACGGTCATCGCGCACTCAAAGCTGTTGCCTACATTGGATATTGGAGCCAGAGCGGTCTCGGCGGCCGAACCGTCGGGATGAGCGCGGCTCGGCCACCGTGGTCGCGGTCGCAATGGTCGCGGTGCTGCTGTGCGTCACGGGCGCCGGTGCCTACCTCGGCTCGGTCGTGGTGGCGCGCCACCGCGCGCAGGCGACCGCCGACCTGGCCGCGCTGGCCGCCGCCGCGCGGCTCCCGTCGGGCGCCGCCGCGGCGTGCGCCCAGGCGACGGCGCTGGCCCGAGGCATGCGCGTCGACGGCGCCGAATGCCGGGTGGACGGCCTCGACGTGGTGGTCACGGTCCGGGTCGCTGTCGCGTTTGCCGGCACGGCGCAGGCCGCCGCGCGGGCCGGGCCCGTCGGGCGGGGGTAATGCGACGGCCTCAGATCGCAGCCAGTGATCGCGCGTAGTTCACCTGCTGCGTAACGCCCATGATCGTGTGCGGCCCCCAGGCTGGAATCATCGTCGAGTGATAAAACCCGTTGCCCTGCACGGTGACCTGGATGTAACCCACCAGCTTGCGTTCCTTCATGAGCAGGAAGAGCAATCCCAGCAAGCAAAACCAGACGAAAATAATCGCGAGAATCACACCCGCGGTGGAAATGCTTTCCTGGTAATACGACATGTCTGTGACCGTCCACACTGAGCCTCGGATCGGATACGGACCCGTTGGCGTCATCACCCAATGCTGCGAGACAGAGATGTCGCCGATCGTCGCGAGCCATGGCTCCGGCTCGCCGCCTCGGTAGTCAGCCAGTCCCCAGGGTTCCCCCACGGGCCGATTAAAGCATGACCTCGTACCTCGCAGTGGTGAATCCGCATTGAGCCGCGCCCTGTCGCTCACACGTCGGGAGTCAGCCCGGCATCGGCGACTTCTTTGTCGCTGGGCAGCCGCAAAGAGATCAGCCCGGCGAAGGTATCCGGTTCCAGCTCCACCCGCTTGACGGTGACGTGCATCGGCACCCAAGTGCCGCCCTCGCCCGGCAGTCGCAGCACGCGGACGCTGGCCCCGTCGGCGAATTCCGTTGTCATGGAGGTCATTAGATGCTCGTCGTCGGGATGCACCCGGGGCCGCTCGGGCTCGCTCGCGCGCCAGTCGTAGAAGGGGCAGGGCTCGTCGAGCCATTTCAGCAGGGTCCAGGTGTTCAGGTCGACCAGGGCCCGGTGTACGCCGGGCTGGGCAAGTCCGTTCAGGATCTGTTGTGCCAGACGATTGGCCGGAACCGGCGCCCCGTCGAGTTCGCCCCGCCAGTTCATGCCGCGCGAGATCAGGTGGTCGCGGCCGTCGGGCCCCGGTTCCATCGCGGTGCGCGCGACGAAGCCAACCCTGATCGCGTTCCCCTGCCAATCGGTGATGTCCCAGCTGCTGCACAAGCTCTGGCCGGGTTCGGCTCTGATCGCCAACGCGAGAACCTTGCTCTCGTTGGGATTGAGCTCACGCTCGGGCAGGTCTTCCGCGAACGCTCTGCCATGGGTCGCCTCGACCGCGGGGTTCTTGCCGCTATTGGCCAGCGACTCCGGGGTGTCGGTGGCCACGCCCAGGGTCAGGTCCCACTTCAGTGGGCCCGGGACGGGGCGCTCCGGCGGCTCCGCCTTGGCCGGGCCGGTCCAGACGTGCACACCGTGCATGCGGCCGTCGGACATCAGCACCGGCTCGGTGCGGATGACGCGGTCACTCTTGGGGGTGATGCTGGTCAGGCTCTGGCCGGTCTGCAATGACTCGGCGATCGCCGTCCGAACCGCGGACAGGTAGGGACTGCGGCGCAGGAAAGTGGTGATCGGGACGAGGTTCTTTGGTTGACGCCCCTGCGCTACCACGGCGGGTTCGTCGCCCAGCGTCTCCACGAGCAGCCAGTCGTGGGCCATGGTCCAAGTTTACCGGCGACGGATGCCTCGCAGCGAGGCCGGGGGAGCCTCGGTCGTCGCTCGCAGTTCTGCATTCATGCCACCCTGCGATTACGTAGCTCAAGCGAGACAACGCAATTGGCGCCGACGAAACGATTCGACGGTTACCGGGATCCGGCTATCCCGTCCTCGCCCAACAGCTGTTTGTGGCATTTCCGCCAGCGGCCGGCCGCCAAGTTGCATCCATTACTCGAAGCCAGGTAGTTTCCCTCTACGCCCGCATAGTCGGCCTGGCGAACGGCTGTGGAGGTCGACCGTCGAGGGGTCGGTCGCCGTCCGCCGGACAGCGCTCAGTGTGATTCGCCGGCCAGCTCGGCGAGGACCAGTCGCAGCACCTGCACGGCGCCGGCCTTGTCGAGCGGATCGTTGCCGTTGCCGCATTTGGGGGACTGCACGCAGGACGGGCAGCCGCTCGGGCATTCGCACGCCTCGATGGCCGCGGCGGTGGCGCTCAGCCAGGTGCGGGCTTGGTGGAAGCCGCGTTCGGCGAATCCCGCCCCGCCCGGGTAGCCGTCGTAGACGAAGACGCTGGGCAGGCCGTCGGGTCCGATGGCTGTGGACATGCCGCCGATGTCGCCGCG
>NZ_DATJYB010000308.1:0-2131 GCF_035499775.1 Mycobacterium sp. | reverse complement strand
GGTGTACACGGCTCGCCTGGTGGCGGTGGACTCCGCTGGCAACCTTTACGTCGCCGACTACGGAAACAGCCGGGTGCTGAAGTTGACGGCGGGTTCGAACGTCCAGACCGAGCTGCCGTTCCGAGGCCTCAGCAACCCTATAGGTGTGGCAGTCGACACTGCTGGCAACGTCTACGTCACCGACAGCGGTAACAACCGGGTGCTCAAACTGCCGACACAGTAGCGCGTCGCCTAAAGGCTCGGCCGCCGTCGGCTAGATCTGCCATCTTGTTGTGCCTGTGGTGACGTGGATGCTCACTGCACCTGCTCGGACTGCTTATTTCGCTTCGGCCACCCTCGGCCGGTCTTATCCTCGGTCGATGGACCGCAAATCGATCCATGCCGCGATAGCGCAGGAGCGTCGCGGCATTGCGGATCTGATTGACAGCCTGGATGAGTCGCAGCTTGCGACCGAAAGCTTGTGCACGGGTTGGGATGTGAAGACGGTCGGTTCACATCTGGTCAGCGCGCTGGCCGATGGCACCGTCAGAGCAACGCTGCTGGGCGTGCGGCGTAGGAGCATGGATAAGGCACTCGATGAGATGGCGCGCCGCCGCGCGCACTGGCCAGCCGCCGAGATCGCGGCAAGTCTCCGGAACCTTGCTGATCGCCAATACTGGAGACCGCCGCCGCAAGCACCTGGTCTGCTAGCCGAAATCTTGTCCCATAGTGGCGATATCAGAATCCCACTTGGACTTCCCTACGAACCCGATCCGCGACTGACCGCCATCGCGATGGACTTCATGACCGGCCCGTTGCCGCTCGGTCTCGTGCCGCGCGGACGACTGCGAGGTATCCGCTGGCAAGCCGCGGACATAGACCGAGGATGGGGCAAAGGACCGGAAATCCGTGGGCGAGCAGCCGACCTGCTAATGGCGGCGGTCGGGCGCACCGCCACGCTGGATGCGGTCGACGGGCCCGGATTGCCATTGTTGCGGCAGCGAATATCTGGCTAGTCAGGCACACCTTAAATCAGCCACATTGTTGCCCATGCGGTCGCCTGGATGCTGGCTACTGCATCTGGTCGAGCATGTCGGAGAAGGCCGCCTTGAGCTGTAGCGCCTTCTTGATTTCGTCGGCCGTCACGTATGGGTACTCGCCATACTCCAAGAAGCTGGGGTAGCGGTGATCGCGAACGAACTTCACGAATGAGTCCGGGTTCTCCTTCCAATCCTCCGGGAAGCCTTCGAGATTGGTGAACACCGTCGTAATGCCGCTCTGGCCGAACGGTTGCACGGCGTCCTCTGGGAAATCGTGAGCGGAAGCGCACAAACGACTTGCAATTGCTCCCACGGAAGCTGGTCCCGCGCGGGGCGGTGATCCCGGTTCCGACGGGCCCAACTGTCCCGCGCGGAAGCATTTGCGGGACAACCGATTACGTCACATCCAAGGAACCACGGTTCCGGTGGTCAGATTCGCTGAGTCCGTGGCGACGCGCCCGAGCGAGCGCTTCCTGCGCCCCGGTGATCGGTTGACGCCGAGAGTCGCGCGATCGATCTGGACGACCCTCTCGTTGACGCCGGCCCGCGGCTTGGTCGCCACCTGCGAGTCGTCTACCCTCACCCGGGAGCGCCATAGGATGGCGAGCATGGGTGTGGTCCGGGAGTATTTCATCCGCGATAACGATGACCAGGCGGCGGCGCTGCTCACCCCGCACAATTAGGGTGTTCTCGGGGTTTGCCCGATCACCGAGCTGGTGGCTCTGGAAGCACTGCTGCTCGGTGGCAATCCCCTTCTCGAATCGTCCCTGGAGCTAATGAACCGTCTTGACCATGCCGTTACTGTCGCCGATGACGGCCAGGACCAATGGGACGCCTTTGTGTCCAAAATTGCTGACCACACCGCCGCCCTGATCGCCGCCGCTACACCTGAGCAACTCGCCGCCGCCATGGAGCCCTGGTCACAGACAGAGGAATTCGTCGGCCATGTCAGCGCCGCCGACTTGGGCGGCGTGATGGGAGAACTCCAGCCTCTGTTCCGGCGCGCCGTCGATCACGCTCGACACGTGCACGTACGGACCAGCTGCTGATGACGCCAGCGCCGGCGCCGGGTACGCAAGTGCCACCCGCACAACCCGTTTGGACGGTCCCAG
>NZ_DATJYB010000307.1:0-8145 GCF_035499775.1 Mycobacterium sp. | reverse complement strand
CAACGCCATGCGCGGTTACCTTTTGGCGCTGCATCGCGCCACCCGCTCCGGCGCGCGGCTGCTGCTGGGTTGCTTTTCTGATGACACCACCGTCAAGGTCAAGTGGCCACGGTCGCTGTCCGAGCGATCGCTGCGCGACGGGTTCGACGGCACCGGATGGGATATCGCGACGCTGGAGCCTGCGACCCTGAGTCGCGACGGCCGCCCCGACATCGCGCTCTGGTTGGTTCAAGCCGACCGGAGCTGACCCCGTCGGCACCCGAACTGCTCGCTGGCTCCCTACGCGCTGTTGCCCATGCGGTGTTCGGCGATTCCCCCTCAGCAAAATCGCCCATGGGAGTCACGCCGGGCCGTCTCGACGGCGCGGCTTCCTAGTTTTGTCCAGTGGCGGACGCCTGCTGATCTGGGCTTGGTTACGGCCGGAGCCCGCCCAAGCCGGGGGCGCGCCGAGTAGGCGCCGCAGCCACGTGTGCACGGGTGGCCGTGTCAGCGGCCGCCGCCGCCACCGCCGCCGAATCCTCCGCCTGCACCAGGTCCGCCACCGAATCCTCCGCCTCCGCCGGGTCCGGGTCCGGCGGGTGCTCCCCCTGGTCCACCGGGTCCGGGTCCGGCGGCTGGTCCACCTGGTCCACCTGGTCCGGCGGGTGGTCCCCCGGGACCGCCGGGAGGGTCGGGCCCGCCGGGTCCACCGGGCCCACCGGGACCGCTGGGCTGGCCAGGCCTGCCGGGGCCGGCTGGTCCGCCTGGATGGCGCCCCGGTATCCCCGGTTCAGGCACGTAGGGATAGACGTCGGGAATCGGCACCTGGGAGTTGGCGTGGCAATGGAGCAGGTCCCAATTCGAACCCCACGCCGGGTCCCAGAAGTCTCCCGGGCACCACTGCGGGGCAGGTCCCGGCTGAGCCTGAGCCGGGCTCGCGGAGCCCACGCCGGCCAATCCCAAGACTGCGGCTATCACGGCTGTTGCTGCTCAAGTTTCGTGAAATCGTTCATGCCGTCTGTCTACTTAGGCTAACTGTACATAGGCATCCGGAAAGCAGGTAGAAGGCTGTGTACTCACGTCGGTGGCGCGAAATAGCCAGGGAATCAGGGCACTTGGGGTTCTTCGCGATTTCCGCCGCCGGATGTGGGCCCGAGTAGTTCGCGCAGCGACTCAACGGACCGCTTGGAATGTGCGAGATGGGATTCCAGCCGCAGGAGGTGCGGGTTGATCGACTCGTTACGTTGACGAATGTCGGCGGTGCTTGCCGGCGACATCAATCGGCGCGGGCGTGCCTTGGCGCCATCGAGCCCGGGGGCGGGGACGTAGGCCCTGCTTGCGGTGGCAGCGAGCGACCCTGCCACGAATTCAAACACTCCTTAACGCGGGCAAGAAATGCGTTGACCTCGTCCTCGTCGTAGCCCCGCTGTCCTCGGCGGGGCGGTGAAAAGGTCACGCCACCAACCTGTTCCGCGGTAAGAGCGCTCCGCATCGGGTCTTGCAGCGCCGCCTCGACGTGGATGAGAAACGCATCCACCTCACCTTCGTTGTAGCCGCTCTTGCCCCGGGGCGCCCTGGAGAAAGTGATGTTGTGGACCTGCTCCGGCGTAAGGGAACCCCGCGGCGCGCTGGATGCGTGGTTTGCGACCGGTTGGGGCGCGCCGCCCGCCACACCCAGCTGACGTTCCAGCTGCGCGACGCGCTTCTCGAGGTAGTCGATGCGCTTCTCCAAATAATCACGGTCCACCGGCAAAATCCTTCCACCCGAAAGCTGCGGCTGACAACGCCGTATCTGCTGCCGTCGATGATCTTCCTCGGCAAGATGGATCTATAAAGGCCGTCCGCCCCGCGTCGCCGGCAGGCATTTCCGTGATCAGTGGCAAAGCACCTCGCGAAGAACGTCGGCCGGATGTCGAGCGGCGCCTTATTGAGGCTGTTTCCAATCTGTGCGGCGATGGCACTCCGTTTGCTGAGGTCAGCATTTCCCGGTTGGTCCGTGAGGCGCGCCGGCGTGCTAGCCGGTTTGACGTTGAATTGCGCGTCGCTCGCTTGCCGGTTATCAATCGTCTGCCGGAGTCAAGCCGCTGATGTTCACCGGCGAGTTGGTGAACCGTTCTTATCGGCGGATGCAAGAGACTGCGCGCTGGATGCTTGCCGCCACTTCGCCGGGCGGAATGCGCCGTCACGCAACCGGATTCGCTGAGAAGGTCCGGGTGCGAATCATGCATGCCGCAGTGCGGCGGCGTTTGTTGGCGTCGGGGCAATGGAATCACGAAGCCTGGGGCCTCCCGATCAACAACACCGACGTGGCTTACGGAATCGCCGGTGAGTTCTCGACCACTCCGCTACGTGCCATGCGTGACGCTGGAATTCACTTCCGCAGCGACGAGCGCGGGGCTGTCCAGCATCTGTGGCGCTATATCGGCCACGTGTTGGGCGTGCCGGAACACTTGCTGCCGGCCACCGAAGCGCGTGCCAAAGAGATGATCGCGATCAACCACGTCACCGATACACCGGCCGACGGCGATTCGCGGGCCCTCGTCCGTGCGCTGATCGAAACTGGGGCGCCGCCCGAACTGCTAGTGCCTCCATGGCTGGTGCGGTTTGGAACGCAGGCCATCCCCGCGGTCCTGTACGGATTCACTCGACGGTGGGCCGGCGATGAGATCGCGGACCAGCTCGGCATTCCGGACACCCCGCTCAAGCACCTCGGCGCAGTCATCCGCCCCGCTATCAAGATAGGCGAATACGCACGCCGCGCAGGCTGGCGCGACGGCGAGCAGCTTGCGGCACGAACGCGGGCAAATTTCCTGCAGATACTCGAAACTGGCTACGCCCCAACGACAATCGCGGTCGAGCGAGAGGCCAACGCGGTATCGGCCTGACGTTCCCGACCAGACGGGTCGCCTCGCTCTTGTCACCGAAGCCAAGTCCGGCCTCTGCCAATGTGACCAGTTCCGTTGTCTAACAAGCACGCCCGCGCTGACCGAGACTACCCATCAGCGGCGACGGCCTTGCGGCGCCTGCGGCTGAGCATCTGGAAACGCTCGTAGCCACCCCGCACCCCGGCTACCACAGCGGGCAGCAGCGGAGCCAAGATAATCATGAAAAACAAGACAATGGAGCCATACTGCATGGTTCACTCACACTCCTCCGCCAGGCGGATGGTTCAAATTCGGCAACTCCGGAACCGTGTCCCGGTCACCTCAGAGCCTCACCCACCACAGCAGTCCGTGAGAGTCGTATTCCCATTCAGCAGGATGGATTTCATCGTGGGATGGTCAGTTGGCTTCTCTGCTGGCCAGACGTGCAAGCACGCGAAGGAAGACCACGCGCTCCTCGGCTGTCAGCTCAGAGAGCCATCGTTCCTCGCCACGTTGGATGTCTGACTGCGCCGCGTTTTTGGCTTCGCGACCGGCCGGCGTGATCTCGAGCAGGCGGACCCGGCGGTCGTCGGGGTCGGGACGGCGTTCGATGTAGCCACGCTGCTGCAGCTCGTCAAGCGTGCCGATGATTCTTGTCTTGTCGGCGCCGATGGCATCGGCAAGAGCGGCTTGCTTGCGCACCGGCGACCTGTCCAATGCGTTGAGCACTATGTATCCCCACATGCTCATGTCGTGTTGAGAGAGGATCGGCAGCTCGGCCGCCACAAGATCACTAAGCAGTGGATGCAGCATCGCCGCGAGGTCGTCTCGGCGGGGCTTCGGTGGCATCGCCCAATGTTAAGCGTTGCCATATAGTAAGCGTGCGCATACGATATGTGTATGCATACTGATATTCCTGACGTCCGACGATTCCATCGCATCGTCTTGTTGAAATCCATCGAACTCGTCGACTCTGTCCGAGCCTCCGATCTCGACGCGCCCACCCCCTGCGCCGGGTGGAACCTGGCCGACCTGCTCGCTCATATGACCGCGCAACACCGCGGATTTGCAGCGGCCGCAAGGGGATCCGGAGTTGACGCCGGAGTGTGGCGGGCCGACGCGGTGATAGGTGCGATCACCGCCGACCCCGGCGGCACGTATGCCGACGCGGCCTACGACGTCTTGGCGGCGTTCGCCGAGGACACAGCGCCTCAGGCGACGTTTGCGCTTCCCGAATTCGGGCCGAATGCCACGTTCCCGGGCGCCCTCGCGATCGGTTTCCACTTCATCGATTACGTAGTCCACGGTTGGGACGTCGCCGAGTCAGTGGGGTTGGCCTACACGCTGCCCGACGAGGTCGTCGATGTCGCGCTGCCCCTGGCCCTCGCCGTACCAGATGGCGACTACCGCGAGACGCCTGATGCACCCTTCGCGCGCGCCGTCGACGCCCCGAGCGCGACGAACCTCGACCGGATTTTGCGCCACCTTGGCCGCAGCCCCAACTGGGCTCAGGCGTATTCGGCGGTCGCGGATTAGGGTGAGGTGGCCCGCTGTCCGCGGCGTGACGGCGAAATAGTCACGCCGCGGATTGGAAACCCTTGGGCCACAGGACTTATCGCTGCAGGATGGGGCGAATTATCTCCAACACTTTCGGGTCCTCGATGGTCGACGGCGTTGGTTCGTCTTTGCCCTGGCTGATCCCGCGCATGGTTTTCCGGAGGATTTTTCCTGACCGGGTCTTGGGTAGCGCGGGGACCACATCCACCTGTTTGAAGCAGGCCACGGCTCCGATCTCGTTGCGCACAGCCGCGATGAGCTGCTCGGCCAGACCGTCGACCGACGCGCCGCGCTTGAGCACCACGAGCGCGCGCGGGACCTGGCCCTTGATGTCGTCGGCGACTCCGATGACGGCGCATTCGGCGACCGCCGGATGCGCGGCCACCAGCGCCTCGATGGGGCCGGTCGACAGACGATGCCCGGCGACGTTGATCACGTCGTCGATGCGGCCCAGCACGTACAGATACCCGTCCTCGTCGAGGTATCCGCCGTCGCCGGTGAGGTAATAGCCGGGGTGCTCGCGGAGATAGGAGGCCTCGAAGCGCGCGTCGTCGCCCCACAGCGTGGGCAGTGTGCCCGGCGGCAGCGGCAATCTGATGCAGATCGCACCCTCTTCACCCGCTTCGCACCGAGACCCGTCCGCGCGGAGGACGCACACGTCGTAGCCGGGCATGGGCAGCGTCGGTGAGCCGGGCTTGATCGGAAACCGTTCGACCCCAACGGGATTGGCGGCGATGGCCCAGCCGGTTTCGGTCTGCCACCAGTGGTCGATGACCGGGATACCGAGCTTGTCGGAAGCCCACGTGTAGGTGTCGGGGTCGAGGCGTTCGCCGGCTTGGAACAGATACCGCAGCGCGGAGAGGTCGTACTGGGCCAGATGTGTGCCGTCCGGGTCTTCTTTGCGGATGGCGCGGATCGCCGTTGGCGCGGTGAACAGCGCCTTGACCCGGTGTTCGGATGCCACCCGCCAGTAGGCGCCAGGATCCGGTGTGCCGACCGGCTTGCCCTCGTAGAGCAGCGTCGTGGCACCAAGCAACAGCGGCCCGTAGACGATGTAGGAATGCCCGACGACCCAGCCGACATCCGATGCCGCCCAAAACACATCGCCCGGCTGGATGTCGTAGACGTGCCGCATGCTCCACAGCAACGCCACGGCGTGTCCGCCGTTGTCGCGCACGATCCCCTTCGATTTGCCGGTCGTGCCTGAGGTATAGAGCACATACAGCGGGTCGGTGGCCGCGACGGGCACCGGATCGGCGGGCTCGGAACTCGCCATCAGCTGATGCCAATCCAAGTCGCGCCCCGCGGTGAGCGCGCAGCGATGCTGATCCCGCTGCACGACAACGCAATTGCGCGGTTTGTGCTGAGCCGACTCGAGTGCCGCGTCGAGCATCGGCTTGTATTGCACCAATCCCGACGGCTCGATTCCGCAGGATGCGGACACGACGACGGTCGGGCGCGCATCGTCTATTCGGGTGGCGAGCTCGTGCGCGGCGAAGCCGCCGAACACCACCGAGTGCACCGCGCCGAGTCGTGCACACGCCAGCATCGCGATGACCGCCTCGGGAATCATCGGCATATAGAGCACCACCCGGTCGCCCTTGGCGACGCCGAGAGCCCGTAGCGCGCCGGCGAACCGGGCAGTCTGGTCGAGCAGCTCACGGTAGGTGTAGACGCGCTTGGCGCCGGTCACCGGCGAGTCGTAGATCAGCGCGGCCTGTTCGGCGCGGCCGGCGGCGACGTGGCGGTCCAGCGCATTGGCGCAGGTGTTGAGTGTGGCGTCGGGAAACCAGCGGTAGAACGGCGGCCGGCTGTCGTCGAATACCCGCTGCGGAGGCTGCAGCCACGTCACGGCTTGCGCAGCCTGCGCCCAGAAGGTTTCGGGGTCGCTGATGCTGGCGGTGAACTGCTCTCGGTAGCCGCCCAATCCGCTCACCTCCTTGTGACGCACGGTACCGCCCCAACGTCACCCAGCGTTGAGGGACAGCGCTCGGCGAAGGAAGTCGAGCTGCAGCAGAAGAAGGTTCTCGGCCACTTCCTCCTGCGGGGTCATGTGCGTCACCCCCGAAAGTGGCAGCACCGTGTGCTGTCGGCCCGCCGCCGTCAGCATCGCCGAAAGCTGGAGGGTGTTCGCGACCAGCACGTTGTCGTCGGCGAGCCCGTGGATCAGCATCAGCGGTCGGGTCAGCCCGGCTGCATCCCCGAGCAGGGAGACCCGATCGTAGTTCTCGGGATCGTCGGCGGGGGTACCGAGATAGCGCTCGGTGTAGTGCGTGTCGTAGAGCCGGAAGTCGGTCACCGGGGCGCCGGCGACGGCGGCGTGGAAGACGTCGGGCCGACGCAGCACCGCCAGGGCGGCGAGGTAGCCGCCGAAGGACCAGCCGCGGATAGCGACGCGCGAGAGATCGAGCTCCGGGAACTGCTTCGCCGCCTCTTCGAGCGCTGTGACCTGGTCTTCGAGCACCGGTGTGGCGAAGTCACCGCGGATCGAGCGGGTCCAGGCGCGACCCCGTCCAGGGGTGCCGCGCCCGTCGACGACCAGGACGGCGAAGCCCTGCTCGGCGAACCATTGCGAGGTGAGGAAGAACACCTGGGCGGAGTAGACGCGCTGCGCCCCCGGACCGCCGTACGGGTCGAGCAGCACCGGTAGCCGTCCGGATCCGGGCACGTGCCAGGAGGGCAGCAGCAGGGCGGCGCGCAGCTCCGCTGGACCGAGACGAAGCAGCTTCGGCGTCGCCGTGAGAAGGGGAGTTTCTTCGACCGTCTCGATCCGCCCCACCGCCTCGCCCTTGCGCCACACCGTAAAACTTGCCCGCTGCCGGTCGAGCCTCCATTCGCTCACCACCGTCGTGCCGCCCCCGGCGGCGGCCGAGCGCAAGGACGGCCCCTCGTCCCGTCTGCTGCGGCCCACCTCGACCACACCACCCTCCGGCGACCACTCCCACACGCCGACCTCGGTCGGCTCGGCCGAGGCGGTGAAGAGCACGCTGCAGCCCGAGACGTCGATCACCGAGCGCACCTGCAGCCCGGGCGGCGTGACCGGCTCTCCGTCGACCTCGATCCGGCTCGTGTCTTCGCTGTCGGCGACAAAGACGAGCGCTCCGTTCGCGAGACGGGCGGGCACGCCGCCGGTGATCTCCAGCCAGTCGGGATCGGCGTCCTCCCGCACCGCGGTGACGGCGCCCGAGCCGGGATCGATCTCGAGCACCAGCGACCGACGCTGGTCGCGCTGCTGCACCAGGGCGAGGAGCCCCTCGTCCGACCAGTTCACGGCCGCCAGGTATTCGAAGCGGCGGTGGTCCCAGGCCACTTCGGTACGGGTCCCGTCGAGCCCCACCAGCGCCAGCGTCACCTCCGCGTTCACCGAACCCGCATCCGGATAGGCCATCTCCCGCGGGGACCGCTCCGGGTGAGCAGGGTCGGTGAGATAGATACGGCGCACCGCGGACTCGTCCACCCGCGCCACCAGCAGCCGCTCTCCGTCGGGGGACCACCAAAAGCCGGCCTGGCGGCCCATCTCCTCTGCCGCGATGAACTCGGCCAGGCCGTAGGTGACGTCGGCGCGCTCCGCAGCGGCGAGGACGCGGTCAGCACTCCCATCCGCCCTGATAATGCGCAACGACCCAGAACTGACGTAGGCGACATGGCGGCCGGTGGGGTCGAGGCGCGGATCGACGGCGGGCTGCTGCACCGGAAGCTCGCGCGCCCCGCCGGAGCGCAGATCCGCCAGGAACAGCCGGCCGGC
>NZ_DATJYB010000306.1:0-21369 GCF_035499775.1 Mycobacterium sp. | reverse complement strand
GTCGCATTGCAGAATGGCGCGCTGTGGCTGGTGAGACGGAAGTTGCAGATCAGATCGCCTGTGACTCGTCGGTGCGGGCATCGGCGGCATGATCGCGCTGGACGTCGAGTCTGCGATGAGTCGCCGTGACGAAGGGCGGCCGCGACCGCCATGGGGCGCCGCAAGAGCAAATCCCCGGTTGACAGTGTCGAAAAGATATATGACACTGTCAATTGATGAACCTGCTCACCCTGCCCGAGTTCGCCGCCGTCGCCGCCAATGCGGTGAAGGCGTCCGGAGCGGTGCCCGACAACCGCCAGGCCAAACCGGTCCCGGCCGAGCGCATGATCCGCTACTACACCGCCCGCGGCCTGCTGCCCCGTCCCGGGACGCGGGGGCGCGCGCTCACCTACGGGCGTACCCACCTGATCCGCTTGGTCGCCATCAAACGGCTGCAAGGCCAGGGGCTTTCGCTCGACGAGATCGCCGGGCGCCTCGAGGGGATGTCACAGGCCGAGCTGGAGGCGCTGGCCGCGATCCCGCCCGGCGCCATGCCCGCCGGCCTGGGCGACCCCGAGCCTGCCGCTGCGCCGTCTCGCGCGGCCGGGCGTTTCTGGCAAACGGTGCCGGAGGTCGCCGCGGCACCGGCACCGACCACTCCGACTGAACTGCGCGGCATCCGGCTATCCGACAGCGTCATGTTGCTGATCGACGGCCTCCAAGACGGCCCGCTGCCCACCATCGACGCCCTGCGCCGCGCCGCCGCGCCGCTGCTCGAACTGCTCGCCAATCATGAAGGGACGCCCAATGAGCACTGAGTTACTTCCTCTTCTCACCCCCGAACCCGCCCGCGCCGCCGGCGGCCCGACGTGTGGCGAGCTGAGCTCGGCGACCGGGGAACGCCTGCCGCTGAAGGCATTGAGCGTGGCAACCGTCGTGGTCGGCATGACCGCCACGTCCACCGTGCGCCAGCGTTTCACCAACACCGGCGACAGCACCATCGAGGCCACCTATGTGTTCCCGCTGCCGGCCCGGGCGGGCGTCACCGACTTCGTCGCCGACCTGGCCGGACGACGGGTGGTCGGCGTGCTGAAGGAGCGCGGGCAGGCCCGCGCGGACTACGAGCAGGCCCTGGACGCCGGGCAGCGCGCCGCGATCGTCGAGGAGGACCGCCCCGATGTGTTCTCGGTACGCGTCGGCAACCTCGGACCCGGTGAGGAAGCCACCATCGAGATGGTGCTGACCGGCCCGCTGGCGTTCGAAGACGGCGAGGCCACGTTCCGCTTCCCCCTCGTGGTCGCCCCGCGCTACACCACCGGCGCCCCGCTGAAAGGTGATCAGACCGGCGCCGGCGTGGCATTCGACACCGACGCCGTGCCCGACGCGTCGCGGGTGACGCCGCCTCGCCTGTCGGACGCCGACCAGCGCCCCGACGTGCAGATCGCCCTGACCCTCGACGGCGGCGGGCTTGCGGTGTCGGATCTGCGGGCGTCGCTGCCCACCGCCGTACTGGATTCAGGTGCGCCGACGCGCCTGCAGGTGGAACCGGGCGCGCGAGCCGACCGCGACTTTGTGCTGCGCTTCCGCGTGGACCGCGCGGAGCTGTCGTCGTCCGCGCTGCTGGTCCCCGACGCCGACGGTGACGAGGGCACCTGGTCGGTGACCCTGGTGCCGCCCGTCGAGACATCGAGCACCCCGCGCGACGTGGTCGTCGTGCTGGACCGGTCCGGGTCGATGGACGGATGGAAGATGGTCGCCGCGCGGCGGGCGGCCGGACGGATCGTGGACATGCTCGACGCGGGCGACCGGTTCTGCGTGCTGGCGTTCGACAACGTCATCGATGCGCCCCCGCACTGGGCCGCCGAGCCCCCCAGCCTCAGAGTGGCGTCGGACCGGAACCGGTTCGCCGCGGCGTCGTGGCTGGGCTCGCTGAACGCGCGGGGCGGAACCGAGATGGCCGAACCACTGCGCAACGCGGTCAACATGCTCGCCGATGCCGACACCAACCGGTTGGCGAGCGTGGTCCTGGTGACCGACGGCCAGATCAGCGGAGAGGACCACCTGCTGCGGTCGCTGGGGCGGCTGATCGGCCGAACCCGGGTGTACTGCGTGGGCATCGACCGCGCCGTCAACGCCGGTTTCCTGGAGCGCCTCGCCGGTCTCGGCAACGGACGCGCCGAGTTGGTGGAGTCGGAGGACCGTCTCGACGAGGCCATGACCAGGTTGGCCCGGACCATCGGACGCCCATCTCTGACAGACGTCCGCGTGAGTGCCCGAGGCGTCACGTTGATCGACGGCACGATCACCCCCAACCGGGCGCCCGACGCGTTCGCCGGCGTGCCCTGCGTGATCTCCGGGCGCTACCGCGGCCACCAGGGTTCGGCCGACTCCGCGGCGCTGCAGGTGCAAGCCGACTCGCCACCGTTCAGCACGGCGCTGCCGGCCCGGCTCGCGCCGGAAGCCACTGCCGTGCAAAAGATCTGGGCGCGTGCGGTGGTGCGAGACCTGGAGGACGAGTACGCGTCCGGGCGCGGTGCCTCGGACTCGAAACTGACCGAGCGTCTGGTGGCGCACTCGCTGCGGTTCGGGGTGCTGTCGAGGTTCACCGCGTTCGTGGCCATCGACCCGGAACGTACCGACGCCGGCCCGCTCGACGAGGTGGTGCAGCCCGTCGAGATGCCGTCGGGGTGGGCGACTGTCAGCTATGCCGCGGCACCCGTCATGGCCGGGGGCTATTCGATGGGCGCCCCCGCTCCGGCTGCGGCCATGCCCGCTCCCATGCCTGCTGCTAGGTTTCGTGCTGTGGCTCCTCGGCCCGAATCGGGTCCTCCAGCACCGCGGTCCCTCAAACACCTGCTCAAGCAGGTGGAAAAGGCGGCCCAGGTCCGGCGCTCCGGGCTGGACCAGGTGCTGGAAGAGCTCAAGCAGCATCGCGACGCGACGGCCGAGCCCGACCTGCGCGCAGCGCTCGTCCAGCTCTGCAACGCGCTGACGCGGTTCCTGAAGGACTCGACCCAGGCACGCGGGCGGGAATTGCTGGTGGCCGTCGAGTCGGTCAAACGGCTCCTCGGCGGGACCGATCGCGGGCGGCGCCCCTCCCGACTGCGCTTCTGGGAGTAGGCCGTTCAGACCTGCGTCAGCACACCGCGCACGACGGACTCGATGGTGTCGAACTCGGCCGGCCCGCTGATCAGCGGCGGCGCCAGCTGGATGACGGGTTCGCCGCGGTCGTCGAGGCGGCAATACAGCCCGGCCTCGAACAGCGCCGCAGACACCTGGCCGAGCACGGCGGCGCGTTCCGCGCCGGTGAAGGTCTGCTTGGTCGCCTTGTCCTTGACCAGTTCGACGCTGTAGAAGTAGCCCTCGCCGCGGATGTCGCCGACGATGGGCAGGTCGTAGAGCTTCTCCAGGGTGGCGCGGAAGCGTGGCGCTTGGTCTTTGACGCGGTCGTTGAGACCTTCGCGTTCGAAGATGTCGAGGTTGGCCAGCCCGACGGCCGCCGACACCGGATGGCCGCCGAAAGTGTAGCCGTGCCGGAATATCGTGGCGCCGTCGTTGAACGGCTCGAACACGCGGTCGCTGGCGATCATCGCGCCCAGCGGTGAGTAGCCCGATGTCATCCCCTTGGCGCAGGTGATCAGGTCGGGCACGTAGCCGAAGTCGTCACAGGCGAACATCGACCCGATCCGGCCGAACGCGCAGATCACCTCGTCGGAGACCAGCAGCACGTCGTACTCGTCGCAGATCTGGCGCACCCGGTCAAAATAGCCCGGCGGCGGCGGAATGGAGCCGCCGGCGTTCTGCACCGGCTCCAGAAACACGGCGGCGACGGTATCGGGCCCCTCGAACTCGATCGCCTCGGCGATCCGGTCGGCGGTCCACTGCCCGAAAGCCTTTATGTCGGTGTCGAACGGCTTGGGCGCGCGGTAGAAGTTCGTGTTGGGCACCCGGAAGCCGCCCGGCGTCACCGGCTCGAACGGCGCCGCGTACGTCGGCAACCCGGTGATCGCCAGCGCCCCCTGGGTGGCGCCGTGGTAGGCGATCGAGCGCGAAATGACTTTGTGCTTACCGGGTTTGCCGGTGAGCTTGAAGTACTGCTTGGCCACCTTCCACGCGGTTTCGACGGCCTCGGTGCCGCCGCTGGTGAAGAACACCCGGTTCAGGTCGCCCGGCGCGTAGTGCGCAAGACGTTCGGCGAGCTCGATCGCGGGCGGGGTGGCGTATCCCCACAGCGGAAAGAAGCCCAGCGTGCCCGCTTGCCGCGCGGCGACTTCGGCCAGCTCGGCACGGCCGTGACCGACTTGCACGGTGAACAGACCCGACAGCGCGTCCAGGTAGCTGTTGCCGCGGTCGTCGAAGATCGTGACGCCCTCGCCGCGCGTGATGATCGGTGCCGTGATGCCCGCGCCGTGCCGGGCGAAGTGCAACCACAGGTTTCTCGACATCTTGCTCGCGAGCCTACAATCGGCACCGCCATGACACCGCGGCTAGGCTCGGGTGATGACCTCAACGCAGGTCACCCAATTCGAGGCGCTGCGACCACATCTCATGGCGGTTGCCTACCGGCTGACCGGCACCGTGGCCGACGCCGAGGACATCGTGCAGGAAGCCTGGTTGCGCTGGGACGCGCACGGCAGCCGAAGCCCGATCGCCGACCTGCGGGCGTGGCTGACCACTGTGGTCAGCCGGCTCGGTCTGGACCGGCTGCGCTCGGCTGCACACCGGCGGGAGACCTACACCGGCAACTGGCTGCCCGAACCGGTGGTCACCGGTTTTGACGGCGCCGATCCGCTGTCTGAGGTGGTGGCCCGCGAAGACGCCCGGTTCGCCGCGATGGTGGTGCTGGAGCGCCTGGGCCCCGATCAGCGGGTCGCCTTCGTCCTGCACGACGGGTTCGCCCTGCCGTTCGCCGAAGTGGCCGAGGTGCTCGGAACCACCGAGGCCGCCGCCCGGCAGCTGGCGTCGCGGGCCCGCAAGGCAGTGGCTGCGGAGCCCGCGCCCGAACCCGATCCCGCCCACAACGAGGTGGTGGGCAAGCTGATGGCCGCCATGGCCGCCGGTGACCTGGACGCCGTGGTGGCGCTGTTGCATCCCGATGTGACCTTCACCGGCGATGCGAATGGCAAGGTCTCCACCGCGGTGCACGTCATCCACGGCGCGGACAAGGTGGTCCGGTTCATGTTCGGCCTGGCGCAACGCTACGGCCCGGCGTTTTACACCGCGAACCAGCTGGCGCTGGTCAACGGCGAACTGGGTGCCTACACGCCCGGCTTCACCGGCGCCGACGGCCACTGGGACATGGCGCCGCGGATCACCGCGATGACCGTGCGCGACGGAAAGGTCGTGGCGCTGTGGGATATCGCCAACCCGGACAAGTTCACCGGCTCTCCGCTGGCTCGGCAACCCTGAGCCCTGACGCGAGTGCGCGGGCAGCTTCCACACCGGCCTCGGCGAAGCGGCCGCCGAGGCCGACGAAGTTCAGGTACGCGTGCGGTAGGTCGGTCTGCAGGCTGAGGGTTGCCGGGATTCCGCCGGCTCGCAGTTTGCCCGCGTAGGCCACGGCGTCGTCGCGAAGCGGATCGAATCCGGCGCCGGCGACATAGGCGGGCGGCAGCCCGGTGACTTCGCCGCACAGCGGTGACAACCGCGGATCGGCCAAATCGACCTCCGGCGGTACATAGTGGCCCAGCGCCCACTTGAAGTTCTCGGCCGTCATCGTGGAGCCCTGCGCGAACAGATCGTAGGCAGGACGCCGGGTACTGAGGTCGGTCGGCGGATACATCAGCAGCTGAAACGCCGGAACCGCGCCGCCCGTCAGCACCGCCTGTTGTGCCGTCACGGCAGCCAGGTTGCCGCCGGCGCTGTCGCCGCCGACCGCGACGCGGCCCGGGTCGGAACCCAGCTCCGCGGCTTGGCGGTGCGCGTACTCGAACGCAGTGATCGCGTCCTCGACGGCGGCGGGGAACGGGTGCTCGGGAGCCCGTCGGTACTCGACCGACAGCACCCGCACACCGGCTTGGTGGGCCAGGAATCGGGCCACCGGCTCGTGACTGCTCCGCGAGCCGACCGTGAAGCCGCCGCCGTGGTAGTACACCAGCAGCCCAGACGGCTGCGGTGCGTCGGCGGGGCAGTACAGGGTGGCCGGGAGCTGGCCGTGCCGGGCGGGGATCACGATCTCCCGCGCCGTGACGGGTGCCGGCGGTTCATACCCGATGATCTGCGGAAGGCCGTCGTATCGGGCCCGGGCCTGCTCGACGGCACCGGCGAAAACGTCGGAGCCGGAGCGGTTTTTGAGCCGGATTGCCAGCTGCGCGTCGAGAGCCAGTTCCTGACCGTCGATGCGCAGCGGCGGGCCTGCCAGGTGTCGGCGGGCCGGTTCGGGCAACGCGAACAGGGTGCGAACCAGCGCGGCCTTTGCGCGGGTACCAAGTGATGCTGACATGGGAATCTCTCCAATTCGTGAAGCGGATATCCCAAGCGTGCGGCCGACGCCGACTCGGTCGCTTGGACGAATCCGTCAGATTCGAGAGCGTCGAACCGCTTCGGCGAAGTCGCGCGGCGGCGCGCCGGTCATCTCCCGGCACACCCGGCTGGCGTGCGAACCGTCGGCGAACCCGGCCAGGTGAGCGGCATCGGTGACCGACACGCCGTCGGCGAGATGGCGCACCGCGTTCACCAGCCGCATCCACCGGATCGCAGCCGAAAAGGACACGCCCGTCTGTTGTTTGCACAGTCGCCCGAGGTAGTCGGGGGACAGGGCGACGGCGTCGGCGACCGAGGCCACATCGACGTGATCGGGCACCCGGCCCGATGCCACCTCGAAGGCATGCCGTAGCTGCGGGTGCACCCCGTCGCCGCCGAGGTCTTGCGTCCCGCACAGCTCGTCGACCAGGAAATCGGCCGCGGCAGCGGGGCCGTTCGTCGCCAGGGACTCGGCCGTCGCCTCCGCCAATCTCGTTCCGTCGTCGACGATCCAGATGCCTCTATGCCGGCCCCGGTTGCGGCTCAGCGTGTTCAGCGCAACCCCCTGCGGCGTGTGCAGCCCGAAGTACAGCGTCAACGCTCCGGTACTCGCGTCCGAGCGCACCGCATGACGGGCGCCGCTGGCGACCACGACCAGCCGGCACGCGCCGGGCGCGTCGTCGCCGGGGGTGACGGTCAGCGCAGCCCGCCCACCGAGGGTGACCTGAACCGCGGGGTGGTGGTGGACGGCCAGATCGGCGAACGCGCCGGCAACCATCAGCCGACCCGGCCCCAGGTCCCAGACCTGCATTCCGCCACTGTAGCTCTGGTTACGTGGCACCGGGCCCCGTTATCCAGGGGATTCGACAGCTGTCACCGGAGTTGAATCCTTGCTCGGTGATGCCCAGCGCGGAGTTCATCCGCGCCCGCATGTTCTCCACCCCGATCTGGTAGGTCAGTTCGATCAGTCCCGCATCGCCGAAGCGCCCCCGCAGGTCGGCGACCTGCTCGTCGGTGACGGTATGCGGGTCGGTGGTCATCGCGTCGGCGTAGGCGATGGCGGCGCGCTCGTCGTCGGTGAACGCAGGAGACGTGGCGTAGTCGTCGATCTCCTTAAGCCGCTTCGTGTCGAGGCCGTCCAGGCGCTGGAGCATGGATGCGAAGTCGACGCACCACGAGCAGCCGACGGTGCGTGCGGTCCAGAACACCGCCAACTCGCGCACGCTGGCCGGCAACGTTTTCGAGGCCCGCTCGAGTATGGTCTCGTGCACGGCCCCGGCCATCAGCAGCCCGCGGTGGTGCGCGATGACGGTGAACGGCTCGGGTACCTCGCCGTAGCGCCGCTTCGCGTAGCGGTACATGGCGCGGGTCAGCAGGCCGGCGCGGTTCGGGGGCAGGGCTTCGATGCGCGTTTTCTGTGTCGTTTTCTCGGTCATGCCTGTCAGACGAGGCAGGCCAGGAGAGTGTGACGGCCGGCTCCAAGAATCCGCCAAGAATCCCTCAAGGCCCGCCTTGAAGTCTGTGGTCATGTCGTCTTACTCAGCGGTTTATCAGGTTCCGGAGATCGAGGATCTGGAAACCGACACGCACTCGGAGGTCCTGTTCGCCGACACCCGGCTGGACCAGTCGCGGGTGCGCGCCGCCGTCGACGCGGTGTTCGAAGCCCACCCCGAACTCGGCACCGTGTTCGAGCCGTTCTTCGACAGCTGGACGTCACGCCCGGGCGGCGGCTGGACCTGGGCTGTGGAACCGCGCGGAGTCACCGTGGCCGAGGTGTTCGCGCGACAGTGCTCCTTCTTCGACAAGCGCATCGGCAGGTTGTTCGCGGTCTCGCTGCTGCCCGGATCTCCGGACCGATTGCTGCTCACCGCCAGCCGCCTGTGCCTGGACAGCCCGTCCTGGGAGACCGTGGTCGACGAGCTGCTGGCCGAGTACCACAGCTAACCCGAGCCCCCAAATCGCCATACCTGGCCGCGACCCTACGGGTTGGTAGCATCCAGGCACTTGGTACTCGAGGGGGGGCTTGGCGGTGGACGGGGAGGTCTTCGGGCGATACCGGCTGCTCGAGGTGCTCCGCACCGGCAACACGGGAACGGTGTACCGGGCCCACGACACGATGATGTCCCGCGAAGTGGCCATCAAGGTGCTCTCGCCGGAGTTGGCTGCCGAGCCGGGCTATCAGGAGCGGTTCCGCCATGAGGTCTCCATCGCGTCCCGGCTCAACGACCCCAACATCATCCCGATTTACGAGGCCGGCGAGGTCGACGGGCGGCTCTATCTGGTGATGCCCGTCGTCGTCGACGGCATCAATGTGAAAGATCTGCTGAGCCGCGACGGGCCGATGCGCCCGACGGTGGCGGTGCGGGTGATCGTGCAGGCTGCCGCGGCACTGGAAGCCGCCCACGTGACCGGGCTGGTCCACGGCGATGTGAAGCCGTCGAACTTGCTGGTGAGTGGCGCGTTCGTGTACCTGATCGATTTCGGCGTCGCCGCCCATACCCTCGATGCCCGCAGCGACATCTACGCTCTGACCGCCGTGCTCTACGAGTGCCTGACCGGTCAGCCCGCAATTGCTGAAGAAGGCGCGCCGCCCAAGCCCACCGACGTCGACCCGGCAATCCCGGTGGGATTCGACACGGTCATTGCCCGCGGCATGGCCGACGACCCCGACGACCGCTATCAAACGGCCCGCGAGTTGGCCATCGCCGCGCAAGACGCCCTCACCGACACGGCGGGCGCTGCGGCGGCGGGGTCGACAAGTGAAGTGGAGTTCGGTCGCTACCGGCTGATCGCCAAACTCGGTCAGGGCGGGATGGGCGCGGTGTATCGGGCCCACGACACCGCGCTGGGTCGGGATGTGGCCGTCAAGCTGCTGCAGCCGCAACTTGCCGCCGAGCCGGGCTATCAGGAGCGGTTTCGCCGCGAGGCCTATGCGGCGGGCCGACTGGCCAGCCCGAACATCATCCCGATCTACGAGACCGGCGAGATCGACGGGCGCCTGTATCTGGTGATGCCGATCGTCGACGGCGTCGATGTGCACCAGGTGCTCCACCGCGATGGACCGATGAGTCCGCAAAAGGCCGTGCGGGTGGTCGAACAGGTTGCCGCGGCGCTGGATGCCGCGCACAAGTCCGGGCTGGTGCACCGCGATGTGAAGACGTCGAACCTGCTGATGGTCGGCGAGGACTTCGTGTATCTGATCGATTTCGGGCTCGTTCACGAGGCCAATGCCACGCGCTTGACGCTCACCAACGTCGCCCCGGGCAGCCCGGCGTACATGGCCCCGGAGCGCTTCAAGGCCGGGACGGTCGCCGACCCTCGTGCCGATGTGTACTCGCTGGCCTGTGTGCTCTACGAGTGCCTGACCGGGCAGTTGCCGTTCAGCGGCGGCGGTGTCGAGGGGGTGGCCGTCGCCCATCTCAACGAGGAGCCCCCCAAACCCAGCAGCGCCGACCCGGCGATACCCGTCGGGTTCGACGCGGTGATCGCCCGGGGCATGGCCAAGGAACCGGACGAGCGCTACCAGTCGGCGCACGAACTGGCTGAGACGGCCCGCGCGGCCCTCACCGAAGACGTCGCCAGCGTTTCCGACGCGCTCGCCTCGACTAGGGCCGCAGCCCCGAAACCGTCCCCGTCACGCAACCGTCGGCGGGCCCGGGCGCTGACCATCGCCGCGGTCGCGGTAGTCGCGGTGATCGCCGGTGCCGCCTTCCTGCGGGTCACCAACCAATTCCCGTTCCATTCGGTGAAAGCGCAGCCGCAGATCGTGCTGCCGTTCACCGGCCTCGACCGGCCCCAGGGCGTAGCGGTCGATGCGAAGGGCAACGTCTACGTCACCGACAGCGGCAACAACAGGGTGCTGGAGCTGCCCGCGGGCTCGACCAGCCAGACCGTGGCGCCGTTCGCCGGACTGGACCATCCCGGCGGCATCGCGGTCGACGAGGTGGGTGACTTGGAGGTCACCGAGCCGGCGCACAACCGGGTACTGGAGCTGACGGCAGGATCGACCGGCTCGACCGTGCTGCCGTTCACCGACCTTTCGGAGCCCACTGGTGTGGCGGTCAATTCGCGCGACCCGCGCAACGACCGCGCCGTCTTCGTCACCGATTCCGCGCACAACCGGGTGCTGGAGTTGCTCGCGCATTCGACCGGCCAGACCGAGCTGCCGTTCAGCGGCCTGGACGGTCCCTCGGCCGTGGCGGTGGGCATCGACCGTGTCCTGTTCGTCCTCGATCGGGAGAACGAGCGGGTGCTGAAACTGCCCTGGACGGCGCACGTTGCGACGGTCCTGCCCTATGCGGTCGGGCGCCCGGATTTTGTGGCCGTCGACGCAGGCGGAAACCTGTACGTGACCGACAGCCGCGACAATCGGGTCATGCGGCTGGTGAAGTCCTCGAACACGTCAATCACGCTGCCGTTCAAGGGTCTTAACGGCCCGCAGGGCATCGCTGTGGACGCCGCCGGGAATGTCTACGTCGCCGACGCGGGCAACAACCGCGTCCTGAAACTCCCGCCGAGTTAGCGCGAGAACATCAGCGCCCGTTTGACTTCTTGGATGGCCTTGGTCACCTGGATGCCGCGCGGGCAGCCTTCGGTGCAGTTGAACGTGGTCCGGCAGCGCCACACGCCGTCGACCTCGTTGAGAATGTCCAGGCGCTCGGCGGCGGCCTCGTCGCGGCTGTCGAAGATGAAGCGGTGCGCGTTGACGATCGCGGCCGGACCGTAGTACTGGCCCTCCTGCCAGAACACCGGGCAGCTGGTGGTGCAGCACGCGCACAGGATGCACTTGGTGGTGTCGTCGTAGCGGGCGCGGTCGGTCGGGCTCTGGATCCGTTCCCGGGTCGGCGGGTTGCCGGTGGTGATCAGGTAGGGCTTGATCGCGCGGTAGGCGTCGAAGAACGGCTCCATGTCGACCACCAGGTCCTTCTCCACCGGCAGCCCGCGGATCGGCTCGACCGTGACGGTCAGCTGTTTGCCGGCGTTCTTCGGTAGCAGGTCGCGCATCAGCACCTTGCAGGCGAGCCGGTTGACACCGTTGATGCGCATGGCGTCGGATCCGCACACCCCGTGCGCGCAGGAGCGCCGGAAGGTCAGCGTTCCGTCCAGGTAGCCCTTGACATAGATCAGCAGATTCAGCAACCGGTCGCTGGGCAGACACGGCACCCGAAAGCTTTGCCAGCCACCGGTTTGGGCGAAAGCCTCGGGCTCGTCGGGGTTGAACCGGGCGATCTTCAAGGTCACCATCACCGCTCCGTCGGGGACTGGCGGCAGGGGTGGTTCCAGTGTGGACTCGACCTGCGGTGCCACTGCTGCCTCGACGGTGGCCTCTTCTTCTTGGGCCATCAGTACTTCCGTTCCTTGGGTTCGTAGCGGGTCTGCACGACGGGTTTGAAGTCCAGCGCGATGTCGCTCAGCAGGTCGGTGCCCTGCTTGTAGGCCATGGTGTGGCGCATGAAGTTGACGTCGTCGCGGTTGGGATAGTCCTCGCGGGCATGCCCGCCGCGGGACTCCTTGCGATTCAGCGCGCCGACCACCGTGACTTCGGCCAACTCCAGCAAAAAGCCCAGCTCGATGGCCTCCAGCAGGTCGCTGTTGAAGCGTTTTCCTTTGTCGTGCACGGTGATTCGGGAATACCGTTCCTTCAGGGCGTGGATGTCGGTGAGGGCCTGCTTCAGCGTCTCCTCGGTACGGAACACCGCGGCGTTGTTGTCCATCGACTGCTGCAGGGCGCCGCGGATGTCGGCGACGCGCTCGTTGCCGTGCTCGGAGAGGATGTCGGCGACCCAGCCGACCACCATCGCCTCCGGTTCCGGCGGCATGTCGACGTGGTCGTGGCCCCGCGCGTACGCCGCTGCGGCGATGCCGGCGCGGCGGCCGAAGACGTTGATGTCCAGCAGCGAGTTGGTGCCCAACCGGTTGGCGCCGTGCACCGACACGCACGCGCACTCGCCGGCCGCGTACAGACCCGGCACGGTAGCGGTGTTGTCGGCCAACACCTGTCCGGTGACGGTGGTGGGGATGCCGCCCATCACGTAGTGACACGTCGGGTAGACCGGGACCAGCTCCTTGACCGGGTCCACGCCCAGATACGTGCGGGCGAACTCGGTGATGTCGGGCAGCTTGGACTCCAGCACGTCCTCGCCGAGGTGGCGAACGTCGATGTAGACGTAGTCCTTGTGCGGCCCGGCGCCGCGGCCCTCCAGGACTTCCAGCACCATCGAGCGGGCGACGATGTCGCGGGGTGCCAAATCCACGATGGTCGGGGCGTAGCGCTCCATGAAGCGCTCGCCTTCGCCGTTTAGCAGCCGGCCGCCCTCGCCGCGCACGGCTTCGGAGATCAGGATGCCCAGGCCGGCCAGGCCGGTCGGGTGGAACTGGTGAAACTCCATGTCCTCCAACGGAAGTCCCTTGCGGAAGACGATGCCGATGCCGTCGCCGGTCAACGTGTGCGCGTTGGAGGTCGTCTTGTACATCCGGCCGGACCCGCCGGTCGCCAGCACCACGGCTTTGGCGTGGAAGACGTGAATTTCGCCCGTCGCGAGCTCATAGGCGACCACTCCGGTGGCCACCGGGCCGGTCGGCGTCTGCGTCAAAACCAGGTCCAGCGCGTAGAACTCGTTGAAGAACTCCACGTCGTGCTTGACGCAGTTCTGGTAGAGCGTCTGCAGGATCATGTGCCCGGTGCGGTCGGCCGCGTAGCACGCCCGGCGCACCGGGGCCTTGCCGTGGTCGCGGGTGTGCCCGCCGAAGCGACGCTGGTCGATGCGGCCCTCGGGGGTGCGGTTGAACGGCATCCCCATCTTCTCCAGGTCGAGCACCGCGTCGATGGCTTCCTTGCACATGATCTCCACGGCGTCCTGGTCGGCGAGGTAGTCGCCGCCCTTGACGGTGTCGAACGTGTGCCACTCCCAGTTGTCGTCCTCGACGTTGGCCAGCGCGGCGCACATGCCGCCCTGCGCGGCGCCCGTGTGGCTGCGGGTGGGGTACAGCTTGGTCAGCACCGCGGTACGCACCCGCGGACCCGCCTCCACCGCTGCCCGCATCCCGGCACCGCCAGCGCCGACGATCACCACGTCGTATCGGTGTTGCTGGATCACCGGTCAGCCTTTCAAGAGGGGAGGTTCGGGTCGAAGGTCAGAATCACGTAGGTGCCCAGCACCAGCGTGAACCCCATCGACAGCAGCAGCAGACTGTTGAGCCAGAAGCGGGTGCTGTCCTTGCGGCTGTAGTCGTCGATGATGGTGCGCAGGCCGTTGCCGCCGTGGAACTGCGCCAGCCACAGCAGCGCCAGGTCCCAGAATTGCCAGAACGGCGAAGCCCACCGCTGCGCCACGTAGTTGAAGTTGATGCGGTAAACGCCGTTGTCCCACATCAGCATGATGAACAAGTGGCCGATCGCCAGGACGAACAGCGCGACGCCGGAGAACCGCATGAACAGCCAGGCGAACTTCTCGAAATTGGGTATGCCGGCGCGCCGTCGCGGTGAGCGGGGGTTGTCCAGGCTGGCGGGGCGGTCGTGGAAGCGCTGCCGCACCGGAGCGGTCTGGCCGCGGCCGAGCTGAAGGTCAGGGCTGCTCATCGGAAGTGCTCCCACATGTGGATGCCGATTACCACCCCGGACGGGACCATGAGCAGCAGGAAGACGATGCCGATGATCCACAACATCAGGCGCTGGTAGCGGGGACCCTCCGACCAGAAGTCGATCAGGATGATCCGGATTCCGTTCAGCCCGTGGAAAAGCACCGCGGCGACCAGGCCGTACTCCATTAGGCCGACGATCGGGGTCTGGTAGTCGCGGATCACCGCGTTGTAGGTCTGCGGGCTCACCCGCAGCATCGCGGCGTCCAGGACGTGGACGAACAGGAAGAAGAAGATCGTCGCGCCGCTGATGCGGTGCAGGACCCACGACCACATACCGGGATCCCCCCGATACAAGGTGCGTGGGGGCCGGCGCTTGCGCGATGACGCCGGCGGTGGGGTCGTGGGTGTTGAGGGATCCGCGGTTGTCGTCGTTGTCCTCACCTCATTCATCGCCGCCAAAAGAAACGCTTGATGAAACAGCTCTAGCCGGGCAATCGAGCTTAGCTCGACGAGGGAAGTGACGGTACTGATCAGTCCGATCCAGATTGTGTGTCGTGTCGGAGTTAGGGTGGCTTTACAAATGTCGGCTGATCGGCGAGCGGGGTTTCAGATGCACCTTATCGATTGGAATATTCTGCGACACAAAGCAATCCAGGCAGCCGCCGGAGCATATGCGCCGTATTCGCGGTTGCGGGTGGGTGCCGCCGCGCTGGTCGACGACAATCGCGTGGTCACCGGATGCAACGTGGAGAACGTGTCCTACGGCCTCGGTTTGTGCGCCGAGTGTGGCGTGGTGTGCGCCCTGCACGCCACCGGCGGCGGCCGGCTGATCGCGCTGTCGTGCGTCAACGACGCCGGCGCGGTGCTGATGCCGTGCGGGCGGTGCCGCCAGGTCTTGTTGGAGCACGGTGGCCCCGAGCTGCTGATCGACCACCCCGCCGGGGTGCGGCAGCTCGGCAACCTGCTGCCCGAGGCCTTTGGCCCGGACGACCTGGGCCGGAAACGTTCTTGAGCGGCTTGGTATTTGACGCGCCGACGGTGATCAGGACCAAGCGCGACGGCGGCCGGCTGTCCGATGCGGCGATCGACTGGGTCGTCGGGGCCTACACCGACGGCCGGGTTGCCGACGAGCAGATGTCGGCGCTGCTGATGGCAATTTTGTTGCGCGGCATGGACCGCGGCGAGACCGCCAGGTGGACGGCGGCAATGCTGGCCACCGGGGAGCGGATGGACTTCAGCGATCTGGGCTTGCCGACCGTCGACAAGCACTCCACCGGCGGAGTCGGGGACAAGCTCTCGATTCCGGTGGTGCCCGTCGTCGTCGCCTGTGGCGGGGCGGTGCCGCAGGCGGCCGGCCGCGGGCTCGGGCATACCGGCGGCACCCTGGACAAGCTGGAATCCATCGCCGGATTCACCGCGGACATCTCCAACCGGCGGGTGCGCGAACAACTTCGTGATGTCGGGGCGGCGATATTCGCCGCCGGGGAGCTGGTGCCGGCCGACGCTAAGCTGTACGCGCTGCGCGATATCACCGGCACCGTCGAGTCTCTCCCGCTGATCGCCAGCTCGATCATGAGCAAGAAGTTGGCCGAGGGAGCCGGCGCACTGGTGCTCGACGTGAAGGTCGGCTCCGGGGCATTCATGAACTCCGAGGCACAGTCTCGCGAGCTGGCCCACACGATGGTCGAGCTGGGCACCGCCCACGGGGTGCCCACTCGCGCGCTGCTGACCGACATGAACGCCCCGCTGGGCGCAGCCGTCGGCAACGCGCTCGAGGTTGCCGAGGCGCTGGAGGTGCTCGCCGGCGGCGGGCCGGCCGACGTCGTGGAGCTCACGCTGCGGCTGGCCGCAGAGATGCTCGAGCTCGCCGGAATCGACGGTCACGATCCGGCCCAGACGCTGCGGGACGGCACCGCGATGGACCGTTTTCGCCGGCTGATCGCCGCTCAGGGAGGTGAGTTGGCCCAACCGTTGCCAATTGGTAGGTATTCGGAAACCGTGACCGCGGGCCGGGGCGGCACAATGGGCGACATCGACGCGATGGCAGTGGGACTGGCGGCATGGCGGCTCGGCGCCGGCCGATCACGCCCGGGCGAGCGGGTACAGTCCGGCGCCGGCATCACAATCCACCGTCGCCGCGGCGAGCCGGTCATGGCCGGTGAGCCGTTGTTCACGCTGTACACCGACACCCCGGAACGCTTCGCCGCCGCGGTGGACGAGCTGGACGGGGCCTGGAGCGTGGGGGACGCGCGGCCCGTTCCGCGCCCGCTGGTCATCGATCGGATCGCAGCATGACGCTGAGCCTGGAGCGGATCAAACAGGCGCCCAAGGCCTTGCTGCACGATCACCTGGACGGCGGGCTGCGCCCCGCCACCGTGGTGGACATCGCCGGACAGGTCGGCTACGACGGACTGCCCGCCACCGACGTCGACGAGCTGGCGACCTGGTTCCGCACCCAGTCGCACAGCGGGTCGCTGGAGCGCTACCTGGAGCCGTTCTCGCACACCGTCGCCGTGATGCAGACACCCGATGCGCTCTACCGCGTGGCCTACGAGTGCGTCGAGGACCTGGCCGCCGATTCGGTGGTGTACGCCGAGGTGCGCTTTGCTCCCGAACTGCACATCAACCGCGGGCTGTCCTTCGACGAGGTCCTGGACAGCGTGCTGGCGGGTTTCGCCGCCGGAGAACTGGACTGTGCCGCCGCGGGCCGCCGGATCACGGTGCGCTGCTTGGTCACCGCGATGCGGCACGCCGCAATGTCGCGGGAGATCGCCGAGCTGGCGATCCGGTTCCGCGACAAAGGGGTGGTCGGGTTCGACATCGCCGGGGCGGAGGCCGGCTACCCGCCCACCAGGCACCTGGACGCGTTCGAGTACATGCGAGACCACAACGCGCGCTTCACTATTCACGCCGGTGAGGCATTCGGGTTGCCGTCCATCCACGAGGCGATCGCGTTCTGCGGCGCCGACCGGCTGGGCCACGGTGTACGCATCGTCGACGATATCGACGTCGGTGACGACCCAGCGGGCGGTGTTCGGCTCGGCAGGCTGGCATCGATATTGCGGGACAAGCGAATTCCGCTGGAGCTGTGCCCCAGCTCGAACGTGCAGACCGGGGCGGTCAAAAGCATCGCCGAGCACCCGTTCGATTTGTTGGCGCGATCACGTTTCCGGGTGACGGTCAATACCGACAACCGGCTGATGAGCGACACCACGATGAGCCGCGAAATGCTGCTTCTGGTAGAGGCTTTCGGCTATGGCTGGAGCGACCTGGAGCGCTTCACCGTCAATGCGATGAAGTCGGCGTTCATTCCGTTCGACGAGCGGTTGGCGATCATCGACGAAGTGATCAAGCCGCGGTTCGCGGTGCTGATCGGGTAGTTCAGGGCCCCAGCGCGCGGCGGAAGGTCGCGCGCAGCGATTCAAAGCCTTGCAGCGTGTTGTTGAACATCCGGACTGGTTGGCCGACGCCGATGTGTGCCACCTCGGGGATCATCGCGCGCGTTAACGCATGCATCTCCAGTTTGGACAGGTACATCCCGACGCACGCGTGCGCGCCGAAGCCCCAGCCGAGCTGGGCTCCCTTGCGGTGCAACGAGAACACCTCGGGTTGGTCGAACTGGGTATCGTCCATGTTGGCCGACGCGAAGAGCAACACCGCCCGTTGCCCCTTGCGCAGGACGGTGCCGTCGATCTCGGTGTCCTGCTTGATCATTCGGGTGAAGCCCCGCACCGGGGAAGCCAGCCGGACGGCCTCGACCGCCGCCGCCGGAACCAGATCGGGGTTGTTCCGCAGTTCCTGCCAAGTGTCGGGGTTGGTGCCCAGGCTCCACAGCAGTTGAGCCGACGCCAGGATCGTGGTGTCCAGGCTTGGGCCGATGAAGTCGATCACCATGGCCTTGGCTTCGTCCTTGCTCAGGGTGCCGTCATGCCCGGCCGCGAGGATCGATTCCGCCCAGCCGCCGGGTTTGACGTTCTCGGTGCGCAGCGTCCGTGCGTACCGCAGCATGCCCAACCCCGTCGGATACGCCACCAGGGTTCGCCGATTGGTGGGGCCCAGCACATCGAACCCGCCGCGGCCGTACTTGAGCATCCGGTCGTGGTCGATGTCAACCCCGACCAGATCGGCGACCACCCGGATCGGAAGGTGGGCCGCGAACTCGGCGACTCCGTCGAAATCGTCGCGACGGCATAGTCTTTCGATAAGCTCGGCGGCCTCGGTGTTGAGCACCGGAGCGACGGACTGCAGCGCCTTGGCCGAGAGCGACTGCAACAGCAACCGGCGGCGTTTCACATGCTCGTCGCCGTCGCTGGTGAGGGTGAGGCCTGCCGTGAGCACATTGGTGAGCGGGTTGGCCGCGACTCCCTTGCCGCTGCAGTAAGTGGCGTCGTCGCTAAGTGCCTGGCGCACATCCCGATAGCGGCCGATGGCCCACATCCGGTGCTTCGGCAACCACACCGCGGCCCCCGCTTCGCGGATCCGGCGGTAGGTCGCGACCGGATTGAGCAGGGTGTCTGTGCTGTACAGGTTGATCGGCAGCCTAGGGACCCCCACTGTTGCACTGCGGCTGGACATCAGATGAGTATTGCGAATTCCTGCGGGCGCGGCGGGCCAATGCGACCATTTGCTGATGGACGAGGACGACCTGGAGAGACGCGTCGCCGACCTGGAACGGCAGTTGGCCGAGGCGAAGGCGGCCGCTCGCGCTGCTGACGCGCCTGCGCAGCCGGACCCAGCGCAGGCGGGCGCCATCGATGCCCAGGCGCAGCGGTTGGCGGCCGCCCTGCAGGCAGACCGGAACAGGCAGTACGGCCAGGCTCTGGGGTTCCGGAAGGGTGGGCACACCAGTGGACCGTCCGGACCTGAGATGGCGCAGCTTCGAGAGGCGTTGAAGCGCGCCGTGATCGACGCAGGTTTGTCGCAGGAGCAGTACCGAGAGGTGCTGGACCGTGCCGGCCTGAGTGCCGGCGGCATGATGAAAGTCGGCGGCAAGGTCGTCTACCAGAGTTGCAGCCCGAACGACCCGGTTGTCCTGCTGCCCAGGGCCCGCCAATCCGGATATCGGCCGGCACCGGATGATGCGCGACTCGCGCCGGCCCCGCGGCGGATTCCGGCGACGTTCTGGTTCGCGGAAATGCTGCCGTTTCGATGGTGGTATGTCTGGGCGCTGGGTCTGGTCGGGACGGCAGTCGGTTGCGGGCTGATCATCGTGTGGATGAGCGTGCCGATCGGGTTTTCCATAGTTGCGGTGCTCACGCTGGTCGCGATTTACGCGTTCAGTTGGGTAGGCGCCGGCAAGCGCTTCGAATTGCTCAAGTGGGGGCAGGTCGCGACGGTCACCGGGACGCAGATCCTTTCCCGCGGAACGTATTACAGTGGCACAACGTATTCGAACGCGAAGCTGCCGGTGGCGCGCGGGTGGCAGGTGGAGCGCCCGTTCTACAGCGGACCGAGCACCAAGACCCTGATCACCTACACGCTCAACGGCGCACCGGGACAGCTGGTGGTGTCCGGGCGCGAGTACTTCGGCGGGGTGGTGCTGGCCGATCCGCGCAATCCCGCGCGGGCGCTGTGCGTGACCTCGTTTCCCTACGACCTCGACCGCGACGCGTCAGGCAACTGGATCGGCACACTGCGCACGGGCCTGCAGATCGGAATGGCCGCCTGGCTGGTCATCGTGGTCAGCTGGCTGGGTTTGGCCGTTGCGGTCGCGCTGCTCGGCACGACGGGTTAGCCACGTCGGTTCACGCCTTGGGGCAGAAGATTGGGCCGAGGATTCGCACGCACTGCTCGTAGGTACTGATGATGGCCGGCGGCGGTGGCGGCGGCGGTGGCGGCGGAACCTCGCCCTCCCAAATGTTGTGTGCGACATTGCCTTGCCCGGAGTACACGTACCAGTACGTGTGGCAGACGTTGTTGTCCCAAACCACCGGGTACACGCGAATATTGCCGGTCTGTACCGGAGGGTCGCCCGGGCACCAGTGACAGGGTCCGGCCGGATGGTCTTCCGGACAGCCGGGCCAGGCGCCGTTGAGCGGCACCGGACCGGGATGCGCCTGGGCGGTACCTGCGGCGAACCCCAAGCCGGCGAGAACGGTGCCGCCGGACAACAGCGCTACGGCGAGAAGCGATTTCAGGCTGCGGGTGGTGTTCATGACGGTTCCCTTCGCTGCTGTGCCGGAGGTTACCGCCGACGACTTGCGAATTTCTTGCGTCGTGCAGGCCCCGCTTGAGGCGCGCCGGCCTGGAAATCGCGGTTTAGACGCGAGTTGCCGACCCAAAACTGTGGGGGTGCGTCTGGGTCGGATCGGGCGGTGGCTGCGGCTTGGGCCGCCGTGCGCTCGGCATGGTTTTGGTGGCGTTCGGTCGTGATGCGGTAGGCGCGGTCATAGCGCGGGTGCGTCGGCGTAAGGCCAGCTGCTCGCGTTCAAGCCCCAAAGCGTCTTCACCAGGTGATGACACCGAATCGCTGAAGAACACTTCAGCAGCACGCTCTTGAACAGCAAAAACGAACGCGCTATGCGTTGAACGGGAACTTGCGCGTCGCCTATCGCGCCTCCGCTGAGGATGAGCGAGACATAGTCTTCGTCCCGAACTGGTTCACTTGCTGTGAGCACCTTCCGGAGCTGCCATCCCTTCAGGGATGGGTTGAAGCGATGACATCGCTGGGTCGGCTCATCTTGTTCGATCAGCCGGGCAGTGGAGCTTCCGATCCTGTGGAGCCGGGCGCGATGCCAACCTTGGAGCAATGGGCCGACAGCATCACTGCGGTGCTCGACGCTCTCGGGAGCCCCGGCGCAGCTCTGGTCACGTGGCCTGGCGCATTCCCGACAGCGGCGCTTTTCGCCGCGACACATCCGTCCCGCACCACAGCGCTCGTCGTGCTTCAGGGATGGGCCATTCCGTACGCCGAACAGACGACCGAAGTGGGGATGGTTCCCGAAGAAATCTCTGCCGCCATGGTCGACATGTGGGGCACGGGAGAGCTCCAACATGTGATGAATCCGGACATGCCGTGGAACGAGGAGATCCGGGCAGCATGGGCACGATTTGAACGCCTGGCGGTGAGCCCACGGACCGTCGCCCTCCTGTTCCCTCTTTTCTTGGAATTGGACGTTCGGACGGTTCTGCCGACGATCCGCGTGCCAACGCTCGTAGTGCAGCACGCAGACGACCCGATCGCCCTGCCAGCTTTAGGGAAGGACGTCGCCGATCGCATATCGGGTGCGAAATACGTTGAGCTGCCGGGGCGCAATTTGTTCCACTTCGTTGAGCCGTGGCGGTCGTCGTTCCAAGAGATCGCGCAGTTCCTTACGGGCGAGCAGGCTGAGGTGGCCGATGATCGGG
>NZ_DATJYB010000305.1:0-16821 GCF_035499775.1 Mycobacterium sp. | reverse complement strand
CCCTTTCACGAATGGCCATTGCAGCGCACGACCTTACATCACCAGCGCGCTAGGGTGAGCTGATGGACGGGAACACTGTCAGCGTCGAGCGCGTCATCAACGCGTCGCCGGACAAGGTCTTCGCGCTACTGGCCGACGCGGGCAAACACGCCAGTTTCGACGGTTCGGATTCGCTGAATCACGCCACGCAGGAATCGGAGCCGCTGTCGAAGGGTTCGAAATTCGGCATGGCGATGCGCGGGCGCAAGGAAACGCTGTTCATCCCGTACCGCACCACCAACACAGTGATCGAGTACGAGCCGGACCGCCGGATCGCGTGGCAGACCACCTCGATGGGCGGTTTGGTCGGCGGCCGCATCTGGCGTTACGAACTGAGCCCCGCTGATGGCGGCACGCTGGTACGCGAGTCCTGGGATGTGTCCCAGGACAAGCAGAAGTGGATGATCACCAGCGGCTCGATGCCCAAACTCACCGAGGACGGCATGCGCGCCACCCTGGAGCGGATCGCCAAGCTTCTCGAAAGTTAGTGCTGGCCAACCGTTTCAGTGTTGTGTCGGCGTGACGCCAGTTTCAGGGGTAGCAGCATCGGCACCTGGCGGCGGTAATCGCGGTATTGGTTGCCCATCGTCGCCGCGAGGTTACGCTCTTCCATCTGCAACGCGATCAGGATGTACCCGGTGGTGCCGATGGCGAATAACAGGTGCCCCGCCGTCATCGTCGGAGCCGCCCAGAACGCGACCATGAACCCCAGCATGAGCGGGTGGCGCACCAGCCGGTAGAGCAGGTGAGTGCGAAAACCGAGTTCCGTGTAAGGCATTCCGCGCCAAGCCAAGTACACCTGCCGAAGACCGAACAGGTCGAAATGGTTGATCATGAAAGTCGCGGCCAACACCATTGCCCACCCGAGCCAGAACAACGCCCACACGGCAATTCGGGCGGCCGGCTGCCGCAGGTCCCAAACTACGGCCGGAATCGTTCGCCACTGCCAGTAGAGCCCAAGCAGGGCAGCGCTGGCCAACAGCACGTAGGTGCTGCGCTCGATCGACTGCGGTACGAACCGCGTCCACCACCGCTTGAACGCCGGCCGTGCCATCAGGCTGTGCTGGACGGCGAACACAGCCAGCAGCAGCACGTTGACCACGACCGCCCAGCCGATCGGCGCCGTGATTCCGTGATCCACGCTCCGCGGCACCACCATGTTGCCGACGAAACCGATTGCATAGGTAAAGGCGACCAGGAACATCACGTAGCTGACGGCCCCGTAACTGATTGTCAAATAACGCTTCATGGGCTGAGTGTCCGCGGCAAGGGTGCGCGGACGCATGAGGCGTTTGCCCCAATCTTGCTACCGCTTCTTCACCGATTTCGGCGGCTTGGCGCCGCGACCCTGTTGCCGCGCGGCTGCACGCCGCTCCCGACGGCTGGCGCCGGCGGGCACCCCGGCCGGCGTCTTGGCCGCACCGCCGCCGTTGCGCTGCAACTGCGCCGAGCCGTCCTCCGACGGCCCGGAATAGGTCAGGGCTCGCGAATCGTCCTCAATGCCCTTGGCGCGCAAGGTACTCGGCGCCTCTTCGCGAGCCACGGCCGGCGCCTCGGTCTCAGCTTCGCCATCCGACTCCGCGGCGGCTTCAGCGTCTACGGCGTTTCGGGCGGCCAATTCCGCCAAGCCTTCCGGTGTTTCGACCGGGGCCACCGCCACCTGCGGAGCGGGCACCGTCTCGACCGTGACATTGAACAAGAAGCCAACCGACTCCTCTTTCATGCCTTCGAGCATGGCCGTGAACATGTCGAAGCCCTCGCGCTGGTACTCCACCAACGGATCGCGCTGCGCCATCGCCCGTAGTCCGATGCCCTCCTTGAGGTAATCCATCTCGTAGAGGTGCTCACGCCACTTGCGGTCGACGACGTTGAGCAGCACGTTGCGTTCCAGCTGGCGCATCGCACCCTCGCCGGCCAGCTCTTCGAGTTCGGATTCTCTTATTGCATAAGCCTTTTCGGCGTCTTTGAGTAAGGCTTCGAGCAACTCGTCGCGGGTGAGCTCGTCGCGGTCGGAGGCCGCATCCTGCCGGGTCAGCGTCTCGTGGTCGATCCCGACCGGGTACAGCGTCTTGAGCGCCTCCCAGAGCTTCTCCAGGTCCCAGTCTTCGGCATAGCCCTCCGCGGTAGCCCCGTCGACGTAGGCGGTGATGACGTCGACGAGCATGTCGGTGGCCTGCTGCTGCAGATTCTCGCCCTCGAGAACGCGGCGGCGCTCGGCATAGATCACCTTGCGCTGCTGGTTCATCACCTCGTCGTACTTCAGGACGTTCTTACGGACTTCGAAGTTCTGCTGCTCGACCTGGGTCTGCGCGCTCTTGATCGCCCGGGTCACCATCTTGGCTTCGATCGGCACGTCGTCGGGCAGGTTCAGCCGGGTCAACAGCGTCTCGAGCGCGGCGCCGTTGAATCGGCGCATGAGCTCGTCACCCAGCGACAGGTAGAAACGCGACTCGCCCGGGTCGCCCTGCCGGCCGGAGCGGCCGCGCAGCTGGTTGTCGATGCGCCGCGACTCGTGCCGCTCGGTGCCCAGCACGTACAGGCCGCCGGCCTCGATCACTTCTTCGGCCTCTTTGCTCGCCTCTTCCTTGACCTTGGCCAGTTCTTCGTGCCAGGCCGCCTCGTACTCCTCGGGTGTCTCCACCGGATCGAGTCCCTGCTCACGCAGCCGCTGGTCGGTGAGAAAGTCGATGTTGCCGCCCAGCACGATGTCGGTGCCGCGGCCGGCCATGTTGGTGGCGACGGTGATGCCGCCGCGGCGGCCCGCCACGGCGATGATGCCCGCTTCCTGCTCGTGGAACTTGGCGTTGAGCACGTTGTGCGGGATGCGCCGTTTCTGGAACTGCCGCGACAGATATTCCGAGCGCTCCACGCTGGTGGTGCCGATCAGCACCGGCTGGCCCTTTTCGTAGCGCTCGGCGACGTCGTCGACCACCGCGATGTACTTGGCTTCCTCGGTCTTGTAGATCAGGTCGGACTGGTCCTCGCGGATCATCGGTTTGTTCGTCGGGATGCTGACCACGCCGAGCTTGTAGATCTCGTGCAGCTCGGCGGCCTCGGTTTGGGCGGTGCCGGTCATGCCCGCGAGCTTGTCGTAGAGCCGGAAGTAGTTCTGCAGCGTGATCGTGGCCAGCGTCTGGTTCTCGGCCTTGATCTCGACGTGCTCCTTGGCCTCGATGGCCTGGTGCATGCCTTCGTTGTAGCGCCGGCCGATGAGCACGCGACCCGTGAACTCGTCGACGATCAGCACCTCGCCGTCGCGGACGATGTAGTCCTTGTCGCGGTTGAACAGCTCCTTGGCCTTCAGCGCGTTGTTCAGGTAGCTGACCAGCGGCGAGTTGGCGGCCTCGTAGAGGTTGTCGATGCCGAGCTGGTCCTCGACGAACTCCACCCCTTTTTCGTGCACGCCGACGGTGCGTTTGCGCAGGTCGACCTCGTAGTGCGTGTCCTTTTCCATCAGCGGCGCGATCCGGGCGAACTCGGTGTACCAGTTGGATGCACCGTCGGCGGGCCCCGAGATGATCAGCGGTGTGCGGGCCTCGTCGATCAGGATGGAGTCGACCTCGTCCACGACGGCGAAGTTGTGCCCGCGCTGCACCAGGTCGTCGAGCGAGTGCGCCATGTTGTCGCGCAGATAGTCGAACCCGAACTCGTTGTTGGTGCCGTAGGTGATGTCGGCGTTGTAGGCGACCCGGCGCTCATCGGGCGTCATGTGCGCCAGGATCACGCCGACCTGCAGCCCCAGGAAGCGGTGCACGCGACCCATCCACTCGCTGTCGCGTTTGGCCAGGTAGTCGTTGACTGTGACGATGTGCACGCCCTTGCCGGCCAGCGCGTTGAGGTAGGCGGGCAACACACAGGTCAGGGTCTTGCCCTCACCGGTCTTCATCTCCGCGACGTAGCCCATGTGCAGCGCGGCCCCACCCATAACCTGCACGTCGAACGGGCGCTGGTCGAGCACCCGCCAGGCGGCCTCGCGGGCCACGGCGAACGCGTCGGGGAGCAGGTCGTCGAGGTCTTCGCCCTCTTCGAGGCGCTTCTTGAACTCGTCGGTCTTGTTCCTCAGCTCCTCGTCCGTGAGCTTTTCGACGTCGTCGGACAACGTGTTGACGTAGTCCGCCACCTTCCGGAGGCGCTTGACCATGCGACCTTCACCAAGGCGCAGCAACTTCGACAGCACGGTGTTGTCCCCTTTGTTGGGATGTCCCTGTGGGATGTCCCCTGTTGGTAGGAGTCTTCGATTAGGCGACTCCCATGGTAGGTGACGACCCGGTGGTGGCCGCCGCAGCGGCGATCGCGAGCGCGGCGGAGCCGGGCGAAGCGGGTCGCCGCCATCGGGGCCGCGGCGATCGCGAGCGCGGCGGAGCCGGGCGAAGCGGGTCGCCGCCATCGGGGCCCGTCAGGCCAGCCGAATCAAGCCGTAGTCGTAGGCGTGCCGACGATAGACCACGGACGGCCGTTCGGTCTCCTTGTCGTAGAACAAGAAGAAGTCGTGCCCGACGAGCTCCATCTCGTAGAGCGCATCGTCGACCGACATCGGCTTGGCCGGGTGTTCCTTGGTACGCACGACCCGCCCGGGCTCGTGGTCTTTCTGATCCTTGTGCTCGACGTCGGTGCCGTCGGGGTCCGAGCCGTCGTGCCGGTGCGGCTCGGCCGCGGCGGTGTTGAAGGCCTTTTCCAGCGGCGGGGTCAGCGCGGTGGCCTCGGCCAACGACCTGGGCGTCTTGTCGCCGTAGTGCACCTTGCGACGGTCCTTGCCGCGGCGCAGCCGGCCCTCGAGCTTGACGACCGCCGATTCGAGCGCGGCATAAAAGCTGTCGGCGCACGCCTCACCTCGGACTACCGGCCCGCGACCACGGGCGGTGATCTCTACGCGCTGACAGGATTTGCGTTGGCGTCGGTTGCGTTCATGGTTGAGTTCGACGTCGAACAGGTAGATGGTCCGGTCGAACCGTTCCAAACGAGCGAGTTTCTGCGAGACGTAGATGCGGAAGTGATCGGGGATCTCGACGTTGCGGCCTTTGTACACGACTTCGACGCTGGTGGTCGGTTCGGTCGACTCGTCGGTTCCAACCGGTGCTTGGTCCAGAATCTGACCTGAATCCGCGGTTAGCCTTGACATACGTGATAACTCGTTTCTCTTTCCACGTCACACGCGCCCTGCGTGCCGGCATTCTTGGTAAGCGCGCCGACGAGGTTGGGAGCGGTTTGGGAAGTCACCGCCGCAGGCTGCTCGCCGGTGCAAGGAGTCGAAAGCTCACCCCCTCCGGTGTCTCAACCTGGCAAATCGCGACTGGAAGTCGTTGAAGGTTGTTTTCGACGTTAGCTCGTGTTCGCCCCGACGTGCCACCAATTTGGCAGACCTGTTGCGAGTTCTTCACGTAATCATGGGAACTTCATGGGTTTCCCATACCGATCGGCTCACGCGGCCGCCAGCGCCAGTACGGCGGTCACCCGGATCCCGCCGGACTGCAGGATCCGGACGGATTCGCGAACCGTGGCGCCGGTGGTGACGATGTCGTCGACGAGCACCACTTCGGCGGGAGGCCGTCGGCCCCGCAGCCGTACCCGGCCGGCGACGTTGCGCTCACGGGCAGAGGTGCCAAGGCCCACCGAGTCGCGGACCATCGCCTTCATCCTCAAGGCTGAGACGACGGCAATGGCCGGGTGGCCGGCGACCGCGGCCGCCGCCACCCGGGTCACCGGATCGCCCCCGCGGCGCCGCGCCGCCGAGCGTCGCGTCGGGGCGGGCACCAGCGTCAGCGGGGCGTCGAGGATGCCCCAGACCAGCAGCCGGTGCACACCGATGGCCAGTGCGCGCGCCAGCGGAGCGACGAGGTCGGCGCGGCCGTGCTCCTTCATCGCGAGGATCGCCTGGCGTCGGGCACCGGCGTAGCGGCCGAGTGCGAACACCGGAACCTGCGGGTCGACGCGCGGGGTGATGACGTGCGGCTCGTCGGGTTTGACGACGAGTTCGGCGGCGCACGCGCCGCACCACCTGGTGGACGGCGCCCCGCAGCCGCCGCATTCCAGCGGCAGGATCAGGTCGAACACATGGCAAGTGTGCTGGCTGGGGGTGACATCGCTCAGTCGACACTGCCGCATTCCACCACCCAGCGATGCTGGACTGGAAGAACTTCGGCGGCGATTTCAAAATCGGCGTCGTAATGAATCAGCGTCAGGTCATGGCCAGCCGCAAGTGTGGCGATCAACAGGTCGGCCACGCCGACAGCGCGGTGGCGGCCGTCCCCGGCAAGCTCCCGCTGGGCGCCTAACGCGGCCTGCCAATGTTCGTCATGAGTCGGTAGATACTCGTAGGCGAGCTGGCGATCTGACCAAAGTTGTTCGTATTCAGCATGATTGCGCGCACTATACAGCGCTTCGGCGTCGAGTTGGGCCGTCGTTGCGACCAGACCGGCCTCGATCAGAGGTGCGAGTCGGCTACCGACTTCGGGGTACCTCATCCGTGCAGCGGCGCTGGTGTCGATGAGGTACCGGGCGGTCAACGCCAAACGTCACCGCGCCGATCAGGGGTAGCCATTTCCTGCATGCCTCCCGCTTGCAACCATGCGACCTGACGCGCGCGAGCCGACCGAGCTGCGGCTTCGCGCAACGCCATCCGAACAGTGTCGGTAACGCCAGTTGTCCCGAGTTCGTTTTGCGCAGCGGCCAGGAGGTCGTCGTCCAAGTCGATCAAACGCTTTGTCACAGACTGAACTCCAATTAGTATATATCAGCTATGCCGCCAGTATATATCTCTGGTTACTGCTCCCGATGGACCGTCGAATTCAGTTCGGACCAACCCGCCCGGCGGAAATGCTGCCGGGGTCATGCGACCGCAGCGGGATCGGAGAGTGTCATGGTGAGCCACTCAGTCGGAGCTTTTGAACAGCGATGGCCAGGCGAAGCTGAGCGCGCCCTGACTCAACCCGCTGATCAGGTCTTCGAGATACCGCAGCGGCAACTCCATTCGCCACTCCGGCAGCAGGCCCGATATCTGCAGCGAATCCACTCCCAGGCTCACGTCGGTGACCAGCAGGCCATGGGGCAGCTCGGGCAGCGGCACCTGGTAGCCGGGAGTCCGCGCCGGCAGCGTCCAACGCCGTCGCCCGGCGACCAACGCGCGCGGCCGCAGCCACATCGTCTTCCCCATCACCTCGACGTCCACGTCGACACCGCCCCAACCGGGCCGGCGGGCCCAGCGCAGCCGGGCATTCCCGTCTTCGCACAGCTCGGCGCGCACCTGCGGCGCGGCCTGACGCAGCACATCGTCGAAGATGTTCGCCGGCACCGAGGTCGTCAACTCCGCCGGCGCGGACACCACCAGCGGCGGCATGCCCGGGCGGATGTGCAGGTTGTGCAGGACGGCGACGGCGCTGCGTAGGTGGTTCCGGTCCCACCGGATGTCGCGCGCCGCCAGCCGCACGTCGCCGAGCTGCCCGACGGCCAACCCCCGCTGCTCCAGCTCGGAATCCAGCTCGGTGACGGTGAGCACCACATCGTGGTCCCCCATGCGTACGGTGACTTCCCTACCGACGAGCAGTTGCTGCAACGTCAAGAACAAGGTCCGGTACGGCGCCGCGGCCGCGAAAGCGGCTCCCGTGGTGACCGACGGCAATCCGGTAGACGACCACAACGAGCCGAGCATGTCCAACGCGCCGAAGGGATCATCCCAACGCAGCCGGGGAACTTTGGGCGACATCCGCAGGGCTTTCTCTAGGCCTGTCACTGCTGAGGCTAGCTGGTGAGTTCGGCGCTGAATACGCCGCGCCCGAGTTGTTAACAGAACCGTTTACGCCACCGTATACTGCCTTCATGCTGCGCGTAAGTGACGAGACCCGCGAACGGGTGTTGCGGATCGGTCGCGAAGAATTCGGCGGCGCGTCGGCCGATGAAACGATCCGCCGCCTTATCGACGAACACTGGCAAGCCAACGCCATCGCCGCAGTCCGGCGCACCCGCGAGACCGATCCACAGGGCTGGGCGGACTACATCGCCGAGGCCGAAGAATGGTCCGACGCCGAAGCGCCGATCGCCGATGAGTGGACCGAGTGAGGAACCCACCGCCCGTCCGACCCGGTCAGGTCTGGTTTGTCGACTTTGATCCGGTCCGTGGCCGCGAACAGGGCAAAGACCGACCCGCGCTCGTCGTGTCGTCCCGTTTCCACCTGGACCTGACAGCGCGGCAGCTCATCTGCGTACTGCCGCTGACCAGCGTCGAACGCCCCGGCTGGGTACATAGAGTTCCTATCACGTCCGGTGGCTGGGTCATCACTGAGCAGATTCGCACCGTGTTCGCCCAGCGGTTCCGCCGATACGCACCCGAGATCCAGCTATCCGCCGCCGAACTGGACGAAGTGCGTCGCGTACTGGCACAGATGTTGGTCGTCTGAGGCCCGGATCAGCCGGGCAACACCGGTGCTGCACCGGGCGCCATCAACCCCGCCACTTCCGACCAGCCCTGCTGGCTTTCGGCCACGGACGCCGAGTACTGCAGTATCCCCTGCGGAGCACCGACATACACCGTCGACGGGTTGGCCGCGATAGAGAACAGCGGAATCGCCAACCCGTGGTTGGGCGCGTCGGAGTTCACTCCGTCGAGGTTCACGTACGACACCGGATGCGTGGCGTCATTGCGGGTCACGACGATGTCGTCACCGGTTCGCCAGTACAGCGACACCACCGAGTTGCCCAGCCCGAAGCCCAGCCGTCGCGGGGAGTTCAGCGCGAACTGTCCGGCCTGGGTCTGCTCGACAGCCGCCAGGATCACCTGCCCGCCGATCACCATCGCGGCGCGCGTCCCGTCCCGGGACAGCTGCAGGTCCGTGATCGGCCCCGGGAAGCGGCTGGCCACCGCCGCGGAATCCACCGGAATGCGCGCCGGCTGCCCCGACGCCGGCTCCTGAATCGCCCGCAGCACGTTGTTGGAGTCGACCACCACCCACACCGCGTCGTCCAGCGACCAGCTGGGTCGCGACAGGCTGTGCCCGTCGGCGGACTGCACCGCCTCGCCGCCGAGTTCGCCGATCCACAGGGAGGCCGCCATGTCGGGCGCGCCGCGGCGCAGCGTCACCACGGACGCCACCTGGCGCCCGTTGCGGGACAGCGCGGCGCCGGTCTGATCGCCCATCCGCCCGAAGGCCCCGGGCACCGGGGCGACACGCTGGGCGTCCAGGCCGACCATCGACCCGTTAACCAGCGCGTGCAACCCGGCACCGGCACCGTCGGCGACGCCCGGGTCGGTGGCCGCCACGTCGGAAGTGGTCCACCCCTCGGCGAACCTGTCGTCCAGCGGGGCGCCGTCGGCATTGATGACGTAGGGTCCGCGGATGTCGGCCCGGGCCAGCGTCCAGATGATCTGTGCGGCAAGCAATTGCCTGCTGTGCGGGTCGGTGGTGGACAGCTTCTCCAGGTCGACGCGGGCGCCGCCGTAGCCGCTGCCGATCCCGTTCTTGCCGCCGTCGGCCCGGGTCACCGGCCCGCGCAGCCGCAGCGGCGGAGCGAGCAGGTTGCGGACGGTGTGCGCCATTTCCGGTCGCGGACCTGCCAACAGCTTGGAGACGAGCTCGGTGGCCAGCTGATCGTGATCGGCAACCGCCACGTAGCGCGGATCGGGAACCACGGTTTTGCCGGTCGGGTCGGCGAAGTACAGCGTGTTGCGTTTGTAGGTCGCCTGGAACTGTTGCCAGTCCAGAAAGACCCCGTTGGGCAGCCGGTCGATGCGCCAGCCACCCGGCGTCTTGACCAATTCGATCTGGCCCGGGTCGGGCAGCACGCCCTCTGCGGTCTCGAACACTCCCACGTCGGACAGCGAGCCCAGGATGTCCGCCCGCATGGTCGCCGAAACACGTTCGGCGGCACGGGTTTCGACGAACACCACATGGTCGATCAGCAAGGCGCTACCGGCGTCGTCCCAGGCGTTGGACGCCGACTGGGTGAGGAACTGCCGCGCGGCCAGATGCCGGTTGGCCGGGTCGGCGGTGGCCTTGAGGAATTCGCGCAGCAGGACGTCGGGATCCATGCCCGGGGTGGGCTTGGGCAGATTCGTCGGCGCCGGCCGCTCGATGGTGCCGATGGCTTGCGGCGCCGACGAGCTGGGCACTCCCGCGCAACCGGCGAGCAACACGGCCACCGACAGAAACGTTAGGAGCCTCCGCATCAGCCGCTCCTGTCGGCGTGCTCACGCTGACGCTCTTGGCGTGGGGACGTCGCGGGTTGCGGCGCCGGTGTCGGCTGCGGAATCGGTTTCATCGGCAGCGGGCTGGTGGTGACCTTGTGGCCCCGGAACAGCGGAAGCGTCAACCGGAAGCACGCGCCCTCGCCGGGTTCTCCCCACGCCTCCAGCCGGCCCTGGTGCAGCCGGGCGTCCTCGATGCTGATCGCCAGACCCAGTCCGGTGCCGCCGGAGCGCCGCACCCGCGACGGGTCCGAGCGCCAGAACCGGCTGAACACCAGCTTCTCCTCACCGGGCCGCAGCCCGACGCCGTAGTCGCGGACGGTGACGGCGACCGTGTCCTCGTCGGCGGCCATCCGGATATCTACCGGCTTGTGCTCGGCGTGGTCGATGGCGTTGGCGATCAGGTTGCGCAGGATCCGCTCCACCCGGCGCGCGTCGACCTCGGCGATGACCTCCTCGGCGGGCATGTCCACCTGCAGCGTGATGCCGGCCTCCTCGGCCAGGTGCCCCACGTTGCCCAGCGCGCTTTGCACCGTCGTCCGCAGATCGACCGCCTCGACGGACAGCTCGGCCACACCGGCGTCGTGGCGGGAGATCTCCAGCAGGTCGTTGAGCAGGCTCTCGAACCGGTCCAGCTCGTTGACCATCAACTCGGTGGAGCGCCGCAGCGCGGGATCGAGGTCGGAGCTGTGGTCGTAGATCAAGTCGGCGGCCATCCGCACCGTGGTCAGCGGCGTGCGCAGTTCATGGCTGACGTCGGAGGTGAAGCGGCGCTGCAAATTGCCGAACTCTTCGAGCTGGGTGATCTGGCGGGACAGGCTCTCGGCCATGTCGTTGAACGACACCGCCAGCCGGGCCATGTCGTCTTCACCGCGCACCGGCATGCGTTCGGACAGGTGCCCCTCGGCGAAGCGCTCGGCGATCCGCGACGCCGACCGCACCGGCACCACCACCTGCCGGGACACCAGGATCGCGATGCCGGCGAACAGGACCAGCAGCACCAGGCCGCCGGTGGCCATCGTGCCGCGCACCAGCGTGACGGTGGCCTGCTCGTTCTTCAGCGGAAAGATCAGGTAGAGCTCCAGGTTGGCCACCCGCGACGACGTGGGCGTCCCGATGATCAGTGCCGGTCCGGTGTAGCCCTCGGTGCGCACGGTCGCGTACTGGTAGGCCGCCTGCCCGGCCTTGACGAAGCCGCGCAACGAGTTGGGCACCTGCTCGACGGGTCCGGCGGTGGTCGCCGCGCGCGGGCCGTCGCCGGGCACCATCAGCACCGCGTCGAACGCGCCGGCCAGGCCGACGGCCGAGGCCGGGTCGGTTTTCGAGGTCAGCGTGTTGCGGGCCAGCTGCAGGCTGCTGTCCAGCGAGCGTGTCTCTTCACCGTTGACGATCCCGCTGACGGTGGTGCGAGCCCGCTCGATCTGTTCGATGGCAGCCTTGACCTTCACGTCGAGCACGCGGTTGGTGAGCTGGCTGGTCAGCACGAAGCCGAGCGCCAAGATCACCGCCAACGAGAGACCGAGGGTCAGCGCGACGACTCGCAGCTGCAGCGACCGGCGCCAGGCAACGCTCACGGCTCGGCCGACCGTACCCATGCCGCGCGTCATCGGGCCGGAACGACCCCAACGACTTCGTGTGCGCCGCCGTGAGCCCCAAATCACCTATGCCGCTCCCCTCGCCGCTGTGCGGTCGGGGGTGACCCCATATCGCGACGCACTGCATCGCCGGGGTGGGTCACGGAGGTCCGGCCTTGTAACCCACTCCTCGAACGGTCAACACCACAGTCGGGTTCTCAGGGTCTTTCTCGACCTTGGCCCGCAGACGCTGGACGTGCACGTTCACCAGGCGGGTGTCCGCCGGGTGCCGATAGCCCCACACCTGTTCGAGCAGCACATCCCGAGTAAACACCTGACGGGGTTTGCGTGCCAGCGCGACCAGGAGGTCGAACTCCAGCGGGGTCAGGGAGATCTGCTCGCCGTTGCGCGTGACCTTGTGGGCCGGCACGTCGATCTCGACGTCGGCGATGGACAGCATCTCGGCCGGCTCGTCGTCGTTGCGGCGCAGCCGCGCCCGCACCCGGGCCACCAGCTCCTTGGGCTTGAACGGCTTCATGATGTAGTCGTCGGCGCCCGACTCCAGTCCCAGCACCACGTCCACGGTGTCGGTCTTGGCGGTCAGCATCACAATCGGAACGCCGGAGTCGGCACGCAACACCCGGCAGACGTCGATGCCGTTCATACCGGGCAGCATCAAGTCGAGCAGCACCAGATCGGGGCGCAGCTCACGTACTGCCGTCAGGGCCTGGGTGCCGTCGCCTACGACGGCAGTGTCGAAGCCCTCCCCACGCAGCACGATCGTCAGCATCTCTGCCAGCGAAGCGTCGTCATCAACGACCAAAATCCTTTGCCTCATGCTGTCCATGGTGTCACCAGATGGGGATAAAACTGGCGTACCACACGCGCGTTTCTTGGGCGATCAGCGCAAATATGGACACAATCTGGTGAAAATCTGCTAACGGGCGGTCAAAGTGGCGGCCAATTGGCCCGGATTGACGTCTGCGTCGATAACCAACCAGCGCCCGCCCCAGCCCCCGGCGGCCAGCCCGGCATACACCGCACCGGTGCGCTGCTGGAGTCCGTCGTCGCGCTCGTAGCTGTCGCGGGCGCGCCCGGGATCGCTCTCGGCGCGGCTGCGGGCGCGCTGCCCGGCGAGTTCGGTGGACACCGCGAGCAGTACCTGCCAGTCGGGCACGGGCAGCGCCAACCGTTGATATTCCAGCCGTGCCACCCAGCCCACTACGTCCCCGCCGGCATCCTGATGCAGGCGCGCCGCACTGTAGGCCGCGTTGGAGGCGACGTAGCGATCCAGGATCACCACGTCGTAGTCGCGGGTCAGCTCCTCGATTTGACCGACGGCACCGGCGCGGTCGAGCGCGAACAACATCGCCATGGCATATACCGACGACGCGAGGTCGCCGTGCTCGCCGTGCAGGGCCTCCGCCGCGATGTCGGCGGTGATCGACTGTCCGTACCGCGGGAAGGCCAGCGTGGCCACCGACTTCCCGTCGGCTTCGAAGGCCCGGCGCAGGCCGTCGGTCAGCGTCCGCTTACCAGAGCCGTCGACGCCTTCGATCGCGATCAGCACGGCGCGAGCCTAATGGCCCCGCCGGCGAATGCGCGGCCGGCCGCACAGTCGGCGTCGAACGTGCGGCTGGACGCACACTCGCGCAGGACGCCAGGCCTAGTAGCGGTAGTGGTCCGGCTTGTACGGGCCTTCGACGTCTATGCCGAGGTATTCGGCCTGCTCCTTGGTCAGCTTGGTCAGCTGCCCGCCGAGGGCCTCGACGTGGATGCGGGCCACCTTCTCGTCGAGGTGCTTGGGCAGCCGGTACACCTCGTTGTCGTACTCGTCGCTCTTGGTCCACAGCTCGATCTGGGCGATCACCTGGTTGGCGAAGCTGTTGCTCATCACGAACGACGGGTGGCCGGTGGCGTTGCCCAGGTTCAGCAGTCGGCCTTCGGAGAGCACGATGATCGACTTGCCGGAGTCACCGAAGGTCCACAGGTCGACCTGCGGCTTGATGTTCAGCTTCGTCGCACCGGAGCTTTCCAGCGCAGCCATGTCGATCTCGTTGTCGAAGTGGCCGATGTTGCCCAGGATGGCGTGGTCCTTCATCGCCTTCATGTGCGCCAGCGAGATGATGTCCTTGTTGCCGGTCGCGGTCACGACGATGTCCGCGTTGCCGATGGCATCCTCGACCGTCACGACGTCGAAGCCCTCCATGAGCGCCTGCAGCGCGTTGATCGGGTCGATCTCGGTGACCGAGACGCGGGCGCCCTGGCCCTTGGCCGCCTCGGCGCAGCCCTTGCCGACGTCGCCGTAGCCGCAGATCAGGACGTTCTTGCCGCCGATCAGCGCGTCCGTGCCGCGGTTGATGCCGTCGATCAGCGAGTGCCGGGTGCCGTACTTGTTGTCGAACTTGGACTTGGTGACCGAGTCGTTGACGTTGATCGCCGGGAAAGCCAGGTCGCCGGCCGCGGCGAATTGGTAGAGCCGCAGCACACCGGTGGTGGTTTCCTCGGTGACGCCCTTGACCGACTCGGCGATCTTGGTCCACTTGGTCTTGTCGGACTCGAAGCGGCTGCGCAGCACGCTGAGGAAGACCTTCCATTCAGCGGGGTCGTCGTCCTCGGCGGGGGGGACCACGCCGGCCGTCTCGTACTGCATGCCGCGCAGCACCATCATGGTGGCGTCGCCGCCGTCGTCGAGGATCATGTTGGCCGGTTCGCCGTCCCAGGTGAGCATTTGCTCGGCGCACCACCAGTACTCCTCGAGCGTCTCGCCCTTCCAGGCGAACACCGGTACGCCCTTGGGCTCTTCGGGGGTGCCATGCGGGCCGACGACGACGGCGGCCGCCGCGTGATCTTGGGTCGAGAAGATGTTGCAGGATGCCCACCGCACTTCGGCGCCCAGCGACGTCAGGGTTTCGATCAGCACCGCGGTCTGCACGGTCATGTGCAGCGAGCCCGAAATCCGGGCCCCCTTCAGCGGCTGCACCTCGGCGTATTCGCGGCGCAGTGACATCAGACCGGGCATCTCGTACTCGGCGAGATCGAGTTCCTTACGGCCAAAATCCGCTAGCGACAGATCGGCGATCTTGAAATCTATGCCGTTACGAACGTCGGGGGTCAGCGGATTTTCGGGCGTGGTCATCGGGGTGTCTCAATCCTTCTGGGGCGATTTTTGCGGTCTCAGGCCGAAGTTCGTCAGCCCCAGCCACTCTAGTCACCGCGAAACCGGGACCCGTCGGCCCCGTCTGGTCACGGGACGTTGATGACCCCGTGGCGCTCGGCGAACGGCGTCATCAACCGCGCCAGGTCGGCGGCGACGTCGTGGTCGGCCTCCGGCGGCATCGACACGTAGCTCAGGCACAGCCGCACGATGGTGCGCGCCAGCACATTGGCGTCGTCGTCGCTGGTAGCGAGCCAAGTCTGGGTGAACGCCGTGGCCAGCCGCGCCGACGAGCGGGTGATGATGGGCCCGCTGTCGGTGGTGATCAGCTGCAGCAGGTCGGGCTTGGCGACGCCGGTCAACAGCGAGATCACCAACGGATCCGCCGCCGACTCGGCGAAGAAGGCCCGAAAACCCTCCAGGAACGACTGGTAGATGTTGCCGACGTTGGCGTCCAGGCTGCTTTTGACGGTGTCGACCAGGCGGTCGGCCAGGCGCAGGGCGTAACCCTGCGCCAGGCCCTGACGGGAGCCGAACTCGTTGTAGATGGTCTGCCGGCTGATGCCGGCCGCGCGGGCGACGTCGGACAGTGTGATGGCCGACCAGTCGCGAGTGAGCAGCAGGTCGCGCATCGCGTCCAGCACGGATTCACGCAGCAGATTCCGCGACGCCTCGGCGTAGGGAATCCGTTTCACAGGCGCGAGAATATCGGTTTTGGTGGCGCTGTAGGTGGTGATCACGAGCGAGCGACCTCCACCATCACGAAGTCCGCCTTCGCCGCGCCGCAGTCCGGGCAGCTCCAATCCTCGGGGATGTCGTCCCAGCGAGTGCCGGGCGCGATGCCGTCCTCGGGCCACCCCAGCGCCTCGTCGTACTCGAAGCCGCATTGCACGCACTGGAAGAGTTTGTAGTCACTCATTTGTTTGCTCCTAACTGTTCTCGGTGAGTTGGAAGTCGGGCTTTTCGCGGACCGCGCAGTCCGGACAGCACCAGTCATCGGGGATCTGATCCCACGGCGTGCCGGCCGGAAAGCCTTCCCTGGCATCGCCTTTGGCCTCGTCGTAGACGTAGTCGCACACGGGGCAATGATAAGTGGCGGTCATGCTGCCGCCCCGTACTTGGCCAGCAGCTTCTCCCGCAAGCGCGGCTGCACGTTAACCAGGGTGATGTCGCCGTCGTAGTGCTCCAGCACCCGGTGGTCCATCACCTTGCGCCACAGCGGCGGGATGTAGGTGAGCGAGATCATCGACGCGTAGCCACTGGGCAGGTTGGGCGAACCTTCCATGCTGCGCAGCGTCTGGTAGCGGCGCGTCGGGTTGGCGTGGTGATCGCTGTGCCGCTGCAGGTGGTAGAGGAACAGGTTGGTGACGATGTGGTCGGAGTTCCAGCTGTGCACCGGCGCGCACCGCTCGTACCGGCCGTTGGCGTTCTGCTGCCGCAGCAGGCCGTAGTGCTCGAGGTAGTTGACGGCTTCGAGCAAGCTGAAGCCGAAGACTGCCTGGACGATCAGGAACGGGATCAGCGCCGGACCGAACACCGCGATCAGCGCGCCGAACAGCACCACCGACATGGCCCACGCGTTGAGGACGTCGTTGGACAGGTAGGTCCTGGGGTCCCACGGGCTCTTTCCGAGCCGGCGGATCCGCTGCGCCTCGAGGTGAACCGACGAACGCGCGCTGCCGATCACGCTGCGCGGCAGGAACTCCCAGAACGTCTCACCGAAGCGGGATGACGCGGGGTCCTCCGGCGTGGAAACGCGCACGTGGTGGCCGCGGTTGTGCTCGATGTAGAAGTGGCCGTAAGCGGTCTGCGCCAGGGTGATCTTGGACAGCCAGCGCTCCAGCGAGTCCTTCTTGTGCCCCATCTCGTGCGCGGTG
>NZ_DATJYB010000304.1:0-8593 GCF_035499775.1 Mycobacterium sp. | reverse complement strand
CGCCTTGGGCCGCCATCAGTTGGGTGCTCTGGCCCGAAAATTCGGTGATCCCGACGATCGACCCTATTCCGGGAAGCACGCGCGGGTAGGGGCCACTCGCGGCGATCAACGGCAACGCAGGCGAAGGTGAAGCGACCGATGTCTTCTCGTCAGGCGTCGCACTGTGGCTGCTGCTGCACCCGGCCATCACCGCAACTGCAAATGAGCAGACGAGAACGCCATGCACTAAGCGGTGCTTCGCGACCGTCACGGTTCTAAGACGCCGCAGGTCGAGCAACGGTTCGGTGCGTTCGGGAACGCCGGGCCTCGCGTACGCGATCAGGCACCTCACGCGGATTACTGAGGAGCCAGGCAGGCCAGCGAGAACGAGGCCGTGTCGGCATACGTGACGAGGTACCTCGGGTGATTGCCCATGTCGCACCTCATCGTCCCGTGGTGGATCAAGATGACCCTCGGGTAGTTCCCGAAGTTTCGGGGTTGGCGGTGAGAAAGGCCGCAGGGTCGCGTTGGTCGGGTGCTTGAACGTGTATAGGTACGGGTCGTACTTCGCGAGTGGCGAACAGCCGTTGGCCACGAAGGTCATCGGTCCGTTGCGGCTATCCCGAGCGCACACGGGTTTTGACCCGAATGTCGAATGGAGCAGGCCCTCAAACTCCTCGAGCAGGCGACCACTGGCGGTAACAACGACCTTTTGCTCGTTGCTGGACTGGACGGAGGCTGAGGCGCGACCGGTGACAGTCCGATGGGGGCTCGCTGTGCCGCAAGCGGTCACTAGGAGACCGACGACGGGGGCGAGACCAACCGCCGGTAGACACTTCACAGTCGATAGACGCCCGAGCATGGCCCAAGGCTGTCACCGATTGGACCCTCGGTGTGCGGGAGAGCTCCACCTATACCGTGGGAAAGTGATTCGATCGTGGTGGACTGTGGGCGGGCTGGCAGTTCTCCTCGCCGCGCTGACGCTCACCTCTGCTGGCGCTACCACTGGAGACACCCGACTCGGCGAGGTGTTCTTCATCCTGTCGACAGTCGCATCAGGGTTGCTTTTCTTCAGGTGCTTCCGCATCGGCATTACCACTGACTCTGCGGGCCTGACGGTTCACGGCCTGATGCGCAACAGGCGCGTGAGCTGGCCAGAGGTCGCGGGTTTTGGGACGGTCGCCGAGTCTCCATTCCTTGGCCGCGGGGGCTACTGGATCACCGTTGAGACGGTGGATGGTCGGAAACTGCGCACATTCGGGTTGCTGATGAAAGGCGGGCCGTCCGGCCGTGACGCCCAACCCGCGCTAGCGCAGTTGACCGGCGCGCGCGCGGCGTCCCGTCCGAGAGCCTTGAGGACTGATCATTGTGATTGAAAAGGCCGGATCGCGTGCGCTGGAACAGCACCTCGCATCTGGCTCGTGTCGGACGCTATCGGCTGGCAGGTTCTGTGCGGGCTACCCGTGGCCAGGAGTATGCCCACCACCGGCGAGGCAACCACGGCAGCCGGTGTTCCCTCCGAGGCGCCGACACATGGTCGCCCTCGTGATCGCGGGCGAGCGCACAGGTCACTCGTGCGTCCCACTGACCGGCGAGCGTCACGCCGGAACCGAACGGACGGTAGTAAGCCGCCGCCCCGCAGCGCTCGTCTTTAGAGGCCACCTCCGGCGCTTGGTGCAGCGTGATTTGTGACGCCCTCGGCTGCCGTCGCGGAGCGGCGATGCGAGGTAGCCAGCTGATGCCGCCAAAGCCGCGGCTGTCGACTGGCTCCGGTTTCCCGACCACGAGTCGATCATCCCTCAGAGTGCCGCGCGCATAGCACCGGGTCGGCGTCGTCGGTCGGGTCGTTGCACGAGAACGGCATTCATGAACGGGGTCTTGTTTGTCAAGCTTTCGTTGAGTGGGGCCGGCTGATCTTGGGGCATGGTCGTCCGCGGGGCGGGGTCAACACGCAGCGCCCGGAGCCCGGAGGGCGAGGACGAACGGTGTTGAGGCCGTCTCGTGGTCGACGCAGGATCTGTTCTGCCGGCGCCGTCGGCTATTGGGTTGTGGTGATGGCTTCAGCTCGGTGGTCGCGAGCGACGGCAGCCAGAGCTGCCAGGCATTCCTTCGCGTGTGGTGACTGCATGAAGCCGTCGGGAGCCCTGGGGGTCCAGGGTCGTGGGGCCATTCACTTCCTCGACCGCACCTGCCGGTGGGTCATGCCGTTCCCCGGCCCGCACGATGTCTCGGTCGTCACGCTGCTGCCGGTTGCGCGGTGAGGAACCGGGCCTCGCCGTCGTGCAGCGTGTAGTAGACCGCTTCGAGCATCCGCCGAGCGGCTGCGGTCTTCGCGATGTTGCGCGCACCGGCACCGCGGCGAGCGATGAGATCGTCCTTGACCTTCTTCACCGCCGGCTCGCAGCTGCGCTGGATCGCCTCGACCGCCGCCCAGCGGACCAGCTTCGCGCCTTCCTTACTGATGTGACCGCGGCGCACCGTCTTATCGGACTCGTAGTGCCGTGGGGTGATCCCGGCCCAGCAGCACAACGCCGCCGCGGTCTCGAACCGGGTGATGTCACCGATCTCCGCGATGAAGATCGCGGCCAGCACCGGACCGATGCCTTTCAACCCGAGCAACCGGCAGTAGCCCGGGTGGTGCCGCAGCCGGATGGCGAGCTCGAGCTCGGTCGCGGCGACCTCCTCGGCGAGGACCAGCATCAGCCGGCGCTGCGCGGCGAGCCGGATCGCATACGTCCCCGGCAACGACACGGCCGCCAGCTGCTCGCTCCCAGCGTCACCATCGAGGTCGGTCGCGGCCAGCCGGATACCGCGCTTCGCCAGCAACGCACGGACACCGGCCTTCACCGCGGTCGAGGTCTTCACCAGCTGCTGCCGGTGCCGCACCAGCTCACGCAGCTCACGCAGCTCCGGCGGCGCGATATAAGCCTCAGGCAACGACCCCAGGCGCAGCAGGTTCGCCAGCTCGAACGCGTCCCGCGGGTCAGTCTTCACCCGCTTACGGGCACGCATCGCCTTCATCCCATACGGATGCGCCAGATGCACCTCGAAGCGCGCCGCCTGCAACGCGTCGACCGCCCAATACCAGCCATACGTCGCCTCAATCGCGACCGGCGCACCACGCCCCGCCTTACGACACTCCCGGACCAACGCCCTCGGGTCGTTATCGATCCGGACCCAGCCCAACTGGCTGCCATCCACGTCAATCAACCCGACCACCGACCGGTGCAGATGCAGATCTACCCCAACCACTTGCCTACCGGAGATACTGCTCATCGCGGGCCTCCTTCTTGTAGCGGTGAGAGCACTCCGAATTCTCGGAGAACCCCACAGGAGCGGAGGCCCCGCCCCGTTATGGCATCACTTCGCGTCCGTCTGGTCGACCGTAATGGTTCTGAGGCCACAACTCGGTTGACTTTGTCTCTACGCTGCGTCAATGCCTCGACGTCGATGGTGGTGGCTCGCGGCGCCGGTGATCATCGTCGCGGCGGGTAGCGCCTATGGCATCGCCTATGCCGCTGTTCGTCCATATCCCCACGGCCTTCCGTTGGGCGGTCGCGGCAGCGAACCTGCTCACGTCGGGCAGACGATCTTTCATGACCTCGCCATACCGGCACGCAGAGACGGCGCTCACATCACCGGCGTTCACGCCAACAACGTCGCGCCGGGGCTTAACGTCAGATTTGTCTCGACAACATTCGCGCGGACCGGCGGTAACAACCTCGATGGCTACCCATTGTCGTGTGCCCAACCAGCGTCGGTATCACCGGTCGCAGGTACACCGTTGAATCCATCGACGTACCTCCGCTTGGAGCTCACCGCATCCCGACCCGGACGGATGGCGTTCACGTCGATCACCGTCGACTGGGCGGACGGCATCATCCATGGCAGTGTGACAGCGCCAATCAGTTTTGAATTACGGGCCACCAAAGGCTCCCCACTTGAATGCCCGCGCAACTAGACCACGGGTCCTCGGACAAGCTCAGGGGCGCTGTGTAACGCCGGTTATGTTCGGCGTCCGGCAGTCGTCGACCTCGTGTTGTTGGTCGCGTCGCCAGTAGCTCGAAGCCAGCGTTGCCTCGCAGCCTGGCGGGTGACGCCGAGGGAGCCGGCGATGGTCGGCCAGCTGGCGCCGCGGCGCTTGAGCCGACCGATCTCTTCGTCGATCTCCTGATCGATCACCCTTCGCTGGTCGACAAACTGCTGCAGACGACGGCTCGCGTCGATCTCGGCTCCCCGCCTTGGATCCGGGGCCTGCCAGGACGGCGTCACCTGTTGGCTGCGCTCACGGAGTCGGCGGCGTTGGCGCTTACCCATCACTCGCCGTCCGTTCGGTGCGAGGCGGCGTGGGTGTCGGCATGACCAACTTGCTCATCGCGTCAGCGATCGCGAGGTCGCGGTCCTCGGTCGCGTGTTGGTAGATCAACGCGGCCCGGGAACTCGAGTGACCCATCCGATGCATCAGCTCGCGAGTGGTCGCGCCGCTGACCGCGGCCAGCGTCGCGGCGAGGTGACGGAGATCGTGGAAGTGGTAGTCCGGCACGCCGGCAGCCCTGGTCGCGCGGCGCCACATGGTGTGGAAGTTGTTGCGGTCGAGCGAGACGCCGGACGCCTTCGTGAACACGAGCGCGGTCGGCTCCGGCTCGACGTATGTCGCGAGGTGCGTCTCGATCTCCGGCCACAGGTGCGGAGGCACCGCGACGGAACGGCGGCCAGCGGCTGACTTCGGCGGACCGATGAACCGTTTGCCGCCGTTTAGCTGAACCATCGAGTCGATTACCTGGATGACACCGTGCATCCGGTCGATCCGCTGCCGCGAAAGTCCGGCCAGCTCGCCCCATCGCAGGCCCGACCACGCGCCGAGGAATACCAGCAGGCGGTATCGCGGCTCGATCGCATCCGCGATCGCCACGACCTCCGTGATCGACGGTGGCTTGCGTTCCGGCGTCCGTTCGACGCCAGCGTTCCGAAGTCGGAACGGATTGCGGGCGATCAACTCGTCGTCGACGGCCGTTGCCATGATCGCCTTCAGCAGTCGGTAGGCCTTGGCGACGGTGACCTGGCCGACGCCGTCGGCGCGCAGCGATGCGTGCCACGTGCGGACTGCTGCCGACGAGATGTCGCACAACGCCGTCCCGCCGAACGCCGGGTAAATGTGCTTTCTGAGCAGCCCGTTGTCGATCTCCAGCGTCCGAGGTTGCAGCTCGATCGGCCGCTCTGCGATCCATCGCGGCGCGTAGACGTCGAGCCGGATGTCACCCGACGTCGGATCGAGCCACGTGCCGCGCAGCAGGTCGGTCTCGACGACCGCCAGGTGCTTCTCGGCCTCCCGTCGAGTCGCGAAGGTCGTTGGCGCGGCGTGGGTCCGCCCGTCGCCAGCGCGGTAGCGAGCCTGATAGCGACCAGACGGCAGCCGTCGTACGGCTCCGAACCGCCGCCGCTTCCCGCTCATGGCCGCGACCCTGACGCTACGGCGTACCCAAAGACGTACTCGTCGGCGTACCCAGTCCGAAGTCGCCACAGAGAAGTGGCACGCGAATGGCACGCTGAGCGTGCCCAAACGAAACGTGATGTCGAGTCACAGCACTCACACGGTGAGCAGAGCGCCTGACCTGCCACTCGGTCAGAGCGGGCGACGGGAATCGAACCCGCATGACCAGCTTGGAAGCGAACGCAGGCTTTGTTGCTGACCAGCTGTGCGCGAGATCGCGCTGCTGGTCATGTCCGAGGAGTCTCCTTCACTGTCGTCTGACGGCCCGAGTATGCCCGCGATGGGGCACGAAGTGAACACGCGGCCAGCGGCAGTGGGGACGCTCGTGGGGACGCGGCATGAGCGAACGGAGTCGTTCGACACGCGATCTGGATCAACATGGCAAACTCACGCGCATGTCGGCTCGCCGCGTGACCGCTCCGATCTTGGTCGTGGTGTGCATGGTGACCGGTGTAGCGGGCTGTGGCGGCACGACGCACCACGACAGCCCCGCCGCCAACTCTGACGTCGTCAGAGTGGTCAACGACACTTCTACCGCTGTTACCGCGGTCGAGTGCGGGCCTGTGAGCCAGTATGAACGCGGCCACCCTTGCGGTTCTCCGACTGCAAAGCAGATCGCAACGCAGCAGATAGCAGCTGGGCACTCAGCCAACTTCGCGCCGTCACCCGAGTCCACCCCCGGCTCGGCCTCGGATTACCTGGTCGTTCAGGCCACCGGCCAGCCCGCGCGGTGCCTCGTCCTCCCACCGGAGTCGTCGCACGACTTCGAGATTCAGGTGAGTCGCCTTACGCACTCGGGGTGCTGAGCGATTTCCCGCGTGGGGACGATCGTGGGGACGCCTGGTATCAAAGTTGGTATCATTGGCTTTGTGGCGATGACCCTACGGCTGGATGACGGCGAGACTGAGGCCCTGCGACAGCGCGCCGAGCATGAGGGTCGCTCGATGCAAGAGGTCGCCCGCCAGGCGGTGCGGGAGTACGTCGAGCGGACCAGTCGGCGTGAGCTGCTCGACCAGGTGCTCGACGAGGAGCTGCCGCGCTACGCCGAGGCGCTTCGACGGCTCGGAGAGTGATCTACCTCGACCTCGAGGATCTGCTGCACATCGCGGAGCGCGTTCTCGGCAACGTCGAGGTGCGCGACCTCGGCCTCCTCGAAGCGGCGGCGGCGCGGCCGCGGGCGTCGGCGTTCGGCGAGGACGCCTACCCCTCTCTGCACGAGAAGACGGCTGCGCTGATCCACTCGATCGCGCGGAGCCACCCGTTGGTCGACGGCAACAAGCGGCTCGCGCTCGCCGCGGGGATCGCGTTTCTCGGGGTCAACGGCCGACGGCTCACCATGTCCAACGACGAGGCCTACGACCTGATTATTTCCATCGCCACGTCACAGCTCGACGACATTCCGGCCATCGCCAAAAGCCTCGCTCGCCGTACCAAGCCGCGCCGGTCCTGACCATCAGCACCCGCGTCCCCACGCAACCCCAAAATGCCCAGACACACTTGGCTTCAAGCAACGCGCGTTGTCGGCGCTCATGGGTCGCGCAGAAGCGTGCCGTTACCGTACGGTCGGTGCGGCGTGCCAACCTTCGCGGTGCCGGAGGCGTCGATGGGTCATGGGTAACAGTTCCGGCGAGGACAGTCGGGCGCCTCGGCTGACGAACGAAGCGTTGATCGCGACCGCGCTGAGCGTCTGCCTTGCTCTTGCGGTCGCGGGCTGCGCCGCCGGCGGCTCGAGCCCGGCAACTGGTGGGCGGCCCACCCAGAAACACGACGTCCAGTCGACCAACACGCCATACCGTCTGCCGGCAACCGGCGCGGCTGGCTTCCCGACGAGCATCTACCCGCGGCCGCGTCACGGTGGCGCTGGGAGTATCCCCGCCTGTCCGGCACCATCTGGGGTCGCCCGGTTGGACGGCACGGAACAGGCCCGTGCGGCCGTCTACTGGGCAAGCAAGCAGACCCACACCTTCGGCTACGACCTGCACCACACAGACCGAGCCTGGTGGTCCGTCGTTCGAGCCGACTGGCGACACCGCAAGAACTGGAGCAATCCGCACTCCCCAATGGGCCCGGGCGCCCCACGAGTTCCTGTGCTCTACGCCGGGCCGCTGCGCGGAATGCCGCCAAGGATCGGAGTGCCACCTCAGTACGGTTACATCCGCCACTCATGTGGAGCACGTGTGGCCGACGACTCCTACGCGATCATCGGCGGCCCGCGCCACTCGGGCGCGTTACAAGGTGTCCTCGTCTTCCTTAACCGCCGCCATCACGTGCTGCTCTATTACGAATACCCGTAGTCCCTCACAGCCGCGACCGGACAGAGGTCCGCTGCATGCCAGCCCGGCGATTGTGACGCTGCCGGGCAGCTTGGCGGGTGACGCCGACGGCGTCGGCGATCGTCGGCCAGTCGAAACCCCAGCGGTGAAGCTGGTCGACCTCCGTGTCGATCTCGTGCTCGATGCACGCACGCTGTTCGACTAAGCCCCGCAGCCGGGCGGTCGCATCCCCCGTTGGGTCGCGCGCCGCTTGGAGGTCCGTTCGGGAGATCCGGGTGTTTGGATGCTCGCGAAGCCGGCGGCGCTGACGCTTACCCATCGATCACCTCCGCCTGTGGCCGAGGCTGCAGAGCGGTCGGCATGAGCAAGTTGCTCATTGCTTCAGCGATCGCCAGGTCGCGATCTTCGGTGGCGTGCTGGTAGATCAACGCGGCCCGCGAACTCGAGTGGCCCATCCGGTGCATCAGTTCTCGGGTCGTTGCGCCGTTGACGGCGGCCAGCGTTGCCGCAAGATGGCGCAGGTCGTGGAAGTGGTAGTCCGGCATGCCGGCTGCCCTGGTCGCGCGGCGCCATATGGTGTGGAAGTTGTTGCGGTCGAGCGAAACGCCTGACGCCTTTGTGAAGACCAGCGCACTCGGGTCAGCGGTGACGTAGGTCGCAAGGTGCTCATCGATCTCTGGCCACAAGTGAGGCGGGACCGCGACAGAGCGGCGGCCGGCCGCGGACTTCGGTGGGCCGATGAAGCGCTTGCCGCCGTTGAGCTGAACCAACGAGTCGACGACGTGGATGACGCCGTGCATCCGGTCGATTCGTTGACGAGATAGCCCGGCCAGCTCGCCCCACCGCAAAC
>NZ_DATJYB010000303.1:0-2040 GCF_035499775.1 Mycobacterium sp. | reverse complement strand
GCTCCAGCCGGGCTGGCAGCAACCGCCGCCCGCGCCCACCACCCCCGACCGCTGTCCGCGCTGCGGCGCCGCTCTGATCGTGGTGGTCTCACGCACGCCACGGGCCGCGCGCCCGCGTCCTCAAAAATCCATGGGGCCGGGACCGCCCGGCTTCGGCATGTCCAACTAGCGTTGGAGCCGACGACGCGCTGTGGCATAGTGCCAGCGGCCGTGACGTCTGTTGCGCGTCGCGGCTCAAACGCTGAAACGTTGGGCGGACCCGATAGGCGTCGGCAATGACTGATGTGCAAACAAATCGATGCGAGTGGAGGAGGCGGTTCGTTTGCGTGGACCACGGGTGTGCCTACGGGAGCGTCAGGTATGTTAAGTCAACTTGGGGGAAGCGGTCATGAGGGCCGCCGTGGTCTCTTCCTTCAAGACGCCTCCGCGCTATGAGGAGTTTGCCGACCCCGCCCCGGCCGGTGACCAGGAGATGGTCATCGATGTGATTGCGGCGGGGCTGCACCCACGCGTCCGGTCGCAGGCCGACGGCTCGCACTACACCAGCACGGGCGAGCTGCCGCTTGTGCCGGGCATCGACGGTGTCGGACGGGGCCCAGACGGCTTCCTGCGTTACTTCGTCCTCCCGGACACCCGGATGGGCTCGATGGCTGAACGGACTGTCATCGATGTGCGCCGCAGCATCGTCTTGCCCGACGACAGTGATCCCATCGCAGTCGCCGCCGCCATGAACCCGGCCATGTCCTCTTGGATCGGGCTGCGGCGGCGGGTGCAGTTCCAGTCCGGACAGAACGTCCTCGTACTCGGCGCCACCGGCAACGCGGGCCGCATGGCGGTCCAGATCGCCAAACTGTTCGGCGCGAACCAAGTCATCGCCGCCGGCCGCGATGCAGAGCGACTCACCGGCTTGGCCGGACTTGGCGCCTCCGATACCGTGCAGCTCACGGGAGATGCCGAAGCCACCGCTCGCCGACTTGGCCAGGCCGCTGCCGATGTCGATATGGTGATTGACTACCTCTGGGGGGAGCCCACCACCACGGCCATGGTCGCTGTCGTCACCCACCGTGCCGACAACGGCAAGCCACTCACCTGGATCGGAATCGGTTCTGTCGCGGGACCCACGGCGCATATCCCGTCAGCCGCGCTGCGTGCCACTCGCCTCCAGATCGTTGGCAGTGGACAAGGCTCCGTCAGCACGCGTGATATCCTTGCCGAGCTGCCCGGACTCGCCCACGAGATCACCAAAGGCACCTTTCATATTGACGCGCGGCCTACAGCACTCGCCCACGTCCAAGGAGCCTGGGCTGATGCCGCCCACACCACACAGCGCATCGTTCTCACCCCTGTAGTGGCGTCGCTATGGCCCTGCCGAGTTCCAAGCGAAGGTGGGCGGCGTGACCTGACAAGCTGATTGGTAAGCCGATGCGGGAAGGGCAGGCAAGTCGCACTGCGGAGCAGAATGCGCTGTTCCGCGCGCTCGAATCCGCACGTCCGCACCGCAAGCGCCTCTTCGACGACCCTCTTGCTCGGGCTTTCTTGACGTGGCCGCTCAACCTCGTTGCCTGGCTGGCGGCAATTCCCGGCCTGCGCCGCTTCGCCCCGTGGTACATCGATCACCGGTGGCCGGGTGTGCGGTCCTCCGTGGTTGCACGAACGAAGTTGATCGACGATACGATTGCGACCTTCCTTACAGAGGGCATACAACAGCTGGTCTTCCTCGGTGCGGGCTTCGATTCGCGCTCGTTCCGCTTGCCGGACCTGCAAGAAATCACGGTCTTCGAGGTTGACCATCCTGACACACAAGCAGCCAAGAGAAGACGCTTGGAACGCGCACTCCCGGCCCAACCACGCCAGGTGCGGTTTGTTGCTTGTGATTTCAAGCAGCGCGCCCTTGAGGCCGCTATGGCTCGTGCGGGGTACAGCAAGGCCGCGTACACCTTGATTCTGTGGGAGGGCGTCACGAACTACCTCACGGAAGCGGCCGTGGACGCGACGCTGCGTTGGTGTTCGCAGGCGGCGCCAGGTAGCGCTGTGTTGTTC
>NZ_DATJYB010000302.1:0-6285 GCF_035499775.1 Mycobacterium sp. | reverse complement strand
CGCGTCTTCCTGGTCGCGCGTCCACAGCGAGTATTCGGACTGCACGGCGGTGATCGGGTGTACCGCATGGGCGCGGCGGATGGTGTTGACGCCGACTTCGGAAAGGCCGACGTACCGGATCTTGCCTTCGGCGACCAACTCACCCAGCGTGCCGACCGTGTCTTCGATCGGGGTGCGACGATCGAGCCGGTGTTGGTAGTAGAGATCGATGTGGTCGGTCGCGAGTCGCTGCAGGGAGCCGTCGACAGCGATGCGGATATTGGCGGGGCTGCTGTCCAGACCGTTGCGGTCGGTGTGCGAGATCAGGCCGAACTTGGTTGCCAGCACCACCTGATCGCGGCGGCCGCGCAGGGCGCGGGCCAGAAGCTCTTCATTGACGTACGGGCCGTAGACCTCGGCGGTGTCGATCAGCGTGACGCCAAGGTCGATGGCGCGATGAACGGTGCGGATGGCTTCGGCGTCGTCACTGCCGGCGCCGGCATAGGCCACAGACATCCCCATCGCGCCCAGACCGAGGCGCCCGACTTCCAGGTCGGCGAGGTGAGCGTGTTTCATCCCGCCATTCTGCGACGATCAATCCCCAGGGTGCTGGACGGGTACCGTTGCGCTCGTGCAACGCGTCAACACCGCACGACCGGTCCGCGATCTGGCTGTGGACTACTACCGCGTGTCGGGCGTGATCCTGATCGTGTTGGGGCACTGGCTGGCCGGCTCGGTGACCTATCACGACGGAGAATTCGGCCGGCAGAACCCGCTCGTGGACCAGCCCTGGACCCAATGGCTGACCTGGCCCTTCCAAGCGGTCCCGGTGTTCTTCCTGGTGGCCGGTTATGCCGGCGCGGTCTCATGGACACATCGCAGCGACACCGGTGGTATGTCGCGCCCGGCCTGGCTTCGGCATCGACTGGCCCGAGTGCTGGGACCGACGGCGGTGTACGTCGGGCTGGTATCGGCGATTGTGTTGGCTCTCGACAAATTTGGCGTGCCTGGTACCACGATGGAGTACGCGGGTTGGGCGATCGCTATGCACCTGTGGTTCCTCGCCGTGTACCTGATAGTGGTCTCGCTGACACCCATTGCGGTTGCGGCGCAGCGACGTTGGGGACTTTGGGTGCCCGTGGCATTGGCGCTGGGAGTCGCCGCGGTCGACGCCGCCTCGGTCGGCGCCCACGTGCCCTACATCGGCTGGCTGAACTACCTGCTGTGCTGGGGGGCGCTCTACCAACTCGGAATCGCCTGGCACGAGGGGTTATTGGCCGGTCGCAGAGCCGTGCTACTCGCCGTCGGGTCGGCCGTCGCCTTGGCGTTGCTGATCGGGGTGGGACCCTTCCCGGTCAGCATGATCGGCGTCCCCGGTCAACCCGTGCAGAACAGCGAACCGCCCTCGGTGGCGATGCTGGCGTTCGGATGCGCACAGGCCGGAATGGCGGTGGCGCTTGCGCCGGCACTCAACCGCGGGCTGCGCTCCGCCCGCCTACATCGCGCGCTGTCGGTGGCCAACAGCAACATCATGGCCCTGTACCTGTGGCACATGATTCCCGTCGTCATCGTGGCGACCGTGGCCTATCCGGCCGGACTGTTGCCGCAACCGGCCGAGGGAACCATCCAGTGGTGGCTGGTCCGGTTGGAGTGGGTAGCCATTCTCAGTGTCGTGACAGCGATCGAACTGGTGCTGTTGTGGTGGGGGCGGCGAATTTTCGCGGCTCCCCTGCCGATGCTCGGCGTACCGTTCGCCGAGCGCTGGGTCGAACCGCTCACGCTGGCCGGTGCCGCAACCGCAGCGTATGGCTTGGCGTTCTTCGCCTTCAAAGGCTTCGCTCCGGACGGCCACCTCCCTTGGGTGACGACGCTGATCTTCGCCGCCGGGGTAGTTCTGGTGGCGTTTAGCCCCCGGGTTCCGGCAGTTACGACCGGCTGAGCACCGGCAGGATGGCGACTGCACCGCTTGGGGCCTTAGGACTGCCGGGTTGGTGACCAATTCCTCCTGCACCTGACAGCGCTGAACCACTAACGTCCGGCGCAGCGGTAAAGGAGAACGCCATGTCGAAGCTCAGCACGCACCCGGGAATCGTCGTCGGAGTTGACGGCTCGCCGGGCTCCGATGCCGCGGTCCAGTGGGCCGCTCACGACGCTGAGTTGCGCAATGTTCCGCTGACGTTGGCTCACGTGCTCCCGGTCACAGCGGATAGCTGGTTGTCGGCGTCATTGCTTCCGGCCTGGACCCATGGTCAGCAAGAACGTGGACAACAACTGATGGACGAAGCGCTCAAGATCGCTCAGGACTCCCGTCAGCCCGGCTCGGCGCCGATCTATTGCGAAATGCCTTCTGCGGTTACCGTTCCCGCACTGGTCGAGATGTCCAGAGGCGCCGAGCTGGTTGTAGTGGGCTGCCTGGGTACCGGCACATTGCGGGGTCGCCATCTAGGTTCGGTCAGCTCGGGGCTGCTGTATCACGCACAGTGTCCGGTCGTGGTCATCCACGACGACGCCCGGTTGAACAACGGCACCGAGGCGGCTCCCGTCCTGGTGGGAATTGATAGTTCGCCGGAATCGGAATTGGCGATCGCCATCGCGTTCGATGAAGCGTCGCGCCGCCACGTCGAGCTCACGGCCCTGCGCGCTTGGAAGCCGGTGGGGGTGTTCGATTCCGTCGTCAGCCTCCCCGGCCCCAGCTGGTCGGACCTGAGAGCGAAAGAAGACGTGATTATGGCCGAGCGTCTGGCCGGCTGGAGTGAACGCTACCCCGACGTACCGGTTCGCCGCGTCGTCGCGCGCGATCATCCGGCCAGGCAACTCGTGGATGGTTCGGCATCAGCTCAGCTCGTGGTGGTGGGCAGTCACGGCAGCGGCGGATTCGCTGGAATGCTGTTGGGGTCGGTCAGCGCGGCAGTGGTGCTGCTGGCCCACGTGCCGGTCATCGTCGCACGCGAACCGCTGGCTAAAGCCTGATGAACTCCAGCAGCTCGGCGTTGACGGTGTCGGCCGGCGTGGTGATCATTCCGTGCGGAAAGTCGCTATAGGTCTTTAATGTGCCGTTGCGCAACAGCTTTGCCGACAGCGGCCCGGCAGCCTGATACGGCACGATCTGGTCGTCTTCGCTGTGCATCACCAGGACCGGCACCGTGATTTTCTTCAGGTCCTCGGTGAAGTCCGTCTGGGAGAACGCGACGATCCCGTCGTAGTGCGCCTTGGCGTCACCTGTCATGCCCTGACGCCACCAGTTGGCGATGATCGCCTCTGACGATTCGACGCCGGGTCGATTGAATCCGTAGCACGGTCCCGACGACAACGCCCGTCGAACACCGATCGGTTGGCCGCCAGCTGCGCCTGCAGATCGTCGAACGCCTCCTTGGGCGGCCAAGCGGATTGGCCTCGGTCCTCACCATCAGCGGTGGGACCGCGCTGATCAGAACGGCTTTGCGGCCGGCTTTCGCCATGGCGCGCCAGATAATGCACCACCTCGCCACCACCAGTGGAACGACCGACATGCACGGCGTCGTGCAGATCCAGATGTTCGACCACCGCGGCCAGGTCGTCGGCGTAGTGGTCCATGTCGTGCCCGTCGCCGACCGGGGCCGAACGCCCGTGCCCTCGCCGGTCGTGCGCGACCACGCGGTAGCCATGGTTCAGAAAGAACAACGTCTGGGCGTCCCAGTCATCCGACGACAACGGCCAGCCGTGACTGAACACGATCGGCTGACCCGAACCCTGGTCCTTGAAGAAGATTTTGACGCCGTCGCTGGTGGTGATCCTGGGCATGGCCAACCTTTCGGTGTGGTCTTCTCAGGGGCACCCGACTACGCCACGCGTTGAAGCCGTTGCGCTGAAATTCGCCCAAAGGCGTTCGGCCGCGCGCACTTTCACGCAGCCGAAGCGGTCCCCTCGGTTGCCGTTCGTTGTGATCAAGGACACGCGATCGCGGCTTGACCGTCTAATTATGGGTAGCCTAACCTAATCGGGATTGGACAGGAAGGCCTCTCGTGACGTTTATGCCGACTTCACCGCGTCGTGGCGGCTTCCCCGGCGATCGGGGGCGGCCGATGTTGCCGATTGACCCACACGCGGACACGTCCCGGCGGGCTTGGCTGCCCTGCCCAAATTGCGAGTGGGGTCGCAGCAAGTGTTCCGAGTGCCGCAGCAGTCGCAACTGCGGCCAGCATTGGCAGTATCTGTTGAGCAATCGCGCGACGCTGGTTCACATGCAATGCCCCGGATGCACGAACGTGTGGTCAATCGACACCCGAAATCAGTAGCAGCACAAGGACCTTGGCCGCAGCGCTACGCGGCGGAGTCGGGCTGACGCCACGCGTTCAGGTCGGGCAGCGGACACTGGCAGACGGCGTGCGCCTCGTCGGCACTGAGCCCGAACAATCGCAACACGTTCTCGGTCATCGCGTCGGCGGCCGTCGCCCCGTCGCGATCCGGATTCTGCCGCAGCAGCACGCCGAGCCCCAACAACGCCCCGCCGGCCGTGGCCAATGCCAGATCCGGGTCGTCGATCCGAAATCGCCCGGCCACCGCCGCGGCCTTGATGTCCCGCAGGGCGCGCGGAGCGAGCCCGCGATCGGACGACAGCAGCGTCGCTGTGTTGGCCAACAAGATGTCGCTCTCCTGCGGACGCTCACGCAGCAGGCGGCCGGTCAACCGGAAACTGGTGGCAAACGTCTCGGCCGGGTCCTCGATGGCGGCGGTGAGAGCGTCCAGTAGCGCACCGTGGGCGTCGAGCACGTCGGCGACCGCGGCCTCGAACAACTGCTCCTTGCTGTCGAAGTGGTTGTAGAACGAGCCCATCCCGACATCGGCGGCCTGGGTGATCTCCAATACCGGGACGTTCGTCTTACCCTCGGCGATCAACCGCTGGGCGGCCTTGACCAGCGCCGACCTGGTGCGTTGTTTGCGACGCTCCAGGCGGTTGGGTGAATCTGACCTAGTCACCCAAGCAGTATGCATCACTTTTGAGGATTTCGTCAGAAATCTTGACGGCATGCCCTCTCGTATGTGACGATTTCGTCAGTTAGTTCGGTCGAGAGGTGATGAGTTCAATGGTCGGCACCCACGGGGACCTGCATAAAGATCTGCACAGCGAGCAGGGGGCGCTACCCGGCGAGCACTCCGGCCGGTCCCGAAATCCGTTGATCAAGGTCGCCGACATCGCCTGGCTGGAGTTCGAAAAGCCGGATCTGATGCGCGCCGAGGCTTTCGCCCGCGCGTTCGGTTTCCGTACCGCGCGTCGCGGCCCGGACGAGCTTCAGCTGCGCGGCACCGACGCGGGCGCACCCTGCGTGTTCGTGCGACGCGGGCAACGGACTCGATTCGCCGGCATGGCGTTTCGGGCCCGAGACGAGGTCGACGTGCTGCGACTGGCGGATGCGGCCGGCGTCACCGCGCGGGCGCTGCCGGAAAGCATCGGCGGCCTGTCCGTCGACTTGGTCGACCCCAGTGGGGTCCGAGTGCAGGTTGTCGCCGGCATGCAGGAGCTGCCGGAACTGCCCGGCCAGCAGCCCCACGTCTTCAACTTGGGGCGCGAGTTGGACCGGATCAACGCCACCCAGCGTCCGCTGCGTGCGCCGGCACAGGTACAGCGACTGGGTCACCTGGTGCTGCAGTCGACGAAGTACCTCGAGTCGCTGAATTGGTATCTGGACAACCTGGGGATGATCGTCAGCGACTTCCTTTTCTTCCCGGGCCAGCGTCAGCGGGGTCCGACCATGAGCTTCATCCGCTGCGATCGCGGATCCGAACCGGCCGATCACCACACGTTGGCCCTGGCGCTGGGCCCGGCTAATCGCTACGTGCACTCGGCCTATCAGGTCAGCGATCTCGACGCCCTGGCCGCCGGCGGCGAATACCTCAGGGACCGTGGCTATTTCCGGTCCTGGGGAATCGGCAGGCACATCCAGGGCAGCCAGATCTTCGATTACTGGCGAGACCCCGACGGATTCATGGTCGAGCACTTCACCGACGGCGACATGTTCGACAACACCCTCGAACCCGGCTGGGCAGCCTTCGCCGCGTCGGGGCTGGCCCAGTGGGGACCACCGGCGACCAAAGATTTTCTCGGCATCAACCCGAAACACGCTCGTCACGAACTGGTTTCAATGATCGGCGCACTTCGGACCAGCAACGAATTCGATATCAACCGCCTTGTCGGCCTACTGAAAGTACCCACCTCATGACCGTTTCCGTGCTGCACACCCCCGACACCTGGTGGGTCAAGACTCCCGGCGGCGCCGCGAAGATCGACACCGCCGCGACGACGACCGCACAACTCCTGGCCGACCGCGC
>NZ_DATJYB010000301.1:0-13229 GCF_035499775.1 Mycobacterium sp. | reverse complement strand
TTGGTGCTGGTGTCGATGGCCTCCCAGCCGTCGCGGCGCGGTTCCAACCGCACATGCCAGCGGGAGATCCGGTCGTCGCTGATCCGCATCGCCGCGCCGGCGTCCCTGCCGATGACGGCGACTCCGGTGTGCGGGCCAAAGGTCTGCGCGTCGCGTCCGATTTGCACTGTCAGGGCGGGGGTGAGTGGGGCCGCCACGCCATGGTCAGTTGTCACTGCTCGCTCGCCTCTCTGCTCGCCGCGCCTATCAGATGCTACATCTTTCCTGCGACGTTTACCGCGCCCGTAGGCACGGCACCGCTTCGATTTTTCTGCGTCACACGCCCGGAAGCCGAGCCCAACAGCCTCCTGTGGCCCTGCGCTGCACCGGTAATCGTAGCGCAACAACGGACTATCTCTGCAGTTCAATGGCCATTTCAGTCGCGTTACTGCTCCCGCGACACCGCTTAAGACGTAGCGCTACGAATGTTGTGTTGCAACAGTCCCCATGTTGGTTTAAAGTCGTTGCATCCGCACCAGAAATGAGAGAGCAGCGATGAGTGCACTTGTAGCGCCCCAGTGGCGGCCGGCTGAAGGTTTTGTCCCGGTATGCGCGGCCGACCCAGACCGGTGGACCTCCGCCGACCCCGACGACGAGGCGAAGGCTTTGTGCTGTGTGTGCCCGCGACGCTGGCAGTGCGCTCGCGAGGCGTTGGAATTGCCGGATGTCGAAGGACTTTGGGCCGGGATCGTGATTCCCGAGGCGGGACGGTCGCGGGAGTTCGCGCTACGTCGCCTGCGTTCGCTGGCCGAGCACGGCGGCTGCCCGGCCCGTCCTCGAATCCGGCGCCGGCACCGGATTGCCCTGGCCGAGGAATTGGCAGGCTGATGAGCGTGGGGACGATCTTGCGCAGCACCGTGCTCGCCGCCGTGGGCCTCTCCGTCATGCTCACCGGCTGCACGGTCACCACCGCCGGCCGGCCGGCCGCGGGACCTGACCTCGGTCGCTGGCAGCCGCCGCCGATCCAGGCCGGGCAACTCGACGGCCTGCTGCTCGGCCCCAGCGAAGTCAACGCGATCGGTGGATCGACCAACATGGAGGTACGTCTGGCCATCTCGCGGATGAGCTACGACGACGACGCCGTGAGCAACCTGAGCTGCCTGGATATCTACTCACCGATCGAAGGGACCGTCTACCGCGACAGCAGCTGGAACGCCGTCAGTGGACAGGTCCTCAACGACGCCGTCGCGCTGGGCAGCCCCCGGCACGCGCTGATTCAGGCGCTTGTCAGTTTCCCGGACGCCGAGACGGCGCAGCAGTTCTTCCGCCAAGCCAAACGACGGTGGTCCGCGTGCGACGGCAGGTCCGTCACCGTCTTCCGGCCCGGGCACCCCACCTCCACCTGGGCATTCCGCGATGTCGCGACGACCGACAACACCCTGACCGCGACGCAGCTGCCCAGCTTCGCCAACGGCTACACGTGCCAGCGCGCGATGGGGCTGCGCAACAACGTGATCATCGACGCGCTGTGGTGCGGGTTCGACACGACCACCCAAGCGGGCGAGGTCGTCACCAAGATCAGCGCCGCGCCAACGCCCGGTTGACCGCAGACACCACCGCGCGCAGCGAGGCGGTGGTGATCGACGGCGCGATCCCGACACCCCAGACGGTCCGGTCACCCACGGAGGCTTCCACGTACGCCGCCGCCTGGGCGTCGTCACCCGCGCTCATCGCGTGCTCGGAGTAATCCAGGACGGCCACGTCGAAGCCGACGGTGCCCAGCGCGTCGATGAAGGCCGCCAGCGGGCCGTTGCCGGAACCGCTGATCTCGGTCTCCACCCCGTCGATCTTCACGGTCGCGGTGATGCTCGTGACACCGGTGTCTTCCTCGGCGGCGTCGACCCGCTGCCGCATCCGCTCCAGCGGCCGCACCGGGGCCAGGTACTCCTCGGCGAATGCGTCCCACATCTCCTTCGGCGAGACCTCGCCGCCTTCTCCTTCGCTGATCTTCTGGATCACTCGGGAGAACTCGATCTGCAGCCGTCTCGGCAGGGCCAGGCCGTGGTCAGCCTTCATGATGTAGGCCACCCCGCCCTTACCGGACTGCGAGTTGACCCGGATCACCGCCTCGTAGGTGCGGCCGACGTCCTTGGGGTCGATCGGCAGATAGGGCACCTGCCACAACATGTCGTCCATATCGACGTCGGCGGCATCCGCATCCACCTTCATCGCGTCCAGACCCTTGTTGATCGCGTCCTGGTGGCTGCCGGAGAACGCGGTGTAGACCAGGTCGCCGCCGTAGGGGTGCCGCTCGTGCACCGGCAGCTGGTTGCAGTACTCCACCGTGCGTCGGATCTCGTCGATGTTGGAGAAGTCGATCTGCGGGTCCACGCCGCGGGAGAACAGGTTCAGCCCCAGCGTCACCAGGCAGACGTTGCCGGTACGCTCGCCGTTGCCGAACAGGCAGCCCTCGATCCGGTCTGCGCCGGCCTGATAGCCCAATTCGGCTGCGGCGACGGCAGTCCCACGGTCGTTGTGCGGATGCAGGCTCAGGATGACCGACTCCCGGTTGGCCAGGTTGCGGCTCATCCACTCGATCGAGTCGGCATAGACGTTGGGCGTGGCCATCTCCACCGTCGCAGGCAGGTTGAAGATGATCGGGTTCTCCGGCGTCGGCTGAATCACCTCGCCGACGGCGTTACACACGTCCCGCGCGTATTCCAGCTCGGTCCCGGTGTAGGACTCCGGCGAATACTCGAAGCGCCAGTGCGTGCCGGGGAACTTGGCGGCTTCCTCGACGCACTTGCGGGCGCCGTCGGTCGCGATGGCCTGCACCGCGGCCCGGTCCGCGTGAAAGACCACGCGGCGCTGCAGGATTGACGTCGAGTTGTAGAAGTGCACGATCGCCCGCGGGGCGCCCTCGCACGCCACGAACGTCCGCTCGATCAGCTCCGGTCGGCACTGGGTCAGCACTTGGATGGTGACGTCGTCGGGAATGGCGCCCTCGGTGATGATGTCGCGAACGAAATCGAAGTCGGTCTGGCTGGCCGACGGGAACCCGACTTCAATCTCCTTGTAGCCCATCCGAACCAGCAGGTCGAACATGCGGCGCTTGCGGGCCGGGCTCATCGGGTCGATCAGCGCCTGGTTGCCGTCACGCAGGTCCACCGCGCACCACAGGGGAGCACGGGTTATGACACGGTCTGGCCAGGTGCGGTCGGCGAGCGTGATGGGCTCGACTTCCTCGGCGAACGGCCGGTACCGGTTGATCGGCATTGACGTGCCGCGCTGGGGATTCCAGGTGGGCTGGTCGGGCCCGGGCGGACCCGCGGGTTTGTTGATGGTGCGGGTTGAAACGTATGAATCGGGGTTAGTAGTCACGGTGATTGCTCCGGGGATGTCAGAAGGGAACTTCAGACCGGCGCATCGCGAACACCCGCGACGGGAGGCCAGTCTGGATCAGACCCCGTCGCGGCGTCCGAGAAGGAGCACCCGCTGCACGTTGTGCACTCTACCGCTATCCGCGTCGCGACCAAAACGCGTCAGAACGGTGGCGGGTCGTGGTCGGGGTCGGGTGGTGGGCTGCCGTCGGCCGGTGGGACGACCCCGGCGGCGCGGTCTTGATGGTTGCGGTGGCGTTCGGCGGCGATGTAGCGGGCCCGGTTTTCCGCGCGGGTGGAGGCCCGCAGCGGCATCATGGCGGTGCGGTCCCCGCAGCGCTGCCCGGCTGTTGGTGCCGGTGAGGGCAGATCGCCGGTCGGTGCGCACAGGGCGGGGAACAGCAACGTGCTGCCGGGTGTGGTGACGTGGGTCTGTCCTGAGGGCAGCGTCCAGATGAGAGTTCCGTCGGGTAGCTGTCGGTCGCGCCAGCCCCAGAAGGTCTTCACCAGGTGGTGGGTGGAGCATTTGCAGCTGAGATTGGAGGCGTGGGTGGGCCCGCCTTCAGACCAGGGGATGACATGGTCGACTTCACATCGGCTGGCGGGCACATCGCAACCCGGTGCTCGGCAGGTGAGATCGCGGGCGCGGATGAAGGCGGCCAGTTTGGCGGAGGGCCGGTACTGGGCTTCGGGTGGCGCGTCGGCAGGGTGAATCAGGGGTTGCAGGCGGGCGGTCTTGGCGAGTTCGGCGATGACTTCGGCGGGAACCAGCCAATCCGAGCCCAGGACCACCCCCGGGGCGGGGTTGCGGCCCTCGGCAGTGGCTTGATCGGCGACCACATGAATCACGACCGGCGAAGCCGGGGCCGGAGCTGCGGTGCAGTCGGTGCTCTCGCATCGACAGGCCAGTCGGTCGGCGCCTGCGGCCAGTGCGCCCAGGGCATCGGCCCGGCGCTGGTTGTGGGTCCGCGGATCGTTGGGGCACACCGTTGCGATCAAAACATCCAGTCGGCGGCTCAGCGCGTGCGCATCGGTAGTGAACAATCGCCCCGTCACCTCGCTGATCCCCGAGTCGGTGTCCCAGATCGACACCGCACGATCGTCGGCCTTCTCACGGGTCCGGCGCATCGCATCGGGATCGGCCATCGCCACGACCCGATCGATCGCATGGGACAGACTGCCGCGTGTCATCGACGGCCAGCGCCCCACCCGCAGCGCCAACTGGCCATCCACCCGGGCCAGGATCTGCTCGTCGGTAATCAGATCGGTGCGGAACACGATCGTCTGAAATGTCTGGTAATCGATATCCCCGGCCCGAAACACGGCCGCCACCTCCGGCAACCGCTCGAGCATGGCCAGCCCATACCGCATATAGCTGCCGGCCATCGCCTTACTGATCCGCAGCGCCGCGGCGACCTCAGCCCCCACCGCGGTCCAGGTGTCCACTGCCCACTCCGGCTCCTCGCCACGCTCCACGCGGCGCAACTCGAACAGCTTGCCGATCGCTTCCAACCGGGCCGCTGCGGCCCGGGCCTCGGCGCGTCCGGCCGCACCCATGGCTTCGATGAGCGCTCGCGACTCGTCGGTGTCGGAGGGTTCGAAGTGGTCAGCCAACCGGGGATCGCACATGTGTTCGATTATATATGAGCTCACCGACATGGCGGCGAGTCCCTGTTTCCAGATGATCCGGGGGCCAGCGCCACGAAAATCGAGATGCGGCGGCACGTATCCTGTTGTGGACTTAATCCCGGAGGAAAAGCAACATCCCGGAGGAAAAGCAACAGTGGCCCTCGTCGTGCAGAAGTACGGCGGATCCTCGGTGTCCGACGCCGACCGGATCCGCCGCGTCGCCGAGCGCATCGTGGAGACCAAAAAGCAGGGCAACGACGTCGTCGTCGTCGTCTCTGCCATGGGGGACACCACCGATGACCTGCTGGACCTGGCTCAGCAGGTCTGCCCGGTGCCGCCGCCCCGCGAACTGGACATGCTGCTGACCGCCGGCGAACGCATCTCGAACGCGTTGGTGGCCATGGCGATCGAATCGCTGGGCGCGCATGCCCGCTCGTTCACCGGATCGCAGGCCGGCGTCATCACCACCGGCACCCACGGCAACGCGAAGATCATCAACGTCACGCCTGGACGGCTGCAAGCCGCGCTGGACGAAGGGCGCATCGTTCTGGTCGCCGGATTCCAGGGCGTCAGCCAGGACACCCGCGACGTCACCACGCTGGGCCGCGGCGGCTCCGACACCACGGCGGTCGCTTTGGCCTCGGCGCTGAACGCCGACGTTTGCGAGATCTACACCGATGTGGACGGCATCTTCAGCGCCGACCCACGCATCGTGCACAACGCCCGCAAGCTCGACACGGTCACCTTCGAGGAGATGCTCGAAATGGCGGCCTGCGGCGCCAAGGTGCTGATGCTGCGCTGCGTGGAATACGCCCGCCGCTACAACATTCCGGTGCACGTCCGCTCGTCGTATTCGGACAAGCGAGGCACCGTCGTCGTCGGATCGATAGAGGACATAGCCATGGAAGACCCCATCCTGACCGGCGTCGCGCACGACCGCAGCGAGGCCAAGGTGACCATCGTCGGGATACCCGACATCCCGGGATACGCGGCCAAGGTGTTCCGGGCCATCGCCGACGCTGACGTCAACATCGACATGGTGCTGCAGAACGTCTCCAAGGTCGAGGACGGCAAGACCGACATCACATTCACCTGCTCCCGCGACGTCGGGCCCACCGCCGTCGCCAAACTGGACTCGCTCAAGGACGAAATCGGCTTCACTCAGTTGCTCTACGACGATCACATCGGCAAGGTGTCGCTGATCGGCGCGGGTATGCGCAGCCATCCCGGAGTGACGGCGACCTTCTGCGAGGCGCTGGCCGCGGTCGGGGTCAACATCGATCTGATCTCCACCTCGGAGATCCGCATCTCGGTGTTGTGCCGCGACACTGAACTAGACAAGGCCGTCGTCGCGTTACATGAAGCGTTTGGGCTCGGCGGCGAGGAGTCGGCGACGGTGTACGCGGGAACGGGACGGTAGATATGGGCGCGCATAGCGTGTCAATAGGGGTAGTAGGTGCCACCGGCCAGGTGGGCCAGGTGATGCGCGCGTTGCTGGAGGAGCGCGACTTCCCGGCGGACACGGTGCGGTTCTTCGCGTCGGCCCGCTCGCATGGCCGCAAGCTGTCTTTCCGCGGCCAGGAGATCGAGGTCGAAGACGCGGCGACCGCCGACCCGACCGGACTGGACATCGCGCTGTTCTCGGCCGGCGGTGCCATGTCGAAGGTGCAGGCGCCGCGGTTCGCTGCCGCCGGGGTGACCGTGATCGACAACTCGTCGGCGTGGCGCAAGGACCCCGACGTGCCGTTGGTGGTGTCCGAGGTGAACTTCGCACGCGACGCGCACCACCGACCCAAGGGGATCATCGCCAACCCGAACTGCACCACCATGGTGGCGATGCCGGTGCTCAAGGTGCTGCACGACGATGCCCAGCTGGTGCGGATGGTGGCCTCGACGTACCAGGCCGTCTCCGGCACCGGCCTGGCCGGGGTGGCGGAGCTATCCGAGCAGTCGCGCGCGGTGGTCGACGACGCCGAGCAGCTGGTCCACGACGGCGGCGCACTCGCGTTCCCGTCGCCGAAGACCTACGCGGCGCCGATCGCGTTCAACGTGCTGCCACTGGCGGGATCGCTGGTGGACGACGGTTCCGGGGAGACCGACGAGGACCAGAAACTGCGCAGCGAAAGCCGCAAGATCCTCGGCATTCCCGACCTGCTGGTCAGCGGCACCTGTGTGCGGGTTCCGGTGTACACCGGTCACTCGCTGTCGATCAACGCCGAGTTCGCCCGGCCACTGTCACCCGAGCGGGCCCGTGAACTGCTCGACGGCGCCCCGGGCGTGAAGCTGGTCGACCTGCCGACACCGTTGGCGTCGGCCGGAGTCGACGATTCACTGGTCGGCCGGATCCGGCACGACCCCGGGGTGCCCGACGGACGGGGTCTGGCGCTGTTCGTCTCGGGCGACAACTTGCGCAAGGGGGCGGCGTTGAACACTATCCAGATCGCCGAGCTGCTGGTCGCCGAGTTGTGACGCGGGGGTGAGTTCCGCCCGGGTCGCGCGGTTGGCCGCGGCAGTATTGTGTTTGCTTGCGACACCGTCTTTTTGGGGCCTAATAGGCTCCGCACACGCTGATCCGCCGGCGCCCATACCCCAGCCGATCCTGCCGCCGTTGGCGCCGGGGCAGGTGCTGCGGATCGGTCCAACAGCCGGGACCGGAACCCCTACCGGCGATTACGGAATCGGCGCCACCGACCTGTGTGAGTTCGTCGAGTTCCCGACCGAGCTGCTGCAGGTCTGCGGCGACAGCTTCGCCGGCCAGGGCGTCGGGTTCGGCGGCTGGTACTCGCCGGTCGCGCTGCACGTCGACACCGCATCGGTCGACGACCCCGCCGGGGTGCGCTACACGGGCGTCACCGGGATCGGCAAACCGCTGCTGGCCGACCCGGCTCCGCCGGGAGCGTCGCAGCTACCTGCCGGGGTGGTGCAGATCAACCGACGCAATTACCTGATGGTGACGACGACCAAAAACCTGATCCCGCAGAGCTCGCGGTTGGTGATGGCCGAACCGGCGCGCGGCGGCTGGCAGACCATTGCCGGGTCGCGGCGCGACGCCTCCTACCAGGCCGGCACGCAGACGCAGATCAGCGGCTACTACGACCCGATCCCTACACCCGATTCGCAGGCCGGGTGGGTGTACATCGTGGCCAACAGCTTCACCCGCAGGGATCCGGTGGTGCTGTACCGGGCCACGCCGCAGACGTTCGCCGACCGGTCCAAATGGCAGGGCTGGGCGGCCGGACCCGGCGGGGGCTGGGGTAAGAAACCGACACCGCTGTGGCCGGACGCGGTGGGGGAGATGTGCGTCCGCCAGATCGACGGCAAGACGGTGCTGTCCTATTTCAACGCCGGCACCGGCAACATGGAGGTCCGGGTGGCCAACGACCCGACGTCGCTGGGGTTCGCGCCGGTGACCACCGTGGTGCAGGCCGGCGACTGGCCCGATCCCGCGGAAAGCCTGCCGCCGCCGTATGACAACCGGCTGGCGCAGCCGTACGGCGGGTACATCTCGCCCGGTTCCACACTCGACGAGCTACGAATCTTCGTCAGCCAGTGGGACACTCGCGCGCGGGTCACCGCGCCGTACCGCGTCATCCAATTCGCCGTCAACCCGTTCAAGCCCTGATCAGGCTAACGCCAAGACAAGCAGGAAGGGGCCGATCACCAGCAGGAGCGGCAGCCAGATCGGAGCGGTGAGCAGGAGGAACGGAATCAGGATCGGCAGCTCCAACAGGGCGAGAACTAAGACGACGTTGGCGACTCCGAATTGGGCGTAGAGCGCGTCCAAGATCGTGTTCGCGGTGTTCACCGGGATCTGCAAGAACGCTTTGATGTCGCTCAAGAACGCCGTGATGGTGGCCTCGATGTCGGAATAGGAGAGCGCCGCGGCATTCAAGGTGTGCACAAACTGGTCGTTGAACGCCGCCGCCTTCGTCGCGATCCCTTGATAGCTGGTGGCATGCGCCGAGAACAGTGCCGCGATGCGTGTCGACACCTCATCGGCGGCGGCGGGTAGCACAGAGGTGGTCCGGACCGCCGCCGCCATGTGGGCCGCGCTGACGTTCGTGCCGATGGTTGCCAAATCCGTTGCTGCCGAGGTCATCAATTCCGGCCCCGCGATCACATATGACATCTCGCACCTCCTAGCAGCCGCCCCAGTATGTGCCTTTCGTTTGAGTTCGGTGTGCGTAGTGGACTACTGCATTTGGCGAGACGCATACTGCAATTTCGCCGCCCCGGAAGGCCCCGGCCGGACTAGCCTCAAATGCCATGGCCGCCGGCAAACGTCTTGCACACATCGTTCTTCAGAGCGGGCAAATGCCAGTGCTCAGGGACTGGTACCTGAAGGTCCTCGACGCCCATGTGGTGTTCGAGAACGACTTCCTGTCGTTCATCACCTTTGACGACGAACACCATCGGCTGGCGATCGCGCAGTTGCCACTGGCTACTCCGCGAACCGCGATGACGGTAGGGCTGGCGCACTCCGCGTACACGTTCGGCGATCTCGGCAGCCTGCTAGAGAAGTACCTGGATCTGAAGGAAGCGGGCATTGAGCCGCGCGCGCCGGTGCAGCATGGCCCCACGACGTCGATCTACTACCGCGACCCCGATGGCAACATGGTGGAACTGCAGATCGACAATGTGCCACCGGAGGAAGCGACGGCCTACATGCGCGGTGAAGAGTTCGCCCGCGACCCGTTTGGGCCGTCCTTCGATCCGGATGTCATGTTGGCCGCGTTGCGTTCAGGTGTCCCGGAATCCGAGTTGACCACGCGGGCCTGGGCGATGACCTGTGCTCAGCTCAACGTTCCCGAACTGTTGCTGACCTGAGGCTTCCGGGCAGCTTGTACCGCCAGTGTGACGGCCAATACCAATAGCGAAACCAGCCAAATCGCCATAGCGATGAAAGGAATTTTTGCCTCACTGGCAAGCCGATCGTGATAAAGAGGCGTATAGCCTGCGCCGATAAAGCCGTAGAGGTAGGTAAGAGATAGTCCTAATCCAGCAAGCCCGCTAAGGCCAATCGGCCAGACAGAGCTATTTCCAAACCGCTTTCGAAGTGCGGTGGCGAACACAACCAGACCGATGCATGTCACGAGCAGAACCAAAAAATAAGGAAAATCGAGCACCCATAACCCGCTATAAGCGGAGTTTACGTTTCGCCACGATGTCCAGTACTGGACCTGATAGGCCCTGATGGGTCTCAGAAAGTGAACGGCGGATAATACGGCTGCGGCGGCCCCAGCGCAGATTGGCGCCAGCCGACTGCTCCGGCTTTGTCCGCGCGTAAATATGAGACCCAACAACAAGAACGCAGCCGCCGTGGTCAGCCACGATAGGCCGAAAAGAAATTCTACATCTCGTACAATTCTGTCATCGCCAATGTTTACCTGGGCCGCTCCGCTCCATAGAAACGCGTCGTATTCGACGCGTTGTTCGATGATGGGACGTCCATATTGCTTAAATACGAGCACAATTGCTGCACCGCCGAAACATGCCGCAAGAATCAGAAGTGTGGCACAGACACCTGTTTGCCATCTCCTTGCCGCGGTTGAGGCATGTGCGAGTGCACTCGCGCGGACGGTCTCGTCGGCTGGCCGGGGAATCGGTGAGCGCGGGGGAGGCGTGGGCGGGAACGGCACGGCTGCTGGCCGGTTGGGCGGACTAGACGGGGGCGGCGATGCCGGCGGCGCAATCGGAATCGGTGCCGTAACCGCGTCGTGGGCTGCGGTGGCCAGTTCGACGGTGGTGGCGTAGCGCTGGTTGGGGTCCTTGGCCATGCCGGTGGCGATGACGGCGTCGAACCTCGCGGGCACCCGCGGATGGGTTGCTGACGGTTGTGGCGGCGGCGCGTTCAGATGCGCGGCCACCAGACCAGCCATGCCGTTTCCCGCGAAAGGTGGCTCCCCGGTGAGGCATTCGTAGAGTACGCAGGCCAGGGCGTAGATGTCGGCGCGTGCGTCGTCGTCGGCCTTGTCGCTCAGCCGCTCGGGCGCCATGTACTGGAAGGTGCCGATCGCGTTCCCGGTGCCGGTGAGCCGGGTCTCGTCGAGGGCGCGGGCGATGCCGAAATCGATGAGATAGGCGTAGTCGTCCTCGTCGAGCAGGACATTGGAGGGTTTGACGTCGCGATGGACCAGTCCGACCTTGTGTGCGGCGTGCAGCGCCTTGGCGACCTGCTCGATGATGCGCGCCGCGCGAGCCGGTTCCAGCGGACCCTCGACCAGCACGGTCTGTAGGTCGCGGCCCTCGATCAGGCGCATGTCCACGTACAGGCGTCCGTCGATCTCGCCGTAGTCATGTATCGGGATGACGTGCGGGTTGTGCAGTCGCGCCGCGGCATGGGCCTCGCGGCGGAAGCGCTGCAGGAACATCTGGTCGTCGGCGAAATGCGCGGGCAGGACCTTGATCGCCACCTCACGGTCTGTGCGCGTGTCATAAGCACGCCAGACTTCCCCCATGCCGCCGCGACCGCGCAACTCCACCAGGCGGTAGCGCCCGAACGGCGTTCCCTCCAATGAAGTGCCCCCCACTGACCCGGACCGGTGTTTGCACAGCGAACCCACCGCAAGGACCGATGATGGCATCTGCACCCGGGATTCGCAGGCACCTAACAATATTTTCTGGGCTCGACGGCTACTCGCTAACGGCCGGCTCCGTGCTCCGTTTGCGCCGCGCGACCATCCAGGCGACCAGGCCCGCGGCCATCAGCAACAACCCTCCGCCAACCGCCCAAGGCCACCAGGTGCTCTTGGCCTCCTCGGGAGCGGCCAATTCCGTCAACAATGTGCCATTGTCGATCGGGCCGACACCGGGCAGGGACTGTGTCCTGGCCACCGTGACCTGGCCGCCATTGCGCGGATCGTCGAGTTGACCCCAGGCCAGCGTGGAGTCGTCGAGCAGGAACGTGTCCTGGCTGCCCACAGGCTGGCTACCGTCGTGCCCCACCACCAGCACCTGGCCGACCTCGATGGTCTGGTTGGCGGCCGGGATGCGGGCCGACACGTCTGTCAAAAGCATGTCATTTCAGACTCACAGGAAAATGACAGGGTTCTCATCGACGACGGTCGGAATCGTTCAATGGCATCTCGGCCGGAGATTTGCAGCCGCATTCGCGACGGCCTAGGCGTGCAGGCGATGACCTGCTTCCCGTCCTTCCCGCGATTCGCCGGCGCGGTCTTCGCCGAGGGGGAAGACAAGGAACTCGCTCGGTTGTGCTCCCAGGCGTGGAACGACTTTCACCTCGACGAATGGGCCGCAACCGCACCCGACCGGTTCATCCCGGTCGCCGTGGTGCCCTTCTGGGACCTCGACGCCAGCGTCGCCGAAATCTACCGGGTCGCCGAAAAGGACGCCAAGACAGTGACATTCCCGGATCTGCCCGACAAGCTCGGGTTGCCCTCGGTGCACTCCGACCACTGCGATCCGCTGCTGTCGGCGGTGGAGGAGACGGGAATGGTGCTGGCCCAGCACTTCGGGTCGGGCGGATTCCCGCCCCCGATCGCACCCGACGCGCCGTTCGCGGTGTTCATCACGCTGATGGGCACGATGTCGATGACGGCCATGACCGACTGGCTGTTCTCCAACACCCTCTACCGGCACCCGCGGTTGAAGATCGGCTTGTCTGAGGGCGGGATCGGTTGGATCCCATACATTTTGGAGCGATGTGACAGCGTCTGGCGCAAACACCGCTTCTACAACAACATCAGGAGCACCCGCCGAGTTATCTGTTCAAGAAGCACATCCACGGTTGCTTCATCGAAGACGACTTCGGCGTCGAGGTGCGCCACGGCATGGGCATCGATCGCATCACCTGGGAATGCGACTACCCGCACTCGGACTCGTTCTGGCCCCGCAGCCGCGAACGTGCGGCCGAGGCACTCAAGGACGTGCCCGACGACGGGTAGTGGGTCAGTTTGAATCACCGGGTTCGCCGCGCTGCTCGATTAAGAAAACCGAACCCGGAGAATCTGCTTTTCACCGCCCTAGCCGTCAGTGCATTCTTTAGAAAGATGCCGGCAACGTTGCTGAGGAGACCCTTATGAGCCGAAAGGTCGAGTTCGTGTTCGGCGCCCTGTTCGCGTTGTTCTTCGCGGGTTGGATTGTCTTCGACATGCCGGTCGCACTCGGCCTAATCAACAAGTCCGCTGGTTGGTACGCAAGAGTGATAGACCCGATTTTCCTCAACCCGCCGTCGTGGCTGAGGACGGTCGGCTGGTTCGCGTTCGGCTACGGCCCCTTCTA
>NZ_DATJYB010000300.1:0-8815 GCF_035499775.1 Mycobacterium sp. | reverse complement strand
TGGGCGCCGGCGACAGATACACGTCGGCTGCCGACATCGTGAACGCGCTCGCCAGCATTGCGACTAACGGATCGCCCGGCTCGTCCACCTGCCTCGGCGCCAGACGCGGTTTGATGCCTTTGGGCCGGCCGGTGGTCCCCGACGAGTAGAGCATCTCCGCACCGCGGGGCTGGTCGGTCAATCGCGGTCCCGCGCTCGCCAACAGCTCGCGGTAGGACTGGTAGCCTGCGACGTCGTCGCCGTACGCGTACCAGTGCCTCACCTCGGGGACCAGCGACACAAGCGGTTCGGCCAGCGACCCTACTCCGGCCGAGACGACCACCGCCCGGGCGCCGCTGTCGCGCAGGATGTAGGCGGCTTCCTCGGGAGCCAGATGCCAGTTCACCGCGGTGATGTACAGACCGGAACGTATTGCAGCCCAATAAACTTCGAAAGCCTGCGCCGAATTGTCCGATACCAGTGCGATTACGTCGCCGCGTCGCAGCCCGAGCGTGTGCAGCGCCGACGCCAGCCGCGCGGAATTGTCCTCGAGCTCACGGTAAGTCAGTGTCTTGCCCGAGCCGGCCATCACGACGGCCGGGCGATTCGGCGTGGATGCCGCGTGGATTCCGGGAAACATGTTGGTCCTACGCGATCAGGCCGACGCGGAGACCGGCTCGGCTGCGCGAGCCTGCCTGCGGCGACGAACCTGGGCAATGGTGTGGAATGTGGTGGTTGCGGCCGGGATAAGCACCGGAAACAAAACCGTCACCAACGCCAACACCAAAGTGGCAATAGCACTCAGCACTGTGTAACTCCTTTTCTGCGCGCCGCGGCGCGCATTAGGGTTGCAATTCGAAATGAGTGGAATTCGAGAACTATGGTCACGACATCGCCCTCACCACAGACGCTACGGAGGCACATACAGTGAAGCGACGTCCGCAGCCGACCAAGTTTCGTCCGGCTTGTGCCGCGTCGTTGTCTATGACCGACAATCGCTCACACGTGTTCGGCGAGGATCAGCCCGTAGAGTTTGGCGTTGACGCGTCATAAGGTCGGTTGATGGGAGGGGAGAGCCACGAGGACCAGGCGCTGGTCGCGAAGGCGACATCGCTGGTCATCAGCCGCCTGAGTGACAAATTGCCCGAGACCACCCGCGCCATCCAACGGGTGCTGCTTGCCGAGCAGTCGGAGATGGGTGGCGAGGGTGAACTGCTGGCCTTGGTCTATGACGCCGTACGAGGAAATATCGACGCCTTCTTCCCCGCGATTCGTCACGGGATCCCGATCAATGACGTAGAACCACCGACGGCAGCGATCGAGCACGCGCGGCGCATGGCTCAGCGTGGAGTAGACGCGGACTCGTTGGTACGTGGCTACCGGCTCGGCCACCAGGCCCTGGTAGAAATTGTGCTCGGCGAAGTTCGCGCCGCGCAATTAGAAAGCCAGCTTGGTTTAGCCGTATTCCAGGAGATCACATCGGCGTCTTTCCGCTATATCGACCGGATGTCAGGTCTTGTCCTCGGCGTTTACCAGAATGAACGCGACCACTGGCTCGCGAATCAAAACCGGACGAGGGCATTGCGTGTTCGCGAGGTGCTCGACGGGAACGAACTCGACATCGATCAGATGACGCGATCCATTCGCTATCCACTGCATCGCACCCATCTCGCGTTGATCATGTGGTGTGGCGAGTCGGAAGATGCAGACGAACTCGCCGGGATGGAGCGGTTTGTCGGAGAACTGGCGAAATCACTGGGCGCGCAGGAGCGTCCGTTGTTCGTCGACTCGGACCGGGTCACCGGATGGGCATGGATACCGCTGCCCGTCGACGCTGTGCCCCACGCGACGAGGCGGATACGCGAATTCGTGGGCGGGCGGCCGGCCGCACCATGGCTGGCAACCGGTGATCCACTGCCGGGCGTCGACGGCTTCCGACGGTCGCACCAGAAGGCGCTCGTTGCGCGCGACGTCGCGATCGCGTCGCGACCGCACCCACCGGCGGTCACGGCAGCCGGCGATCCAGGTGTGGTGGTCGCTGCCCACTTCTGCGCGGACCTTGAACGGGCCCGGGCATGGGTCAGCGAAGTGCTGGGCCCGCTTGCCTGCGCGACCGACAGCGACGAGCGGATGCGTGAAACGCTGAGGGAGTTTCTGCGCGCCGGGTCCAGCTTCAAGGCCACCGCCGATCAGTTGCATTTGCACGTCAACTCGGTGAAATACCGCGTGCAGCGCGCGCTCGAGCGTCGTGGCAGACCCATCGGCGATGATCGACTCGACTTGGAAGTCGCACTGCTCCTTTGTCATTGGTTCGACACAGCCGTGCTGAAATAGCCGTCGAGAGCGGTGATCTTGCCGCCGCCGGCCCGACCAAATCCCGGAAAACGGAACGAGGCGCGGAATCGAGAATTAAGTTTGTGTCCGTGGGGGACAACGACCGGGGTGAATCCGCGTTCACCTGGCCGGGTCGGCGCGAGCTCGTGGGCCGAATGCATGAACAACTTGACGAGCTGGTGGCCGCTCGCGACCAGATGGAGCAACTAGTGCGGGTCATCGTCGAGATCGGTTCGGACCTGGACCTGGACGTGACGTTGCATCGAGTCGTCAACGCGGCGATGGAGCTGACCGGCGCCCGCTTCGGAGCCCTCGGCATCCATGCATCCGACGGCACCCTGGTTTCTTTCGTCCATGCGGGAATCGATGCCGACACGGCGCGTCAACTTGCCGATCTGCCGGTAGGTGACGGTCTCCGCGTCGATGATCTGAGTGCTCATCCCCAGGCCACCGGACTGCACGCGCATGATCCGCCGATGCGGGCGCTCCTCGGAATACCAATCACCGTGCGGGCAGCCAACTTCGGCAACCTTTACCTGGCCGACGACCGGCCTGGTCGAGTGTTCTCCGCCACCCAGGAGGGCGCCGTGCGGGCATTGGCCACGGCGGCGGCCGCCGCGATCGACAACGCGCGACTTTTCGAGCGAGAGCGGGAAACGGCGAAATGGACGAAGGCCAGTCGCGAGATCACGACCGCGCTGTTGTCCGGCGACCCGCAGACGGGGCCGTTGCAGCTCATCGTGAACCGAGCGTTGGAGTTGGCCGGTGCTGAGCAGGCAATTCTGCTGGTTCCCCGGGAGCCCGATTTGCCCGCAGCTGAGGTCGACGCCCTTGTCGTGGCCGCAACGGCAGGTCGATATGCCTCGGAGGTGATCGGTCGGCAGGTCCCGATGGACGGCTCTACCACGGGTGGTGTCGCGCGCCGGGGCGTACCGCTGATCACTGATTCGTTCGAGTACCCGATTGAGGGATTCACCGATGTCGGTGAACGCCCCGCGATCGTCATCCCGCTGATTGCGGACGAGGCGGTGCTCGGTGTGATCGCCGTCGCGCGCGACCCGCAGCAGCCGCCGTTCGGTAACGACTACCTCGAGCTGGTCAGCGACTTCGCCCGGCACGCAGCTATTGCATTGGCGCTGGCGGCAGGTCGCGAACACGCGCTCAACCAGGAACTCGCCCAGGCGGACACCGTCGACGACGCGCTGCACGCCGCAGCCGAAGAACTGCGCCGGCTCTGGCGGGCACGGCGGGTTCTGGCCGTCACCTTTTTGACTGGCAGTTCCGCTACGGAGATGGCCTGGGGCGCACCGCAGGTGGTATCGGTCGGCGAGCGCGCGCAGTGGGCCGACCTGACATCCGATACCCAACGGACGCTCAGCGAATTGCGTGACGGCGACCTACTCACCCCCAATACGGCAACGCCCGGGACGGCGGGCATCGCGCTGCAGCATCCCGACGGCGTGCTCGTCGTCTGGATCGATCTGGCCGAGCAACGGCCGTTCACCCTCGAGGACCAGACTTTGCTGACGGTGCTGGCAGGACGCCTCGGCCAGGGCCTGCAGCGGGTGCATCAGGTCGACCAACAACGCGAGACCGCCTTGGCGTTGCAACACGCAATCCTCGGGCCGGCCCAGCTACCGAGCGGGTTCGTGGTGCGCTACCAGGCCGCCACCCGGCCCCTTCAGGTGGGCGGCGACTGGTACGACATCGTCGACCTGGAGGACGGGCGCATCGCGTTGATCGTCGGCGACTGTGTCGGCCACGGCCTCGCCGCCGCCACCGTGATGGGACAGGTGCGAAGCGCCTGCCGCGCGCTGCTGTTCGAAAACCGCAGTCCCAGTGCCGCTCTCGAGGGGATGGACCGGTTCGCCGCGCGGCTGTCCGGCGCACAATGCACGACCGCCGTCTGCGCGGTGCTCAATCCCGAGACCGGCGAACTGGTCTACTCCAGTGCCGGACACCCGCCGCCGATCCTGGTCCACGCCGACGGCACCACCCGGATTCTCGACGACGGCCACACCATCGCACTGGGTTTACGGCCCGCCTGGACCCGCCCCGAAGCCCACGTGACCATTCCCGCGCGCGCAACCCTGCTGCTCTACACCGACGGTCTGGTGGAACGTCGCCGCAATCCGCTGGACCAGGGCATCTCCCGCGTCGCCGACGTCGCTCGGGACGCCCGTTCATCGACACTGGATGATTTGGCGAACCAGATCATGTCCCGGGTCGCGCCGAGCGGCGGCTATCAGGACGACGTTGTCCTGCTGCTCTACCGCCATCCCAGCCCGCTGGAGCTGAAGTTCCCTGCTGACGTCAGCCATCTCGCTCCCACCCGCAACGCGTTGCGCACCTGGTTGACCCGAGCTCAGGTGGGTCCAGATCAAACTCTGCAAGTGCTCGTGGCCGCCGGAGAAGCTGTCGCCAACGCCATCGAGCACGGTCACCGCCACAGTCCGGAAGGTCCAATTAGCCTGGGCGCCAACGCATTGGCCGACCGGGTCCACTTGACCATCACCGACACCGGCTCGTGGAAGCCGCCGCAACCGGCGGCCCACTCCCATCGCGGCCGGGGAATCCCGCTCATGCGAAGCCTCGTGCACGACGTCAATATTCAGTCCGACACCACTGGAACCACAGTTCACCTGATCGCGAGGATCATCTAGTGCCTACGTCCCTCACCCTCGACACCGCGCGCTACAACGACGGGAAACTCAAGCTGGTCGCAGCGGGGGAAATCGACCTGAGCAACATCCACGAATTCACCCAAGCCCTCGCCGCCGCCACTCGCAGCGACGGAATCTTTCTCGTCGACCTCAGCGGGGTGGAATACCTGGACAGCGCCGCCATCAACGCGTTGGCTACCCACGCCGACCACATCCACCTCGTCGCCCACCGCTTCCTCATGCCCGTCCTCAGGATCAGTGGGCTGACCGAACTGACCACCGTCGAACCCGCGCCGCCGGGCGACACCGTCTGAAACATCTATTCCAGCTCCAACTTTCGCGATGACGGTCGATCGGCAAAGACATAGAGAGAGGACTGCTCCATCGATGCGCGAAGCTGATACGGCCGTCCAGTCCGCGGATGACCACGTTCACTCAGTGCATCGCAAGCTCGACTTCCGTTGGTCGACACTGGTGATCCTGCTCGTCGCGGCAGCCGCTTCGATAGTGCTGCTGACCACCCTCGTGACGCCGCAGGAACGCGACATCGGACTGCTGGTAGGCGGTTGGGATTTCCACGTCTACCGCGGCGGCGGTCGTTATGTTCTGAACGACCTGCCGCTCTACACCAAGCCCCTGGACTGCTGCACGCCGCTGCTCTACACGTACACGCCGTTCTCCGCGCTGGTTTTCGTGCCGTTCGTCTGGTTGCCCGACGACGCAGACCAACACATCTGGCTGGCCATCAACGTCGTGCTGCTGATTGCCTGTGTGATGCTGTGCTTCCGGATACTGGGCTATCGAATCACCCCGTACCTGGCCGGCATCTCGGCGCTGTTGGCGATCGCCTGCGGGTTTCTGGAACCTGTTCGGACCACGCTGTTCTATGGGCAGATCAACCTGCTGCTGATGCTGATGGTGCTGTGGGACGCGTCGCGCCCGGAGGGCAGCCGACTCAAAGGAATCGGCATCGGCCTCGCGGCGGGCATCAAGATCACCCCCGCTTACTTCGTCCTGTACTACCTGCTGTTGCGCCAGTGGCGAGCCGCCGGGGTCGCCGTTGCCACGCTCGCCGCGACGATCGGGTTAGGATGGCTGGTCCTTCCGCGGGACTCATGGCAGTACTGGGGCGGAAAATTCCTCGACTCCAGCCGAATCAGCAATTGGGTCTTCGATCCCGCCAACCAGTCGCTCCGCGGGGCGATCGCCCGCCTCACGAAAGAGATGCCAGCCACCTGGTTGTGGGTGCTGGCCGATGCATGCCTGGTGGCGATAAGCATGTGGATCGCGGTGCGTCTGTACCGCCACGGAGAACCCCTGCTCGCGGTGAGCGTCGCGGGGTTGAGCGCTACCGCGGCATCACCGTTCACCTGGACCCACCACTGGGTGTGGCTGGTGCCGATGACCGTGTACCTCATGCATCGGGCCGTGGCCAACGCGTGGTGGTGGGTCGCGGTCGTGCCACTGTTCGCGGTGATGGGTTCATGGTCGGTGTTGCTTCCCAACGACCATCAGCAGCGCATCGGTCTGTACCTGTTCCAGCGGACCGGCGTCCCTTGGCAGGTTCTGCTGAACCTGCACCTGGCGGTCTATGCCGCCCTGCTGATCATCGCGGGCCTCATCGCGAGCGGTCGTGTCGGTAGGACGCGCCGAGGAAGCGCTCCACCATGACACGTTGCGCCGCAGGATCTTTCAGCGGCCAGCACAACAGCGCCAGGAAGACGTGGATCAGCCATTGCGCGGCGAGCGGGTCAGGCTTCTGCTGGCCAAGCATCTCGCCGGCAAGGGCGGTGACGACGGGTGAATTGGTGAGCCACTCGCTACCTGGCGCCAAATGCATTGGCCCCATGAGTGCAGTCAGCGGATCTGACTGCAGGCGTTGGAGGGCGACGATGGTGGCGGTCACCACTCGGTCGGGACCCGTCAAGTCTTTGATGGCGTCGCGCACGGTGCCGATGATGCGGTTCGCGTGAATGGCGATGACGGCATCACGGATGGCCGATTTACCGCCGGCCCGACGGTAAACGGTCGCCGGTGAGCAGTGGACCTTGGCGGCCAGTGCCTCGATGGTGAACGCATCGTATCCGGCGCGGGAGATCAGGTCGGCGGCCGCGGCGTGGATCCGTTCGGCACCTTCGCTTCGGCGATCCCGTCCCACCAGCCAATCGTCGTGTGCCATCCGACAGCGCTCCTCCGCGGTGCAATCCGGCTGGGAAAGACTTCTCTCACCGTGAGAATTCTTCGCCACTTTTTCTCAGCCTAATTCGCTGGTGGTGCGATGCAAGCGATTTCGGAGGCCGGCGGCATGCTGCCGGCCGCTTATCAACTTTGTGGCTCGGTATTGACGCTGTCCAAGGCCCGCATTCAGCCTGAACTGATGGCAGTCTTGGCTCCGACCGAATTCTTCGGCACCGAGACTTTGCAGAATCCGTATCCGCTCTACGACCAGATGCGAGCCGAGGCTCCGGTACACCGTATCGGTGATTCGTCGTTCTACGCCGTGTGCGGCTGGGACGCGGTGATCGAGGCGGTGAATCGCGTCCAAGATTTTTCGTCCAACCTCACCGCGACGATGGTCTATCACGATGACGGTACGGTCACCGCGTACCACATGGGCGAGCCGGGCGCCGCCATGCACGCGCTGGCCACCGCGGATGATCCCGTGCACGCGGCGCACCGCAAAATCTTGCTACCGCACTTGTCGGCCAAGCGCGTTCGGACCATCGCGGAGTTCGCCGCCCACACCGCCGACTACCTCTGGGATGAGAATCTGCGGGACGGGCACATCGAGTGGACGAGTGCGACAGCAAACCGGCTGCCGATGATGGTGGTTGCCAAGCTGCTGGGTCTTCCCGATACCGACGTCGAAAACCTCATCCGGCTCGGCTTTGCCACCACCACATTGCTGGACGGCGTTGTCACGCACGCACAATTGGACGCAGCCGGCGTTGCCGCGATGGAACTCTCCGGCTACATCATGGAGCGCTTCGAAAAGGCGACGACGGGAGCATCCGCGCCCGGCCTGATCAGTGACTTGGCCCAGCGCTATGCCTCCGGTGAGGTGGACCAGATTGTGGCACTTGGGATTATGCTCACGCTGTTCAGCGCCGCGGGCGAATCCACGGCGTCGCTGCTCGGCAGTGCCGCGTGGGTTCTCGCCGATCGTCCCGAGATTCAGAAGGAGGTGCGTGCGAATCCCGAATTACTGAACGCATTTCTCGAAGAGGTGCTGCGCTTCGAGGCACCGTTTCGCGGCCACTACCGCCACGTCTGGCGCGACACCACGCTGGATGGGGCAGTGCTGCCGGCCAATTCGCATCTGCTGCTGATGTGGGGGGCCGCAAATCGCGATCCGTCGCATTTCGAGGTGCCACACGAATTCCGTCTCGATCGCAGCGGCGCGAAAGGTCAATTGACGTTCGGTAAGGGCGTGCACTTCTGCGTCGGAGCTGCGCTGGCACGGCTGGAAGCCCAAATCGTGCTGCAGAAGCTGCTGGCACGCACCGCGTGGATCGAGGCGGCCGATGTCGGAGAGTGGTTGCCCAGCATCCTGGTCCGGCGTCTGAACCGTCTCGAGTTGGCAGTGCAAAGCTAATCGAATCCTGCGAGGGTGATTCGCAGTGCCTCCTCCATCTGAACGTATAAGGCTGGGCCGGTGGCGGATTCGGCGGTCAGCCAGCGGTCGAGTACGAATTTGACTGTGGCCAAACTGGTATGGACCAGCAGCGCGGGTCGGATATCGATTGACGCGTCGATGCCCATCCGGGAAGCGACCTGTTCGATGAACTTTTGCTGGTCGTCTTCGCTGACCAGCGACGACGCCCGACAAGGTCTATTCG